>JAZDJU010000032.1:0-47596 GCA_043803685.1 Candidatus Omnitrophota bacterium
GAGCGCCGACGCATCGGGAGATCGCTCTCTGGTACGCCAACAGAGCGCAACGATGGAAAGTCTTAAGGAAGAGATCCTCCGTCTTAATCAGGAATTGGACGGGACGCCCGGACTGCGTGAGGATCTGCAAACAGCATTGCCAAAGATCGAGAAGGTATTTGCTTCGCAGATCGAGCGTGGAGATGTTGGGGTTATTCTGGATAGACGTGGACTTGTTTTGACCGTCCAGGACCATGCGTTGTTCGATACCGAAGGGGCCCAGTTCACCTCGGCGGGGGAAGAGGTTCTCGAGAAGGTCTCTACCCTACTGGTTTCGGATCTCCCCAAGAATCGAGTGATCGTGGAGGGGCATACCGACGATCAACCGATCGAAAACGCGGATGAGGTTACTAATTGGGAGTATTCGATCGGTCGTGCGACGGCGATCCTTCATTATTTAATCGATGTCAAAGAATTATCGCCCGGTAGGTTCGGGGTCGCCGGCTTCGCGGAATACAGGCCGGTTACTTCTAA
This sequence comes from Candidatus Omnitrophota bacterium, assembly GCA_043803685.1. Taxonomy (GTDB): domain Bacteria; phylum Omnitrophota; class Omnitrophia; order Omnitrophales; family Aquincolibacteriaceae; genus Aquincolibacterium. Next base: position 514 of record JAZDJU010000032.1, read on the forward strand.
TGACACTGAAGAGGGACGGGACCGGAATCGCCGCGTTGAGATCGTGATCTCGCCAGAGAGGAGTTTCGATGCGTCGAGCCGGTAGCGCGGGATCTTTCAGGAAAGTCCTCAAGAGCCTGGCTTTTGTGGTAGCTGTTTTTTTTGTGTTAAGCGCCCTGTCGCTTGGTTTGAATTTTTGGGTCTATCACGAGCTTCAGTCGCGGCTGAAGATCCGGATGAGCGGGTCCTATGTTCCGGCCATTTTTATCCCGTCGTTTGAGGTCAGGAACGGAACTTTTATTTGGGAAGATCGGGTCCGATTGGTGAATGGGAATTTCAGCGTGACGTTTGATCCGTTGACCTTGGTGTCCCAACAAGGCATTCGGATCATTTTGACGAGCAAGGCGAGCCAGATCCAGTTGCTTGGCAGTTGGGCTCTTCAAGAGGGGATCGAGAACGCAACTATCGATTCCATGACGGCCGATATTCTTCTGGGGCGCCGGGGGTTGGCCGGCATCAATGAGGTGGAAGTGAAATCTCAAAGTTTTCAATTTTCTCTCAAAAACGCCGATAAAAGAATGTCCCAGAAAACCTGAGGTCTTCCGGAATTTATGCGAAAACGTCTTGATGATCTGTTCAAAGGACTTCCGATCGACGAGAAGTATCATTGGGACTCCAAACGAATCTTTAATAAGATCACCTCCGATTCCCGTGCGGTTGAATCCGGCGATATTTTTGTGGCGTGCCCCGGTACCCGGATGGATGGGCATGATTTTTTAGGGCAGGCCATTTATGCCAAGGCTTCGGTGGTGGTGTTTGAGAAAGAACCGGAGATCACGATCCCGCCGCACGTGACCGGCATTCGTGTTCGCGACGCCAAGGCCACTCTTGCGGTGATCCTGAACAGGTTCTATGACTGCCCCGATCAAAAGGTCAAACTGGTCGGCATTACAGGGACGAACGGAAAGACCACCACGACTTATCTTTTACACCGGCTTCTCCGGGAGAAATTTCCGACGGCTTCACTCGGCACGCTTTGGTATGAGCTTCCGTCCGGAAGGGCGGCTTCGCTCAATACGACCCCCGGCTCCGAGGTTCTGGTACCGATGCTCGATCAGATGCAGCAGGAGGGGGTCCAGTATTGCGTGATGGAAGTTTCTTCACATGCGATCAGCCAGAAACGGATCCATGGCCTTGAGTTCGAACTCGGGGTTTTTACCCAGTTGACTCAGGATCATTTGGATTTTCACCACAGTATGGAAGAATATTTCCAGACCAAGCGGAGCTTTTTTGCCGGTTTTTCCGCGCCGCGAAAAATGCTTTTCAATAAGGATTGTCCTTATGGCCGGCGGCTGATCGAGGAGTTTCCTCAGGCTAAGACTTTCAGCGTTCTGGGGAAAGCGGATTATTGCGTCAAAGACCTTCAGATGAGTTTTCAGGGAAGCAGCTTTGTCATGTGTTATCGGGGCGAGGAGCTTCCGTTCCAGATCCGGTTGCCGATGCGTTATAACATCTCGAACGCTTTGGCGGTTTTAAGCTCCATCGATCTTCTCGGGTTCGATCTCCGGGATTTCCGTGGCGCGCTGGAAGAGATCCCGGCAATTCCCGGTCGCATGGAACGGGTCGGGACGGGGATGGATTACACAGTGTTCGTGGATTATGCCCACACGCCGGATGCTTTTGAGCAAGTGCTTCATGATGCCAAACAGATGGATCCGAAACGGATCATTACGGTTTTTGGCTGCGGCGGCGACCGCGATCGTGGAAAACGTCCGCAGATGACCCGAGCGGCGTGCCGTTATTCGGACGTGGTCATTATGACGTCGGATAATCCGCGTTCCGAAGATCCCGAGGATATTTTTCGTGACATGCGCACCGGACTTCCGGATCCTTTGCCTGCCCCCGGCAGCATTTTCGAGATCGAGGACCGGCAGGAAGCTATTGAAAAGGCGGTCTCGTTCGCCAAGACAGGCGACGTGGTCTTCGTGCTCGGCAAAGGGCATGAAGATTATCAGATCCTCGGTGACGGAAAAATCCCCTTTAGCGACCGCGAGGTCGTTGAATCCGCATTAAAAAGAAAAAGCCGTGTTTTCCTATCTTGAAGCGAACCGTCTGCTTCCCGTGGTCCTCGAATTACCCGATCTGTCCCTGAGGATCCGGCATCTCTCCATCGATACCCGTACGCTTGCTCCGGGTGATCTTTTTGTCGCGTTCCAAGGGGAGAATTGCGACGGGCACGATTTCCTCGCGGCCGCTTTTGAAAAAGGCGCGTCAGGTGCCTTGATCGATCTGAGACGGACGGAGTCCGTTCTCGCGGGGCTTCGCGCCGCCAAGGTTTCCATTCGCAATCTGATCCCTGTTCCCGATCCTCAGTCAGCGATGACGATACTGGCCGCGGAGTATCGAAAGACCCTTCCGGTCAAAGTGATCGGCGTGACAGGAAGTGTGGGGAAGACCACGACGAAAGAATTTTTGGCGTATCTCCTTCGCAAAAAATACTCGGTGCTGGCTACGGCAGGTAATTTGAATAATCATTTGGGGGTTCCCATCATGCTTTCCCGTTTGGAACCTTCGCACCAATATTGTGTGATGGAAATGGGGGCGAGTCATCCCGGGGAGATCCGCGCACTCGCCGAGATCGCCGCGCCCGAGGGTGGGGTCCTGACACCCATGGGTCCGGCCCATCTGGAAGGCTTTGGTTCTCTTGAAAATATTTACAACACAAAGCTGGAACTGGCGGATTCTCTGAAAATGAACGATCCCCTTGTTGTTCTGGACAGTGATGCGCGGCTTCTCGAAAAGATCGCCGAACGGGGCCGCAAACCTATAACGGTTGGGTATTCTGAAAACGCGGACTACCGGATCACCGAGGTCCAGTCGGAGAACGGGGAGGTTTCGTTCTTGCTGAACGGCGAGGGACCGTTCTCTTTTCCGGGACAGGCAGCCTTTCTGGCGTTGAATGCCGGGCTTGCGATCGCGATGGTGAGGAGCCTGGGTATGACGTGGGAAGAGATCCCGGAAAAGTGGGAGGATGTGGGCTTTGCATCAGGGAGATTTCGTGAGACAATGCTCGCTAGCGGTGTTCGCGTGATCGACGATAGTTACAATGCCAACCCCGTTTCATTCGGGAACGCGCTCGACGCTTTTCGTTCACTCCCTTGCGGTGGAAAAAAGATCATCGTGTTCGCGGATATGTTGGAACTGGGCGCCGACGAAGAGCGTTTCCACGTGGCGCTCGGAGAGAAGATCGCGGCCTCTCATGTAGACTTTGCGCTCGCATACGGAAAAAGAACCCGGGCAAGTATTGAGGCCCTGGAGTGCTCCAAATCCCGTTGCGTGGCCAGGCATTTCGAAGACAGTTCCGGGGCGCTCGCGGCGCTTAAAGAAATATTGCGGTCCGGCGATGTAGTCCTTTTTAAAGGCTCTCGCAGCATGCATGTGGAAAAGGTCCTGGAGGGTATCCGGGATTTTTCTTTTTCAACTCAACCTTAATTTCGAGTCGCACAGCAAATCATGTTTTATTTTTTTCATTATCTTTCAGACTATTCGATCGTCTTCAATCTTTTCCGCTACATCACGTTCCGTTCCGCCGGCGCCAGTATTACGGCGTTTTTTTTGTCTTTGTGGCTGGGACCGCGGTGCATCGCGTGGCTCAAGCAGCTGCGCGCGGTGACAGATCAAGAGCGGGCCCACGCCGAGACCATCCATGAACACTTCAAACACAAGAAGGATGTGCCCATGATGGGCGGCATCCTGATCGTGGCAAGTGTGGTCGTTGCGACGCTTCTCTGGGGCAATCTCACGAACCGTTTTGTCTGGATGATGGTCGGGGTCATGCTGTGGTTCGGATTTGTGGGGTTCCTGGATGATTGGCTCAAGTTGCGTTCCAAAAGCTCAGACGGTCTGAGCTCGCTCACCAAGCTACTCGGACAAGTCGTGATGGGTCTTGCGATCGGCATCTATCTTTACTGTGACCCGACCTTTGACAAGTGGCTTTACCTGCCGCTTTTGAAAAAGGGCGTTTTTTATATGGGATGGCTTTTCATTCCATTCGTGGTCCTGGTCCTGACGGGGACTTCGAATGCTCTGAACCTGACCGATGGTCTCGATGGACTTGCCATCGGATGCACTCTTTTCACCACGACCGCCTTCGCCTTGATCATCTATGTGACGGGGCACTATGATTTCGCGAGGTATCTCGCGATCCCTCATATTCCGGAAGCCGGTGAAGTTACCATTTTTTGCGCGGCGCTAGCCGGCGCGAGCGCAGGATTCCTTTGGTTCAATTCCTACCCGGCTGAGGTTTTTATGGGCGATACGGGGTCTCTTTCGTTGGGCGGCGCGCTGGGGGCGATCGCGGTGCTCACCAAGAAGGAATTTGTGTTGATGATTGTCGGCGGGATCTTTGTATGGGAGGCGCTTTCCGTGATCCTGCAGGTCGCGAGTTTTAAGCTCCGGAAAAAGAGGATCTTTCTGATGTCGCCGTTTCATCATCACTTGCAGCGCAAAGGCTGGCCGGAATCCAAGATTACCATCCGGCTTTGGATCATCGCGTTCATCCTTGCCATCGTCGGTCTCAGCACGCTGAAGGTTCGTTGATATGAAAATGCCGCTAGGAGCAAAGGTAACGGTGTTGGGCCTCAAGGACACGGGATTTCTGAGCGCTCTCTTTCTTCATGAAAGGGGTTACCACGTTTTTGCTTCCGATCTTGCGGACACGGAGGACGTTCGGGAGAATGTTTCAAAACTTCGGGAGCGCGGGATCCGCGCGGAATGCGGGAAACACACGTTGGACGAGGTGCTCGCGGCCGATGGGTTCTTGATCTCTCCGGGGATACCCCCGGGCTCCGCGATCTACCGGTCTATCCTTGCCTCGAAAAAACCGATCCTAAGTGAGATCGAGGTGGCAAGCTGGTTCTCGACGGCTGAGATCGTGGTAGCCGTGACGGGTTCTTGTGGCAAGACCACGACCGCGACCCTGATCGCTCAGATTATCGAGGCAAGCGGACGTAAGGCCGTGCTTTGTGGCAATATCGGGAATCCATGGATCGGGGAACTGTCCAAGATCACACCGGATACGATCGTGGTGCTCGAACTGAGCTCCTTTCAGTTGATGCATTGCGAGACCTTTGCTCCTCAGGTGGGATTGCTGCTCAATATTTTTCCGAATCACATGGACTGGCATGCCGACATGAAGGAGTACGCCGAGGCCAAGCTGAATCTTTTTCGGGCGATGAAGAAGACGGACATCATGATCTGTCAGAAAAAGGATGAGATCGAGATCTTTCCGGACTTTCGGACCCAAGCCCGGCGCGTTTATTCCGATGAACGGGTAGCGTCCAATCCGAATGAAGCGGCCTTGCTTTGCGTCGCGGAGATCTTAAAGTGCCCGGCCGAACTTGTGGAAAGAACGATCCGGGATTTTCGAGGGATCGAACACCGGCTCGAGAAATTCGCCGAGCAGGACGGCATCACGTTCGTCAACGATTCCAAAGCCACTACGACCGCATCCCTCGCGTGGGCTCTCGAGAAATTCGCTGATGGTGCCGTGGTCCTTGTTTGTGGCGGAAAATACAAGACGGGCGTTGAGGACTTCAGGACTTTAAGGGACGTGCTAGCCCGGAAAGTCCGACGCGCCCTGTTGATCGGTACCGCGCGGCCGATCATGAGAGAGGCCTGGCAAGGGGCCGTTGAAATGACCGAAGCCGAGAGCTTTGAGGAGGCGTGCCGTTTGAGCGTTGAAACGGCGCGAAAAGGGGATACCGTATTGCTGTCGCCGGCCTGCGCGAGTTTTGATATGTTTAAAAATTACCAGGAACGGGGAAGACTGTTCAAGGAAATCATCCAAAAAAGACTTCACTCCACGGTTTTGGGGAAATAGCCATGTCCAAAGAAGCGCGTTTGTTGTTCATCGTCACTTATCTTCTGGTCGGGATCGGGATCGTTATGATCTACAGCGCCAGCGGGGTGATGGCGGCTGACCGGCACGGCAGTGAGCTCTTTTTCCTGATCCGCCAGGGGGTCTATGTGCTGCTGGGCACGATTGGATTTTTTATTGCCGCTGCGCTTCCAGTCGATTTTTTCAAGAAGAATGCCCGCGCGTTCATGCTGCTCGCGATCATGCTTTTAATGACGGTCTATCTTCCCGTGGTCGGACATTCGGCGGGCGGCGCGCGCCGTTGGATCCATCTTGGAGCGTTTCAGTTTCAGCCCGTGGAGTTCGCGAAGCTGGCCTGTTGTATCTATCTCGCGGATTACATCGCGCGGAAGATTGCCTGGGTCCAGAAGGGTGATGTCCGGGTATTCGTTCCACCGCTTATTTTGATCGGGATCGTGTGTGTCTTGACGCTTCTGGAACCGGACCTTGGTTCCGTGGCGTTCATCGTCATGATGACTTCCGTCATTTTGTTCGTCTCGGGGCTTCAGCTCCGTTATGTTTTTGGAGCTTTGGCGGTCTTGTTGCCGGCCCTTTATTTTTTGATCATTCGCGTGCCGTATCGTTTGAGCCGTCTTGAGGCCTATCTAAACCCTTGGGAAGATCCGCAAGGGTCGGGTTTTCAGATCATCCAATCGTTTCTCGCGTTCGCTTCCGGGGGTATTCACGGGGTCGGGCTTGGGCAGAGCACCCAGAAGCTTTTCTATCTTCCTTCGAGCCACAACGATTTCATCCTTGCTGTGATCGGGGAAGAGATGGGGCTTATCGGTGTTATGGCCGTGGTCGTGCTTTACCTTCTGTTTTTTGTTTGCTGTATCCGGATGGCGCGCCGCACGGACCAGCCCTTCGAAAAGCTACTGATCACATCGATCACGCTGCTGATCGTTTTGCAGACCGTGATCCATATGATGGTCGCGACGGGCCTTGTGCCGACCAAAGGATTGCCGCTGCCTTTTATCAGCTATGGTGGAAGTTCGATCGTTGCGAATTTGATCGCGGTCGGGATCCTGGTGGCGATCGACCGGCGCAAGCGTCATAAAGTTTGATATGCCGTCTTCCCAGGACCCTGCCAAAGTCTCTTGCGATCCCATGCGATTGGTGGTTTACGCCGGGCCTACCGGCGGGCATGTTTTTCCCGCGCAGTCATTTAGTGAAGGATTTCGCAAGCGCTTTCCGGATTGTCGGATCGAGTTCGTCACATGCTCCCGCGCGAGGCCGCTGGTTGAAAAGATGTCTCAAGGAACTTTCGACGGGGTCACTTATCTTCCTGAATTTGGTCTTCCCAGTGGCTTTTCATGGAAAACCCTGAAGCCCTTTTTCCTTTTCCCGTATCTTTTTCTTCAGGCTTTTCTTTTTTTGAGGCGAAAAAAACAGGATCTTTGTGTCGGGTTCGGAAGTTTTGTGTCCTATCCCGGGATGATGATGGCGCACGCGCTTGGGATTCCGACGCTCATTCACGAGCAGAACAAAGTTCCCGGGAAAGCCACGCATTGGCTCGTCCCCCACATGGATATTGTGGCCGAGAGTTTTGAGGGAACGCGATTTTCCAGAAAACCCAAGGTGCTACACACCCTGGGACTGCCTTTGCGTTCGGTGATTGTCAGGGCGGCGGCAAACGCGCAGGGGGATCCGGTTCCGCGTCCGTTCACTTTGCTTGTGGTCGGCGGTTCTCAGGGAGCCCAAGGATTGAATGCGATCGTGACAGACGCGATCGCGGCGTTATCGGATGAAGAAAGGTCCAAAATAGCCGTTATTCATATCACAGGAAAGAGAGATCGATCCTGGGTCGCGGAACGTTACGAGCAGTTGGCTCTTACGAACGAAGTCCATGCGTTCTCTGGTGTCATGGATGAACTTTTCTGGAGATCGGATCTGGCCATTACCCGGGCTGGAGCCAATACCCTTTTTGAATTGGCGGCATTCGGACTGCCGGCGTTCGTGATACCTTATCCACACGCGGGCGGTCATCAGAAATATAACGCAGAGAGCTTCGCGGAACGGGGAGGGTTGATCTTTCACGAGGAAGATCCCGCGGCAAAGGATTGGCTCGTCGAACATCTGCGACGCGCGATCGAGGATCCCCGGTCTTTGAAAGGGATGGCCCTGGCCGTGAAGCAGCTTGCAAGACCCAACGCCACAGACGCACTTATTGAAATAGCCAGGACATTGATCAAAAACCATGAAGATCGTACACGATAATCTCATTCGCGACAGCCGGGCGGTTTATCTGATCGGGATCGGCGGTTCCGGGATGAGCGGACTTGCGCGTATTTTAAAACACCTCGGTCTTTCGGTTTCCGGTTCGGATTACAAGGAAACCTCCGTAACCCAAAGTCTTCGCCAGTCGGGTATTCCCGTCCATATCGGTCAGAAAACCGTGGGATTGGGCGATGCGGATCTTGTTATCTATTCCACCGCGATCAGTGGGGATCATCTGGAGCTCAAAGAAGCGCGTAGGCTTGGCCTCAAGGTCCATCATCGCGCTGAGGTACTGGCTTCGCTCTTGAACCATGCTGAAACGTCGATCGGGGTTCTGGGGACGCACGGCAAGACCACGACGTCCGCCATGGTTTCGCATGTCTTATCCCAGGTCGGCGCAAACCCCACCTGTTTCGTTGGAAGCGATATGCTGAATTATGGTACGAACATTGTGGCCGGAGGTCGTGATTACTGGGTGAGTGAGGTCGATGAGAGCGATAGTTCCCATGAGTTCTACGCGCCGCATTATTCGATCATCACGAACCTGGAACCGGAACATTTGGATCACTATGGCACGTGGGAAAATCTGGCGGATTCCTTCCGTCGTTTCCTGGGGCAGGTGCAGGACCCCGGGCTTGTCGCTTATTTTGGAGATGACCCGACGCTTCACATGCTGGTGCGCGAGAGCGGCAGGCCTTGCGTCAATTTTGGTTTCTCCGAGGAATGTGCTTACTCGGCCCAAAATATCCGCCTTCATGCTTTTGGATCGGAATTCGATCTCTTTGAATCGGGTCTCTTCAGTACGTCGATGAAGCTTTCCGTGCCGGGCCGCCACAATATCGCGAATGCTCTAGCGACCTTATCCGTCTTGCTGAATCTGGGTTTCGACCTTGAGCAGGTTTGCGAGGCGATCAGCACGTTCAAGGGAACACGGCGCCGCATGGAGCTCAAAAAACAAACATCCCAGTTCCTGGTGCTTGATGATTACGCTCACCATCCGACTGAGGTCAAGGCGGTCTTGCGTGCCCTTCACGAGGCTGGAAAATACGTGCGCGTTATTTTTCAGCCGCACCGTTACAGCCGGACCAAGAATCTTTACCGAGATTTCGCGCACGCGTTCGATGATGCTGAGGAAGTTATTCTGACGGATATCTACAGCGCGGGAGAAGCGAATCCTGATGGCGTGGATGTTGGGTGGGTCTATCAGGAAATTTTGAAGACGGGCCACAAGCATGTTTCAGTTGTTCACAAAGACCAGATCCTTTCCTACCTTGCGGAGCATCCGCTCAAAGACGGTGTGATGATCTTTATGGGGGCGGGGGATATTGGAGATGTTGCCAGCGAATTTGTGAGTCAGCTTGACGCCTGCGCTGCGACGTAGGATACCGTTCGATTTTCATTCACTTTTACTGAAATCTTAAAGGTCGTTTTTTATGCCGGCGGAATTAATCGCGGATCCAAGATTCGTATCGCTTAAAAAAATAAAAGTCGGTGTCGTGCGCGGCGGTCTTTCGGCTGAACGGCGCATCTCTCTTCGTTCCGGCCGCGCGGTGCTTCGCGCCCTTAAACGCGTGGGGATCACTGCGTTCGCGATCGATCCTGCCGATCTCAAGACTTTTCCCCATAAGATCCGTGAAGCCGATGTTCTTTTCATTGCGCTCCATGGCAATGGCGGGGAGGACGGCCGGATTCAAAAAATGCTGGAACGGAAGCGCATCCTTTTCACAGGCTCATCTTCCGCGGCGTGCATGAAAAGCTTCGATAAAGAGATCAGTAAAAGTCACTTTCGAAGGTTAAGTATCCCCACGCCGGAGTACGCGATCCTTGATAAAAAGAATTGGCGCAAGGTGGCCGCGACATTTCCGGCGCCCTATTTTGTTAAGCCGCTCGACGGGGGATCGAGCCAAGGTGTATTCCTCGTTGAAGATTTTCAGAGATCGGCCGAAAAAGTAAGGCGTTCCGTGTTGCGCTTCGGGAAGCTTATGATCGAGAAGAAGATCTTTGGCCGGGAATTAACGGCCGGACTTCTCGGGGATCTGAAGCTTCCCGTGGTGGAGGTGAAGCCGTCCCGTCCCTTCTACGATTTTAAGGCGAAGTACACAAAAGGGATGACGGCCTATGAAGTCCCGGCCAGGATCCCGGCCAAGGTAGCGCGGAAGATCCAGGCCTTCGCTTATCGGGTTTACAAGGGGCTAGGGCTCAAGGGCTTTTCCAGGGTCGACGTGATGCTGGATCGTCAGAACCGGCCGTACGTGCTGGAGGTGAATAGTATTCCGGGGCTAACGGAGTTTAGTCTTCTCCCTAAGGCCGCGCGGGCGGTCGGGATCAGCTTTGACGAGCTATGTTTGCGGGTCCTTATGGCCGCGTTTCGACAAAAACGAAAGAAATAATTCTCCATGGGTAAGAAAAAGTTCAAAAAAGGCAAGAAGGGCGGGCTCTTTTCCCTGATAGGCACATTTTTTCGCGGCGCTCTCTGGCTCTTCTGGAAGTTGCTCCCAGTCGCTTTGATCGCCGGCGTGCTAGTCTATGCCGGATTTGTCGTGAAAAAGAATCTGTGCGAGGACCGCTGGCTCAGGGTGCAATCCGTTCAGATCATTCCTTCCGACGCTCTTTCGCCTCAAAGTATCCGGATGCTCGAGGATAAGATCCTCGGTAAGAATATTCTGCTTCTCGATCTAAAAAAGATCGCGCGGACGATCGAGCTGGGACCTGGCGCACAAGGCGTGCGTGTGGTCCGTGATATGCCGACCACGATCCGGGTCGAGATCCAGAAGCGCCAGCCGATCGCGAACGTCCAGCTGAAAACCGGGGGATCGTACGCTGTCGTGGCCGATGATGGTTTTATTATTCAGCTCCGTCCCGTTCTTGATCCTGCCCTGATCTATATGGAAGATTTTAATGAGCCGTTCAAGGAGCCGAGGGTGGGCGAACGACTTCAGAATAAGGGCTTTTTGGAGGCCCTCCGATTCATGAGACTCTATCGTAAGCATGATCTTGCTCGCCGTGAAACTGTGACGCGGATCAGTCTAGACCCCAACGGATATGTGACGGTTCGTCTCGGGGAAGGGCCGGATTTTAAGCTCGGGCGAAAACCTTCTGAAGCGATCAACGCTCTCACCAATGCCGTCTATCTTTTAAAGACTGAGCCGCGCGAGAATGTGGAATATATGGATCTTCAATACGGCCGCGTGGCGGTCAAAAGGAAGTCATGAACGTTTCGGTCAATATGAAGAGCAAGTGTGTGGTCGTTTACGTCGGGACCCGGAAGCTGATGGTGATGCTGGGCGATCTTGGAAGTGCTAACCCGCAGGTGTTGCGCCACGAAGAAGTCCTGTTCCCGGAAGGTTTTGAGAAAGGGTTGGTTTCGAACCTCCAGAACGCCAGTGCGTCGCTTGAGAAACTGATGAAAGCACTTTTGCCGCCTGAGGCTTGGGCTCAAGTCCCGGTCTACGTGGTGCTCGGGAACAGCCGTTTCAAGATGTACCGGTTCTCAAGCTGTGAATATTATTCATCTGAGCGGCGCACCATCAGTTCGAATGAGGTCCAGTCGGTGGTTCAGCAAACGCGGAACGTCGCGACGCTTCCGCTGAATGAGTCGATCCTTCAGGCAATCCCGGAGTCTTTCCTTGTCAATGACATGCCGGCGGTGCGGAACCCTGTGGGGCTTGAAGCCGAGCGCTTGGGAGTGACGCTCCAGATCTACACGATGGAATTTCAGGCTTTCCGGAATATCGCGAAGATCTTTGAGACGTTGGATCTCGATGTGGAAGGTTATTTCCCGAAGATCCTGCCGCTTTCAGAGGCCGTGCTAGGGGATGCCGAGAAACAGGAGGGAGGCATGATCCTGGACATTGCGGACGACGCGACGCAGCTCATTCTCTGGAAGAACGGTCTTCTTGCTGGGATACGGACGCTTCCGACGGGCGGGCATTTTCTTACGGACTGTTTGGCCAAGGACTGGAATATCGAGGAGCGGGACGCTGAGAAGGTGAAGGAAAAATTCGCGACGCTCGATATTCGTGAGCAGGAAAGCGAAGAGCTCGTGCCGCTTGTGACCCGTAATGAGAAAGTCCAGCAATCCATTTCCCGCAAGGAATTCCTGCAGAAGTTCTTCAAACACGCCCACGGTTGGATGACCACGATCCTGGAGGCTTCGGACAACTTTATGCAGGATGAGAAGGTTCGTTATCCTCACATCCTGTTCACCGGTGGGGCGGTGATGACGGATGGTTTTCTGGAGTGGGTCCAGAAGGAGTTTTCACGGGACGGGAAGCTCGGGATCTCACGCCACGTCGAGGCCCCGCAGGAGCTTGTCCGCGATCCGTCCAAGGCCTCCGCGCTCGGGATGTTCAGGTGGATCATGACCTACAAGCGCGCCCAGGAAGCGCTTTTCACGCCGCGGAGTTTTGTCGCCAAGACCTTCGCCGCCGCCCGCACCTGGATCACAAACTATTTTTAAAATACCCGAAGCAAAAAAAAGTAAGTTTGTGGTCTAAGGAAGCGTGTATGACTCTTTTGAATCCTAAGAATAAATCTTCAAGACAAAATCTAATTCTTTTGGCCGTTTCTTTCGCCTTGGGCCTTGGCTCTTCAGAGTATATTGTCCGGCGGTTTGAGCTCGCACCGGAGGTTCTTCGTCAATCGGGCGCTCTTCACTTCGTTGATAATCCTAAAATGGTATACGAGTATTTTCCGAATTCCAAGGTCAGCAATATTAAAGTCAATAATCAGGGGTTTAATGACTCAGATTTTGTGTTAGAGAAACCACAAGGTTTAATTAGGATCGCAATGTTGGGAGATTCAATAACCAAAGGTGAGGGCGTTCCAAAAAAAAAGACCTTTTCTGATAAGTTGGAAGACATATTAAATAGACGAGAGCGGGATCGGGGGTCTCCTCAAAGGTATGAGGTGATGAACTTCGGGGTGGGAGGATATAATTTAGAAGCAGAGGTTGAGGTTTTAAAAGAAAAAGTGCTCCCCTATCATCCAGATATCGTCATATTGAACATGTACTGGAATGACAATGAAATCATACCCGGGATATACCAACTTTTCGTATCAAATCGTTATAAACTTACTGAGAAGCAGCAAATTTCTCTTGCCAGAGAGTACGTGTCCCGCCGAAATTCTTTTACCCGTTGGCTTGAAAGAAATGTTCTCTACAGGTCAAAACTGTATCTTTTCATAGTAACCCGGCTTGCTTCTTTTCAAACGACAGTCAATCTGTTGAAGGGGGGTAACATTCCCAATCAGTTTTCAGATCATACGAATATGGAAAATATCTATCGAGGATTCCGTAAGATCAGTCAACTGAAGGATCAATACGGTTTTGGGTTTTTGATTTGCATCCATCCCGACTTGCTTTATATCGAATCTCAAAATAATTATATATTTGCTGATATCGCGCAATCGTTCAATTTCGATTGTTTCCATATGTTTTCCCACTACAAAGGAAAAGGCATCTCTCCGGAAGCCTTGCAGCGTGCGGATGATCCTGAAGACAAGTGTCATCCTAATGAATTTGGACATGATTTAATAGCCGAAGCGATGCTTCTGGAAATCGAAAAACATGGTCTTATCGCACGAGCCCGTGAACAGGCCGTTGGCCAGGGGGCGACGCTTAAACTGATGCGCTAGTAGGAGCCGCTCTGTGTTTGGTGTAAAGATGCTGTTCCGTAAATAAAAGGGAAATGAAGCTCTTACTGCCGGGGTTTCGTCATTTTCAGCTTTCTTTTTCGTCGATAAACTTCTATAATTCGCCACGGTATTTTCTTCTTCTCTCTTTAATTCAATCCTTATTTTTTATATGACCATGGCGTTAGAAACAGAACCCACAAAGCTTCCGCTACACGAAGAGCATCTCCAAAAAGGCGCCCGGATGGGTGATTTCGGGGGATGGCTTGTCCCTCTTTTCTATACCAGCATCATGGAAGAACACACCGCCGTCCGCACCAAGGCGGGCGTCTTTGATATCTCCCACATGGGAGAATTTTTAGTCGAGGGTCCCGGGGCGCTGGCCTATCTTGAAAAGAATCTGCCGCGGCGCGTGACTCCTCTCAAATTCAGCCAGGCGAGCTACATGCCGCTTGTGAATGACCAGGGCGGCATGGTCGACGACATCATCGTTTACCGCATGGCAGAGCAAAAATTCCTTATCATCGTGAATGCCGGCAATATCGAAAAAGATTTCAAATGGTTCAATGCCCGCGTGACGCAAGGAGTGACTCTGACGGACCTGAGCCAGGAGATGGGGCTTTTGGCGCTCCAGGGCCCTCTGAGTCAAACGATTCTTCTCGAATGCTTTGGGGCTTTTTACAAAGATCTCCGCCGGTTCCATTACAAGGATTTCGAAGGAGGTGTTATCGCCAGAACGGGGTATACGGGCGAGGACGGCTACGAAATCATGGTCCCCAAGCACAAGCTGAAGCAAGTCTGGGACGTTCTTTTTCGCGTTGGAGCTAGACACGGGATTTTGCCGATCGGCTTTGGAGCGCGGGACACTCTGCGTCTGGAAGCCGCAATGCCTCTTTATGGACATGAGCTGACGGATGATCTTACGCCGCTTGAGGCGGATCTGGGGTGGGCGATCGATCTCACTAAAGATGCGTTCCCGGGAAGTGCGGTCCTCAAAAAACAACAAGAGACGGGAATCTCGAAGAAAAGGGTTGGCTTTGAAATGACCGGACGGGGCATTCCGCGTCAGGGTTTTGAGATCCAAAAGGACGGCACAACGATCGGGACGGTCACGAGCGGCAGTTTTATCCCGACGACGGGCAAGAATATCGGTATGGCCTACGTGACTGCGTCCGAAGCGAAGACGGGGAATACGATCGATGTGATGATCCGTGGAAATCCCGTGAAAGCCGTTCTGGTTTCGCTACCTTTTTATAAGAGAAAAGGGTAGAATGCCCGCCATTCACTGCTGAAATTTTTCTGACATTCTCAATCGGAGGTAACTATGGATTTTCCTGAAAAATTACGCTATACCAAAACCCACGAATGGATCGCCGTCGAGGGTTCGAAGGGCAAGGTTGGCGTGACCCAATACGCGCAAGGGGAGATCTCGGATGTCGTATTCGTGGACCTGCCGAAGCAAGGTCAAGCGGTTCAGCAGGCCAAGGCTGCGGCGGTCGTGGAATCCGTGAAGGCGGCTTTTGATATCTATGCGCCGGTCTCCGGCAAGATCACGGACGCGAATAAAGGGCTTGAATCAAATCCGGGTCTTATCAATCAAAGTCCTTACGCGGACGGTTGGATCTTTGAGATCGAGCTCTCCAATTCCGCGGAGCTGAACACCCTTATGACGGCCGCGCAGTACCAGGAAGTCGTCCGCCAGACCCCCAAACACTAAGTCGGAAAGTTCTTATGCCTTATCTTTCAATGACGGAAGAAGAAAAAAGGTCCATGCTTGGCCGGATCGGCGTCCGTTCATTTGACGAGCTCATCAAGGACATCCCGGTCGCGCTGCGTGATCCCAAGATCGCTCTTCCTGCCTCTTTGACCGAGCTCGAGATCCAGGATCTGATCTCGAAACTCGGTCGCAAGAACACCACGACTCGGGACGCGCTTTCATTTCTTGGCGCGGGAAGTTATGAACACTTTATTCCCGCGGCCGCGCTTGAGATTGTCGGGCGGCAGGAATTTCTCACGGCCTACACGCCTTACCAACCCGAGGCCTCTCAGGGGACTTTGCAGGCTATTTATGAATACCAAAGTCTGATGACCGAGCTGACAGGGCTCGATGTCTCCAATGCGTCCCATTATGACGGAGCCACGAGTCTCGCGGAAGCCGCACTGGTCGCGTTCAAGCAGACGGATCGTCCGAAGCTCCTTGTTGCGCGTTCCGTGCATCCCCATTACCGGGAAGCTCTGCGCACTTATCTTGCAGGAACGCCTTACACGATCGAAGAACTCGGGTTTGATAAAAGAGGGAATTTTGACCGTGAAGAATTTGCCACAAAGCTTGATCCGAGTGTTGCTGGGGTGATCTTTCAGACGCCGAACTTTTTTGGAAACGTGGAGGATCTCGAAGGCATTGCGGAGAAGATCCACGCGAATGATTCGCTGATGATCCTTACCTCCAATCCATTGTCGCTCGGGCTTTTCAAGTCGCCGGGGGAATGGGGCGCGGACATTGCGGCAGGAGAGGGACAACCGTTAGGCCTTTCCATGGAGTTTGGCGGCCCTTATCTGGGTTATTTCGTGACCTCCCAGGCGCTCATGCGTCGCATTCCGGGAAGACTTGCGGGCCTGACCCAGGACGCTGACGGGAAGCGGGCGTTCTGCCTTACGCTCCAGGCGCGCGAACAGCATATTCGCCGCGAGCGCGCGGGTTCCAACATCTGCAGCAACCAGGCGCTGTGTGCTTTGGCTGCTTGTGCGTATATGACTTTGCTTGGGAAAAAAGGTATCCGGGAGGTCGCCGAGATCAATTGGGACCGGGCGAATTATCTGCGCCAGAAGATCGCGAAGCTCAAGAATTTCTCAGTGGACCTCACTCAGCCTATCTTTAACGAATTCAGAGTTAAGTCCTCAAAGCCGTTGTCGAAGGTCGAAGAGAAAATGAAAGACCAGAGTATTTTCCCGGGAGTGATGCTGGAATCCTTCTACCCTGAACTGGAAGATGAATTCCTCGTTTGCGCGACTGAGACGAAATCCAAAGAGGATCTAGATCGTTTTGTGGAGGCGTTAGCCCGATGCTGATCTCCCAGGACGATCGCCTCAGTTTTGAGAAGAGCAAGCCGGGCCGCAGGGCGGTCAGGTTTTCCGGGGAGCGTTTCTCGGAAGAGAAACCTCTGAAGGACCTTCCGAAAGGGCTTTTGCGCCAGACCTCCATCGGATTTCCTGAGATGAGCGAGCTCGATATTGTCCGGCATTTTATCAATCTTTCGCGCAAGAATTTCTCGGTCGACACGCATTTCTATCCTCTGGGAAGCTGCACGATGAAATACAACCCCAAGGTGAATGAATGGGCAGCCCGGCAGGAGAAATTTACAGCCTTGCATCCGCTTCAGGCTGATGAGACCGCGCAGGGAATGTTGCAGGTCCTTTGGGAACTCGAGGAAGGTCTTAAGGAAATTTCGGGGATGGATCGGTTCACCCTGCAGCCTGCCGCTGGCGCTCATGGGGAATTGACGGGCATGATGCTCGTTCGGGCTTATCATGCGTTTCGGGGTGGGGCGGCACGCACCAAGGTGCTTGTGCCGGACTCAAGTCATGGCACTAATCCCGCGAGCGCAGCACTTTTCGGCTACCACGTGGTGGAGATCAAATCCGATAGCCACGGATGCGTAGACATGGAAGATCTGAAGCAGCACCTGGACGAACATGTGGCATGTCTCATGCTCACCAACCCCAACACTCTCGGCCTTTTCGAAAAAAATATCCTTGAGATCACAAAGCTTGTGCATCAGCACGGCGGGCTTCTCTATTACGACGGAGCCAACTTGAATCCGCTCCTCGGGATCGCACGGCCGGGCGACATGGGGTTTGACATCATCCACATCAATTTGCACAAGACTTTTTCCACGCCGCACGGTGGCGGGGGTCCCGGGGCCGGTCCTGTGGGCGTGAAAAAACATTTGATCCCGTTCCTGCCGGGTCCTCTGGTAGAACGCACGAAAAAGGGGTATGAGTGGGTTCCCCAGGGCGTTCAGTCGATCGGCCGCGTGAAGCTTTTTCACGGGAATGTCGGGGTCATGATACGCGCTTATGTTTATCTGAAGATCCTTGGTGGGGAAGGTCTCCGGAAAGTAAGTGAGGCCGCGATCCTCAACGCTAACTACATGAAAGAAATGCTCAAGGACACTTTCAAGGTCGCGACCGAAGGGCCTTGCATGCACGAGTTCGTTCTCTCGCTTAAGGCGTTTGCCGCCCAAGGCGTTCACGCGGGGGATGTGGGAAAACGTCTTCTCGATTTTGGTTTTCACGCGCCGACGGTCCATTTTCCGTTGGTCGTGCCCGAGGCTCTCATGATCGAACCCACGGAGACGGAGGCTCGCGAGACGCTAGACCTCTTTATTGATGCGATGAAAGAGATCGCCCTTGAGATCGCGACCGATCCGGAAAAGGTGAAAACCGCGCCCCACACGCTTCCGGTGCGCCGTCCCAATGACGTCCTTGCCGCACGCAAGCCGATTCTTTCTTACCGCGATCAAGTCCGGGAAAAAGTGCTGTTGGCTGAAGCTGTGGCATGAACTGGAGTTTGCTTCCCACGATCAGCGCGCCGATGCCGCTTCAAATGGCGCTTGATGAACTTCTCCTTGAATCTCAGAAAATCGAACAGCAGAACTCTGTCCTGCGCTTTTATTTTTCTTCCGCACCTTGGATCAGTGTCGGATGCTCCTTCCGGGACTCTGCGGCCCTTGCGAAATCCGAGCTCATCCTTCAGAACCCGCAAGTTCCGGTTTGCAAACGGATCACAGGCGGGGGTTGCGTTCTTCATGGCGAAGACCTCATTTTTTCCCTGATCACGAGGTATGAACGGGGCCAGGCCGGTGCTTCGAAGGGAAATGCCTACGCCTCCCTGGCTTCCGCGGCAGCAAGCTATGGAAAGATCCATGAGGGTGTTAAAATGGGGCTCGAACTTTGCGGTCTTGATCCGAAATTCTACGGCGCAGGCGATATCACGTCCCAGGGAAGTGACTGTTTCTCTTATCCCGTGGAAAGCGATCTTTCATGGAAAGGGAAAAAGATCGCAGGCGGTGCGCAAAAACGTTCCGAAGGCGTGCTTTTGCATCATGAATCGATCCGGGTTCCGCCGGGTGTCGCGCGCGGGGATCTGATCCGGGAGTTACGGAAAGGTCTCGCGCAGGTGTTTGGTGTGACGATTGAAAATGCGGACCTGGACTCCAGTCTTTTTTTTAATGCGATGAACAAAAAAGACCCTAGCCTATAGCTGATAGCTCATAGCAAAAACGGGATGGAAAATCTTTTTTTAGCTACAGGCTATAAGCTATGGGCCGCAGTCGAGTGGAGCTTATGGAAGAATCTGGAAATTTTCTTAAAAAGATCGAAGGCATTCTCGAGAAGGACCCGAGCTATAAGTTCGAGGCTTACACATTCGTCCTGGCCGCGCTTCATGATACCGTGAGCGGGCTGAAGAAATCGAGGCATATCACCGGGCAGGAACTCGCGCTGGGGATACGCAAGTACGCGCTCGATCAGTTTGGCCCCATGGTCAAGACCGTACTTCACCACTGGGGGATCCGCACGACACTTGATTTTGGAAAGATCGTTTATGCCTTGATCGATGTCCAGCTTCTCAGTAAGCAACCCGAGGACAGGCTTGAGGATTTTGACAAAGTCTACGAGTTTGAGGAATCCTTCGGAAAATATAAGATCAGTGATGAATAACTTAAAAAGAATCAGAGAATCAAAGAGGCAAAGAAACAGAGATTTTTCTCTGCTTCTTGCGTCTTTGTTTCTTGTCTTCTCGACTTTAAATAATGACTAGAGACCTCTTAGCTAATCTCAATTCTTCACAAAAGGAAGCCGTTTCCTGGCCTCCCGTCCGCCCTCTGCTTATTCTGGCTGGTGCGGGCAGCGGAAAGACTCGTATCCTTACGCACCGGATCGCGTATCTTGTCGAGCACGGGGTACCGGCCTTTAATATCCTGGGCGTTACGTTCACGAATAAGGCCGCGCAGGAAATGCGTAACCGTATTGAAAAGCTCGTCGCCCAACGCGTTTGGGTGAGCACGTTCCATTCCTCCTGTCTTCGTATCCTCCGCCAGGATGGGCCGGCCATGGAGTTGGATCGGAATTTCATCATCTATGACGAATACGACCAGCTTCAGGTGATCAAGGAGTGCCTCGCGGAACTCAAACTGAACGAGAAGGACGTGAATCCCAAGGCCGTGCGCGAAGAGATCCAGCGCTCGAAGGATTATCTCATTTTTCCCGGCCAGTACCTGGCGAAAGCGACGGATCTTTTTGAGGAGCGTGTGGGGAAGGTCTACCAGCTTTATGAAGTCCGGATGAAGCGGCTCAAGGCCTGCGATTTCGGGGACCTGATCCTGAAGACGGTAGTGCTTTTTGACAAGCATCCGGAGGTGCTCAAGACCTGGCAGGACCGTTTCCATCATATCCTGATCGATGAGTACCAGGATACGAATCACGCGCAATACCGTTTTGTGAAGCTCCTGGCTTCCGCGCGGCGGCAGATCACGGTCGTGGGAGATCCAGACCAGTCCATTTATGCGTGGCGGGGAGCGGATATCAAGAACATCCTGAATTTTGAGGCGGATTATCCAGATTGCGGGATGATCCGAATGGAGCAGAATTATCGTTCGACGCCCGTGATCCTCGAAGCGGCGAATCATCTGATCAAGAATAACCAGATGCGCAGGCCCAAGGCCCTCTGGACCGAACAGAAGGGTGGCGCGAAGATCGAACTCTATAACGCGGACGATGAGATCGCGGAAGCCGGGTATGTGGTCGGCAATGTCATGAAGTATAAGGCGCAGGGCCGCAGTTTCGCCGATCAGGTGATCTTTTATCGTGTGCACGCCCAGTCGCGTGTGATGGAAGAGGAATTGATGCGTGCGAATATTCCTTACAAGATCGTGGGTGGCACGCGGTTCTACGATCGCAAGGAGATCAAGGATGTCATCGCGTATCTCCGGATCGTCGCATATCCGAACGATGAAGTGAGTCTGAAACGTGTGATCAATGTGCCTCCGCGGGGGATCGGAAAGAAGGCCTTGGAGACGTTAGAGGTCGAGGCTCAGGGGAAATCATGGGATGAGGTTTTGCTGGATCTCCCTAAGGTCCAGGGGCTAACGCCCAAAGTGCAAAAGTCTCTCGGTGCGTTCTATGCCTGGCTGACAAAGCTCCGGCAGAAGCAGCAGACGATGACCGTCCACGAGGTCCTGGAACGGATTTTGGAGGATACAGGCTATGTCGCGGCGCTTGAAGCGGAACGCACTCCCGAGGCGCAGGCTCGCCTTGAGAATATCGAGGAGTTTTTCAGCGTGATCGAGGATTTTATGGAACGGTTCTCAGATATTCAAAAAGGTGAGTTTTCTTCATCGCCCGTGCAGGCCCAGGATGGTGTTACCGAAGGCGAAGCGAAACAATCGGCTCTCGCGTCGTTCCTCGATTCGATCGAGCTTGTGACCGATCTCGATGCATGGGATCAGGGGACGAATGTCCTCACGCTCATGACGCTTCATACAGCCAAGGGGCTGGAATTTCCGATCGTCCACATGGTGGGCCTCGAGGAGGGGATCTTCCCACACGTGAATTCCTTCGCAGGTCCGTCTGACGAGATCGAAGAAGAGCGGCGGCTTTGTTATGTCGGGATCACGCGCGCCCGGGAGAAACTGCATCTTTCCTACGCGACCGAGCGGCGAATGTACGGCGCGACGCATCATAATCTGCCTTCCCGGTTCCTCAGCGAGATCCCCGCGAATCTCTGTGAAGCCCGGGGGATGCATTCCGGCGGAAGTTACCGGGATGAAGATGAAGACCAGGACGCCGCAGGTCATTCCATCCATGATACCGTGATTGAATTCGACGACGATTTTCCTTCCTCTTCCGGTCGCTCGGGCGGCCGCTATTCCCGCTAAGCCTTCGGACTTTTTTTCGGGGGAAAAAGCTGTTTCCAATAGAGAGTTTGGTCGTTAAAATGCTCTCCATGAACCCCGTTAGAGATGGGTTTGGCATTTCGAAAAATGAGAAAAAATTTCAGTAAATATTCCAGTTTTAAATAATCTGAAAGACCTGAAAAATGAGCCCGATGATCTCTAACGGGGTGAAGATCTCTAAAGAACGCGCGTTTGGATTTGCAGAGAGCCTTTTTTACTCGCTCGCGCTTTGGACCGCGACGGCCTTCTTGACGCTTCTTGCCGCCTGTCTGGATCTCCTCATAGCTTATCCTTTGTCGCTTCTTTTTGATGGCCGTGGGACCCGGAAGCTTTTGCACGATATTTCAGCGGATTGGGGGCGGACCATCATCCGATGGAGTTCGATCTGGGGTATCGTGGTGACGGGGCAGGAACATCTTCAGAAGGGAAAGCATTATATCGTTGTCGCGAATCATCAGAGCATGCTGGACATCCTTGCCGTTTGCGCCGCGCTGCCGATCAATTTCAAATTTCTCGCCAAACGCGAGCTTTTTCAGATCCCGTTCATGGGTTGGGCCATGGCTGCCGCGGGTTATATCCCCGTGGATCGGGCAAGCCACAAGAGCGGACGGGAAGCCATGGCGAGGATCACCCGGGTTCTCGATAAGGGGGTGAGCGTGCTCCTTTTTCCCGAAGGGACACGTAGCCTGGATGGGAAAGTCCACGCGTTCAAGATGGGAGCTTTCAAGCTTGCGCGGGACAATAAAGTTGAGATCCTTCCTGTGGTGGTTGACGGGACCGGGCAGGCGCTTCCGAAGAAGTCGTGGTTGATCAAAAAGAAGAGTAACTTTATCGTTTCGATCGGCAAGCCAGTGTCCCTTGATGATTTCGCGGACAGCTCGATGGACGAAGCCAAAGAGAAGATCCGGCATGAAATGATCGGAAGGCTGGAACATATCCGCCACAAAAATCAGTGATAAGTGGTAAGTGATAAGAGGTAAGGAGAGAAGTGTGAAGATCCTCACATTGAATACCTGGCAGGAACGCGGGCCGTGGCGCGACCGGTGGGAACTCATCCAAGGCGGTCTCAAGAGCTACGATGCCGATGTCGTAGGTTTTCAGGAAGTCTTTAATATGGATTGGGCTCGTGAGCTTCATGGGCGGAGCGGCTATCCGTATCTGGCCGTGAGTGGCGAACACTCGGGGCTGATCTTCCTCTCGAAGTTCAAGTGTGTCGAGCAGGAATGTCTGGTGATGAAAACGAAGTCCCCGACCGAGGACTATCTTCGCTACGTTTTTTATGTTCAGGTCGATTCGGGCGAGGAAAAGATCGCTCTTTTTAATACGCACCTTTCGTGGAAGTCCAATGAGAATGAAGTTCGCTTGAAACAAACGCTGGAACTCGAAACGTTCGTGGGGAAGAAGGCCCCGGCAGGGATTCCTGTGGCGCTTATGGGAGATCTGAATGCGGGGCCAGAGACCCCTTCCGTTAGCTATCTCCGGGAGACGCTGAAATGGTGTGATACTTTCGACATGAAGAATCCCCAGGACCCCGGGCTTACCTGGAATTACCAGAATCCTTATGCGGAAGCGGAGTGGGAAAAAATGGCCGAGCGGCGCATTGATTATATTTTTGTCCGGGAACAAACAGGGCCTTTTAGAAAGATAAAGTCCTCCCGTGTGATCTTTAATGAACCCTCAGCGAAGGGGATCTATCCCTCGGACCATTTCGGTGTCATGACGGAATTCAGTGGTAAGCTGTAAACGATAAGAGGTAAGGTTTCATTTGCGGAGGCTTGAGTTTTTTTACATAACGCTTACGACTTACCACTTATTACTTCATTAAGGAATCTATGGCTTCTCAAGAGAAGGCAAAAGAATATCAGGAAATTAAACGCAAGTTGTCTCTGTTTCAGCTTTTTCTGACACCGGCGCTCTTGGGGATCTTGATCGCGAGCGGGTGGACCTTGGGAATGCGGCAAAATGCTATCGCGCTGGCCGGGGTGAACGAGGCGGGCGTTGTGGCGGTTTATTTTCTTCTTTTTTCTCTGTTCTTTCTTATCTTTGATCTGCCGCTTGCGTTCTATTCAGGGTTTACGTTGGAACATCGATTCTGTCTTTCGAATCAGAATTTCGGTCAGTGGCTTCAGGACCTTGCGAAGAAAACCTTGTTGTCGTTTGGCTTGTCACTCGCGCTGCTGGAGTGTCTCTATTGGATCATTCGGCTAGATCCCCGGCATTGGTGGATCTGGGCGTGGGCGGCTTATGCCTTTGTAAGCTATATCCTTGGGAAAGTTTTTCCTGTTTTGATCGTACCACTTTTCTATAAGTATGGCAGACTTGAAGATAAGGAGTTGGAGGCCCGGGTCCTGAAGCTTGCCGCTCGTTTTGACATGCCGGTGGGGAACGTTTATTCGCTCAATTTGAGCAAGACGACTAAAAAGGCGAATGCGGCGTTCATGGGGATCGGGAAGACGAAACGAGTGGTTCTCAGTGACACGCTGATCCAAAATTTTACGCATGACGAGGTGGAAGTGGTCGTGGCGCATGAACTGGGCCACTACAAGCATCACGATGTTTGGCGGTTTTTGGCGTTTGGACTTGTGGCGTCGCTTCTGGCTTTTGCCGCAGGATCTTGGGGAATGAACGTGCTGGTGCCTGTGTTGTCTTTGGGTTCCACGGCGGATGTAGCCGGTCTTCCGCTCTTGTTCTTGATCTTTTATATAGTGAACTTGGTGTTGATGCCGGCGACGAACGGCTATTCCAGGCGGCAGGAACGGGCCGCGGACATTTTTGCCTTGGAAGCGTTAAAATCCAGAGAGGTCTTTATTTCTTGCATGAGTAAACTAGGCGAGCAGAATCTTGCGGACCCCGAGCCGCCGGTGTGGTATGAGTGGTTTTTTTACGATCATCCTTCGATCGTAAAGCGCATCGAAATGGCGAAAAGATGGATCGCAGATTAATGCGATAAGGGTGAGGATGTGATGAACATAAATTTTAAAGGTTCGATGAAAAATGTTCGGGGTGGGGCATTCGGCGTCGCGTGTTTAGGGGCATGTTTTTTGGCTGTATTCCCTAGTCATGCCGCCGTGAACGATGACGATCGTAGCAGGGAATCCGTAGAGCGTCAGCAGAAGATCGCGATCGGGAAGTTCTACGCCTCGCAGAGCGGTAATGCGCCCATGACGCCCATGGCCATCGGACTCTATAACGACGCGGTTAAGTTCTTCGAAAAGAACGAGTACGAAATGGCCCGTGAGGCTCTCAAAGAATCGCTTTCGCTGGAGGCCCGGTGTGCTCCCGCCCTCGAGCTTTTGGGAGAGATCGAGAATTTACAGCAGAATTTTGAAAAAGCCGAGAACTACTACAAGCAGGCTTATCTCATAAGTCCCTCCACACGGCTGCGGCAGAAAATCGAAAAGATCCAAAAAGAGAATGAGGTCGAAAAAAATCTCGACACCGACGATGAAGAGCATTTTCTCATCAAGTACCGGAAGGGCGAGCAGGGCTATGAGGGCTATTGGTTGAAAGGTCTTTTACGGGACAGCTATCGTCAGATCTCGCAGGATTTCGGTATTTATTTCAATCACAAGATCACGGTTCTTTTTTATTCACAAAACGATTTTCACAGCGTGACCGGCCAATCCGCCTGGGTCAACGGACTTTACGATGGAAAGATACGCCTTCCGTCCTTTCGTCAGGGTTTTAAAGAATCGGATCTGCGAACGACGGTCACCCATGAAATGACGCATGCGTTCGTGGCGTTCTTGGGAGGGATGAATACGCCGATCTGGATCCATGAAGGGCTTGCGCAGTACGAACAGAATAAAATTGAGCCGGTGAACACGTCTGTTTTTAACGCGGCGATCCGTTCAAAGTCGCTCATGCCGCTCAGCAGGATCTTTTCCGAAAAATTACAGATGGAAAAAATGGATCCTATGGAAGTTGCGCTCTTTTACCAGGAGTCTTTCATGCTCGTCAAATTCATGGTCGATCGTTTTCAGATGTATCGCATGAAGGAGATCCTCGCGAAGTTTAAAGAAGGGAAGCCCGCCGAACAGGCGATCGAAGAAGCTCTTGGAATTTCGATCCTTCAATTGGAAAAGGATTGGCTCGCCACCCTACAATGACGATCTCACCCAAGGCGTTTCAGACCCTTCCTCAGGGCCGGGGCATGGGGCTTGTGAAGGAATTTGACAGGGAAAGCCCCTTCTGCTTTCGCTATTGCTTGGAAGACGAGAAGCTTCGGGCGTCGATCCGGAAATTCGGGATCCTCGTGCCGGTGGTCGTGGCCCGCGCCAAGCGTCCGGTGGTCGTCGCGGGGCACAGGCGACTTGCTGCCGCGCGCGCTTTAAAAATGAAAGAAGTCCCCGTGCGGATCCTGGAGAAAATTGAGCCCCGAGAGGCTTTTTTTCTGAACCTTGTCTCCAACTGGAATCAAGGGTTTTCAGAAATGGACCGGGTGCAGGCGCTCAGGATGGCCGCCAGGGGATTCCACTTCAATGAAAATGAGATCCTCTCGGTCGTGATGCCCTTGCTCGGTCTTCCGGAGGACAAAGCAGCTCTTGAGCTCTATCGACAGGCCGATTCATTGTCTCCGTTCTTCAAGGATTTCGTGGAGCAGCGAAGACTATCGCTCCGGGGTGTTCTGCCCTTCCTGAAATTCCCCAAAAGCGATCAGGATTATTTTGCCCGAGAGATCGTGACAAAAGTAAAGCTAACGAGCTCCCAGTTGTCCCAGACAGGGGAATGGTTGCGGGATATCCTGAAGAGGACGGGGCAAGGTCTTTCGGAGATTTGCAAGGCCCAGGGGCTTCTTGCGAAAATGAATACCCGCGGGATGGATCCTCGGATGAAGGCGGACCTGTTCTTTGCCCGTGTGCGGAAACTGCGTTTTCCGGGGCATTCTCTCTATCTGGAAACATTCGAAAAGCGGCGGGCGGATATCCTTCGCGATGCCAAGGAATTCCGTTTGGAGCCTGTCCAGGGGTTTGAGGAACCTGGGTTTGAGCTATGCGCGCGCGTCAGAAATCCGGCCGAATTGGAGCGCCTTTTTCAAAAGATTTCGCTGAAGCATTCCTTACTTAACTCGTTATTTGAAATTGCTTTGTGATTCCTATACAATACCTCTTGAAGTAACCTTTTTATGAAAAAAGTCCTTTTGATAGCATTCGTTATAGGGGGGTTCTTTGCCCCGTCCCTTCAGGCCGAGGAAGCCCGTGTGTCTGCCAGCGTGAATAGGAACTCCGTCCAAGTCGGAGAAGAGATCCGGCTCAGTATTCGCGTGACTGGATCGACTTCGAATCTCCAGGCCCCCAGACTTTCCCAGATCGATGGTTTCTCGACCTATTACACCGGTCGCGCTTCGCACATTTCCGTGATCAACGGCGTATCTTCTTCAAGTGTAGAGTTCAACTATACCCTTGTGCCTGGGAAAGCCGGGCGTTTCAAACTGAATTCTATTGAGATCCCGGCCGGGCAGAATATCCTCCGGACGGAGCCCCTCGAGATCGAAGTGACAGGCGGTGGACAGAGCCAGGTGCCGGTGCAGCAGACCCTGCCGCAACGGGCATCGCCTCAACCGGCCGGGCCTACTTCCGCGACATCTTCATCCTCTCAAGAGGGCGCTTATACGGTATCGCCGGGTAACGATGATAATATTTTTGTCCAGGCGTGGGTCGATCGCAAAACGCTTTATCAAAATGAACAGATGTTGCTGACCTATTCGCTTTTTACCCGGTACGATACTCGCTACGAAGGGTTCGATAAGGAACCGGAAACCAGCGGATTTTGGATCGAAGAGTTCCCGATGGGCCGTGATGTGCCGCGCGAGACCGTCCGTGAGAATGGTAAGCGGTACGTGAAAGCGGATGTGAAGAAATTGGCGCTTTTTCCGACCGCTCCCGGAAATTATACGATCCAACCTGGGACGCTTAAGGTCTCGATCCGCGAGGAGCAGCAGGGTTCGAACGCTTTCGATGAATTTTTTAGCGACAGCTTTTTTACAGGAGGCTCTTTTTTTGCCAGAAGACAGAATCGTCTGCTTGCCCCTCCTCCGATCCAACTGGTCGTCAAACCCCTTCCGGATAACGGGAAGCCGGCAAGTTTTCAAGGAGCGGTAGGGACATTTCGCCTTGCGGCGACGATCGACAGGGACAAGGTGAAACAGAATGAGCCGGTGACGCTCAAAATGGTGATCGAGGGGGAAGGCAATATCGAGACCCTGACGCGTCCCAAGGTCCCGGCGCTTTCGGGTTTTAAAACTTATGACGCAGACACCAGTTCCAAACTTTTTCAAGCCGAGAACGTGATCGGTGGCACCAAGAGTTTCGAGACCGTCTTTATTCCCAAAGAAGAGGGGAGTTCGTTTATTCCGCCGCTTGAGTTCAGCTTCTTTGACCCTCGGCAGGAGAAATATATCACGTTGAGGACCCCGAATTTTCCGATCCAGGTAGAGCATTCGGACCAGGATTTCAAAATGCCGCAGGCCCTCACAGGGAATGCCATCTTTCAGAAGCAGATCAAGTCAGAAGGAAAAGACATCCGTTACATTGATGAAAAGCTCCCGCAAACGGTCGCGACGCGGGTTGTGGGAGGGATCTATTCGGTCCTTCTGTGGGGAGATCTTCTTCTGTTCGTGTTGCTCGTTGTGTTCTGGATGAAAGATCGCCAGGATCGGCTGTTTTCGAAGGATGAGGCGTTGCGCCGGAGGAAAACAGCCCGTGGGACTGCATCCGCGAACATGAACCGGCTCAAGAAACTCGCGAATTCTTCTAAGGACGAAGACGCCGCGGTCTTTTTTGTGGAGCTCGAAAAAGCCATGGTCCAGTACATTACGGACAAATGGAACCTTTCGACCCATGGAGTGACGAGGCAGGACCTTAAAGATACCCTGACGGCGCATTTTGGCGAAGAGGATCCGCATTTGAAGGATGTGTTCGAGCTTTATAATCTCTGCGATGAGTCCCGTTTTGGCAAAGGCTCGATCCCTCAGGCCTCCAAAAAGATCGGGCTCAAGATATTTCAGGACACCGTGAACCGGATCGAAAGGATGCGTAAATGAGACGGTGGACATGGTTTTTACTGATCGCGTTAGGGCTTGCGCCCGCTCTCTGCGTGGGGGCTGATACGGCCAAGGTTTTTCAGGAGGCCAACACAAGTTACCGGACCGGGGATTTCAAGAAGGCAGCGGAGCTTTACGGGGCGTTGGTCGAGCAGGCACCTCGAGCGGCGGTGTTTTATTTCGACCTTGCGAACACGCATGTGCGGCTTGGGAACCTGAGCCGTGCTATTCTCAACTACGAAAAAGCGTTGAGTCTCGATCCGAGGAACGCGGATGTCCGGGAGAATTTGCGTTATACTCGCGGACTTCTGGAGTACCGTGTGGAGGATACGCGGAATTGGTATCTGAAGGCCACCGAAGTTGTGTTGAAATATGCGACGGAGCGGGAAATCTATGTGGTGGTTCTTGCGGTATTATTTGTTTTTCTGGCGGGGGGGATCCTTTATTTTGTGCGCGGCCGTGGGGTGTTCTGGAATCCTTGGCAGAAATTCGTTTTTATCATCCTTTTGCTGGCAGTGCTTGTAGCCGTTGGCAAACAGGTTCAGAGCAACGTGATCCGTGACGCGATCGTGATGCAAAAAGAGTGTGAAGCCCGCTACGGGCCTTCGGAGCATGATCAAGTTGCGTTCAAAATGGGCGAAGGGATCAAGGTGTTTGTGATGGATCGGCGCGAAGACTGGCGTCGTGTGCTGCTGACGAACGGGGAGAGCGGTTGGGTGAGGGATTCAGATATCGCTGAGGTGAAAATATGAAAAAACTACCAGACTCCAAAGGACATTTTGGTCCCTACGGCGGACGTTATGTTCCCGAGACGCTTGTGAAGGCCTGTGAGGAATTGACCGTGGCCTACCGGAAGCTCAGGAGCGATAAACGTTTCCGGGAGGAACTGCGGCACTATCTCCAGACCTATGCCGGGCGTCCGACCCCGCTTTACGAGGCCAAGAATCTTTCTGCTCATTTCGGCAAGGGGCGGATCTTTCTCAAACGTGAAGACCTCCTTCATACCGGCGCGCATAAGATCAATAACACCCTGGCTCAAGGGCTTTTGGCCAAGAAACTCGGTAAGACGCGTGTTGTAGCCGAGACTGGCGCGGGGCAGCATGGCGTTGCGTCCGCGACGGCGGCCTGTGTTTTTGGACTGAAATGCGTGGTTTACATGGGTGCTGTGGACATGGAACGCCAGGCGCTGAACGTTTACAAGATGAAGTTGCTTGGCGCGGAGGTGCGGTCGGTCCATTCGGGGTCGAAGACCTTGAAGGACGCGACGAACGAGGCGATCCGGGATTGGGTCACGAACGTTGAGGACACGCATTATCTTCTGGGTTCGGTCGTTGGACCGCATCCTTATCCGTCAATGGTCCGGGATTTCCAGACAGTGATCGGGAAAGAAACGCGCGCTCAAATTCTCCGGGCGTCCGGAAAATTGCCCGCTTATCTTCTGGCCTGCGTCGGCGGTGGTAGCAATTCCATGGGCTTTTTTCATCCGTTCCTCAAGGACCGGAATGTCCGCATCGTCGGGATCGAAGCGGCTGGCGAGGGCGTTTCCACGCATCATCACGCGGCGTCGATCACGAAGGGAAGGCCCGGTATCCTTCACGGAATGAAAAGTTATTTGCTTCAGGACAAGAACGGTCAGGTGCTCTTGGCTCATTCGATCTCCGCGGGACTCGATTATCCTTCGGTGGGGCCGGAACACTCGTATCTGAAAGATTCGGGGCGTGTCACCTACAAGGCTGTGACGGATACCGATGCTCTTAAAGGTTTTGATCTTTTGACCAAGCTTGAAGGCATTATGCCTGCTTTGGAACCTTCTCATGCGCTAGGCTATTTGCCCAAGCTGATGCCCAAGACAAGGCGTTCGGATGTTGTCATCGTTTGCCTTTCCGGCCGCGGCGACAAAGACATTCATACGGTGCAGCAGTATCTTTGAGAAACAAAAAAGAAAGGGCCAAGTGTCATAGTGTCAATGTGTCAAAGTGTCAGAATCTTGACACTCTGATACCCTGATACGTTGATACCCAAAAAGAATTTATGTTGCCAAATCGATTAGATCAAAAAATCAGGGAAGCGCGAAGGAAAAAAGGAAAGCTTTTCTGCGTTTTCTTAACACTAGGATATCCAAGCATTGCCGCGACCGAGCGCCTGATCCTGTCTTCGGCTGCAGCCGGGGTGGATATCATCGAGTTGGGTTTTCCTTTTTCAGACCCTCTCGCAGACGGGCCGACGATCCAGTTCTCCTCGGACAAAGCCATTCAAAAAGGCGTGACGCTCAAAGATGCGTTCGCTCTTGTGCGTCGTATCCGTCAAAAGGGTTGCCGGGTCCCGATCGTTTTCTTTGGTTATTTCAATCCTGTGTTCTCCTATGGCGCGAATGATTTCGCTAGGGATGCAAGGGGTGCGGGAATGGACGGGCTGATCATTCCGGATCTGCCGTCTGAGGAAGAACCAGAGTTTCAAAAAGCGTGCCGGGTGCAAAAGCTGTGCCGGGTGCAACTCGTCGCCCCAACCACCGAAAATAAAAGGGCAAAGATGCTTGTAGGGAAGTCCGAAGGATTCGTCTATTATGTGTCGCTTCGGGGCGTCACCGGTGCACGGAAAGCCGTGGCGTCGGATCTCAAGGGACATCTTCAAAAGTTAAAGCGTATGACCACGAAGCCGGTTCTTGCCGGATTTGGCATCTCAACACCGGAACAGGCAAGAGATATCTCCCGCATGGCGGATGGTGTGATCGTTGGGAGCGCGGTGATCGAGCATTTGAAGCGCGGCGTGCCCGCGGCGGAGCACTATATCGAAAAAATGTCACGCGCGGTACACGGGGCATGAACGGCGCGCTGTTGGGTTTGGATATTGGTGAGAAAAGAATTGGGGTCGCGTTCGTGCCGGCCGGGACCACGATCGCGTTTCCGGTCAAAACAATCGAGGCCAAAGGCCGGGAACAGGTTCTGGCTCAGATCCAGAAATTGATCCTGGAGCATAAAGCGGTGAAGGTCGTGGTTGGTCTTCCCATAACGCTCAAGGGGGAAATGGGGATCGCGGCGCAGAAAAGGGTTCAGGAAGTCGAGTGGTATCAGGCGCGGCTTGCGGTGCCTGTGGTAATGTGGGACGAGAGGCTTTCATCGAAGGAAGTCGAACGAATGCTGATCTCGGCCGATGTGAGCCGTGAAAGGCGCAAGGAAGTGATCGACCAGTTGGCCGCCCAGAGAATTTTACAGACCTATTTAGACAGCACGCTCGCGAACTCATAAAGGAAAATTATGGTCTATCAACTGACAACTTTGGATAATGGTTTGAAAGTTTTGACCGTTCCGATGGCGAACCGGGAATCGGCCGCGGTGGCTATCTGGGTCAAGGTCGGCGGTCGCTATGAGCCCAAGAAGATCTCGGGGATCTCGCATTTTCTGGAACATATGATGTTCAAGGGGACGTCATCGAGGAACACGCGCGAGATCAAGGAATCGATCGAAGGCGTGGGCGGGGTCCTGAACGCGTTCACCGGTGAGGAGATGACCTGTTATTTCGCGAAGCTCCTGAAGCAATACTATCCCCGGGCGCTCGATGTTCTTTCCGATATGGTGCTTCATTCGACTTTACCGGCGGAGGAGCTCACTAAAGAGCGCACGGTGATCCTTGAAGAGATCAAAATGTACCGGGATGTGCCGTCGCACCACGTGCACGATCTGATGGGGGAGCTTTTGTGGTCGGACCAGCCGCTCGGCCGTTCACTGGCCGGAACTCCGGAAACAGTTTCACGGATGACGCGCGCCGAGATCCTGAAATATATGAAGGGCCACTACCATAATGGCAACATCCTCGTTTCGGTTTCGGGGGACGTGGACCACGAGGATGTTCTGGAACGTGTGACGGATATCTACAAAACGAATAAACCGGCCAAGCCTTCTGAGTTCCCCCCAGCGGAAAGTAAACAGACGAAGCCAAAGACTCATTATTATGAAAAGGCGACCGAGCAAACGCATCTGGTGATCGGGCTTCATGCTCTTCCCCGTATGCACCCCGATCGTTACAAGCTGGGGCTTCTGCATGTGATGCTAGGAGCGAACATGTCGAGCCGTCTTTTCGAAGAAGTGCGTGAGAAACGCGGTCTGGCGTACGAGATCAAGTCCAGCATTTCCGGCTATCAGGATGCCGGTTCTTTTTCGGTGTCGGCGGGTGTCGAAACGAAAAAGACCGTGCGGGCCGTGGCTGTGATCATGAAAGAACTCGCGAAGGTTCGGAAAACCCTCGTGAAGCCGGGCGAACTTCGTCGCGCGAAGGATTATTTCATGAGCCAGGTTTCACTGGGCGTGGAGGACACGCTGGATCACATGCTGTGGGCGGGTGAAAAGGCACTTTGTTCCGGGGAATTGCCCGACCGAGCCGAGATCCGCCGGGAGATCGAGATGACGACCGTGGAGGACATTCAGCGGGTCGCGCAGGGGATCTTTCGGACCGGGAATTTGAACCTTTCGCTGATCGGGCCGGTGCCAGAAAAGATGCAGCGCGAGATCACGAAAAATCTTGTTATCGAAGGAAATTAATAAAAAGTCATCGCGAGGCCGCCGAGGGCGAGCCGTGGCGATCTGGTTTTCGTTTCAATGCTAAAAGATTGCCACGCCCTAAAAAACGGGGCTCGTAATGACAGTGGAGGATAAGTTGAGGAAAATAATGCTAGCGCCGAGTTTGCTTTCCGCGGATTTTGGCCGGTTGGCTGAAGAAGTCCGGGAAGTCGAAAATGCCGGTTGTGATGTTCTCCATATCGACGTCATGGATGGGCACTTTGTTCCCAATCTTACGATCGGGCCGCT
This sequence comes from Candidatus Omnitrophota bacterium, assembly GCA_043803685.1. GTDB lineage: Bacteria > Omnitrophota > Omnitrophia > Omnitrophales > Aquincolibacteriaceae > Aquincolibacterium. Next base: position 34,060 of record JAZDJU010000032.1, read on the forward strand.
GGTGGTGAGCGCGGTGCGCAAGGTCACAAAAATGCCGCTCGACGTCCATCTGATGATCGACACGCCGTCCCGTTATATCGCCGAATTCCGGAAGGCCGGCGCGGACTGGATCACGGTCCATGTTGAGGCGGAAAAAGACGTCCGGGGCGTGCTTCAGACGATCCGGGCCTCGGGCGCGAAGGCGGGAATATCTCTCAAGCCCAAGACCGCGATCGAAGCGATCCTTCCTTATCTTCAAGACCTGAACCTGATCCTTGTGATGTCGGTCGAGCCCGGATTCGGCGGACAGTCGTTCATGCCGGACATGATGGCGAAAGTCAAAGCCCTGCGTTCGAAGTTCCGCGGGCTTATTTCCGTGGATGGCGGTATCGGCGCTGGGAATGCTTCCCAGGCGATCGAGGCCGGTGCGGACGTGCTGGTCGCGGGGAGCGCTGTTTTCGGGAAGGCCGACCGTGCCAAAGCTGTTCAGGAATTCCAGGAGATCTTCAAGAAATTCTAATGATCCCCTCCAAGATCCGTAATTTCTCCATTATCGCGCATATTGACCACGGGAAGTCTACGCTTGCCGACAGGCTCCTTCTGCATACGGGGGCAATCACCAAACGCGAGTTTCGCGATCAGATCCTGGACGACATGGAGCTCGAGCGCGAGCGTGGTATCACGATCAAGGCGCGCGCGGTGCGAATTCATTACAAAGGTTATTGGCTCAACCTGATTGACACTCCTGGGCATATCGATTTTACTTACGAAGTTTCCAAGAGCCTCGCGGCCTGCGAAGGCGTGCTGCTTCTGGTAGATGCCGGGCAGGGGATCCAGGCGCAGACTGTCACGAACCTCTATCTGGCCATGGAGCGCAATCTCAAGATCATCCCGATCGTGACGAAGATCGATCTTCCGACCGCGGAACCGGAACGGGTTAAAAAAGAGATTGTCGATTTTCTGGGCGTGGATGAAAAAGAGATCATTCTTTCCAGCGCGAAGTCCGGAGAAGGCACGGAGGAGATCCTTTCCGCCATCATTGACAAGATCCCGCCGCCGCAGGGAGATCCTGAGAAACCTTTGCGGGCGCTCATCTTTGATTCCAAGTTCGACAGTTATCAGGGGGTGGTGGCTTATTTCCGTATTTTTGACGGGAAGCTCCGGACACACGACCAGGTTCTGATGATGCAGACCCATAACCAGCACGAGGTCGATCAGATCGGTATCTTTAATCCGAATCCGGAGGCCGTCGAAGAACTCGGGCCCGGCGCGGTCGGTTATGTGAACGCGAATATCAAGGACATCGCGGATGTGAAGATCGGCGATACGATGACGCTGGCCCACAACCCCGCCACGGAGGCCTTGCCGGGTTATCAGGATGTGAAGCCCATGGTTTTTTGCGGGCTCTATCCGATCCAGGCCAATGATTTTGCCCTGCTCAGGGACGCGCTCGCGAAGCTCAGGCTCAATGATTCCTCTTTTGTTTATGAGCCGGAATCCTCGGCATCGCTCGGGCACGGGTATCGTTGCGGATTCCTCGGACTACTCCACATGGATATCATTAAGGAGCGCCTTGAACGCGAATTTAATCTCCAACTCATTATCACCGCGCCGAACGTCCGGTATAAAGTGCTAACGACCCGGGGGGATATTCTCGAGATCGAGAATCCCACGGATCTGCCGCCTGTGCAAAATATAGAGATCCTCGAAGAACCTTACATCCTGGCCCATGTGATGGTCCCTTCCACGGCGCTCGGAGTGATCATGCAGCTTTGCCAGGACCGCCGCGGAACCTATAAGAGTACGGAATATCTCGACGCGACGCGCGTGGTGTTGACCTATGAGATCCCGTTCTCGGAAGTGGTCATGGATTTTTATGATAAGATCAAGTCGCTCACCGCGGGTTACGGATCCCTCAACTATGAATTCATTGGTCATAAGCCCTCGGACTTGGTGAAGATGGACATCCTGATCAACGGGGAACCGGTCGACGCGCTTGCGATCATTACCTGGAAGGAAAAGGCTTATCCTCGCGGCAAGGCGCTCGTGGAAAAACTCAAGGAAGTGATCCCCAAGCAGATGTTTGAAGTGGTCATTCAGGCGGCGATCGGGGCGAAGATCATCGCCCGCGATTCTATCGCGGCGATCAAAAAGAACGTGACGGCCAAGTGCTACGGCGGCGATATTACCCGTAAGCGCAAGCTCTGGGAAAAGCAGAAGGAAGGGAAGAAGCGCATGAAAAAGATCGGAAGGGTCGATCTTCCTCAAGAAGCATTCATCAGCATTCTAAAGGTGGAATAACATGGAATTTATTCTTATTCAAGTCATACGGAAATATCTCTGGCTTCTGCCGGTTGCGGCGGTGCTGGCTTATGTTTACAGGGCCAAGCTGGTCTCGGAGTGGCACTTTGCCCGCTCGGAACCCAAGCGGTGGCTTCTCGAGAAATGGAAGAACTGGGGCGAACCTCTTCTCATTGCGGCTGTTCTGGCGATCCTGATCCGCACGTTCCTTTTTGGGCCCTACAAGATCCCGACCGGTTCCATGAAGCCGACGTTTATGGAAGAGGACAAGATCTTCGTGGATAAGTTGAGTTATCGGTTTCATGCGCCGGAACGCGGGGATATTATTGTGTTCAAGTATCCGATGGATCGCAAAAAAGATTTCGTCAAACGACTCGCGGGACTTCCGGGGGATGAGTTGGAGATCCGTAAAGGGGTGCTCTTCGTCAATGGGAAACCGATGACCGATCCGCCGTTTTCCGGAAACACCTATTACAATGTTGAAGACTGGAAATTCGGGAAATCCGGCCAGATCATCCAGGTGCCGGACGGGCAATATTTCGCGTTGGGGGACAACTCGGCGCATTCGGCGGATAGTCGTCAGTGGGGATTTGTTCCCAGGAAAGATCTGGTCGGTAAAGCTTTTATGATCTGGTGGCCGCCGAACCGCATTAAACTCGCAAAGTAGGTAGGCGAGCTCACAAGGAATCTTCGTCTTTTCACCTCACGGTGCACCTCCATCGCTTTCTGATGCCATTTCCATCCGATTTTAATTAAATCTTCCGTGCAAGCGGTCGTAAATATACCCACGGAGGATTCACCCATGCAGACGGAATTGTTTGATTTGCCAACACCACGGACTCTTACCGAGGATTCAACGGCCTCGAAGATCTCTTGTCTTGAAAGGAATTTTATCACGCTGCGTCTGGATCAGACGATCGGATTAGCGCTTGTTCTTCTCGTTATCTACGTTTTGACTTTCTCTTGGGGTGTCGAAAAAGGGAAGAAGTCCTCACGCGAAAGCCAGGGAGTGCGCCAAGTTTCGGAAGCGGTACTTCCTTCCGTGGTGGCTCCGGTGGCTGTCGCGAAGGTTTCGCGGAGCCTTTCCATGGAATCCGTTGATGGTTCGGTGCCCATGGAAGTTGCGATTCCTGTGGCTGAGTTGCCGAAGCCGGTGGCCAAGGTGGCACCGAGACCTGACGGAAAATTCACGATCCAGCATGTGACCTACATGACCCAGTCTGCCGCAGAACGTGAGATCCAAAAGCTTGCCCAGAGAGGGTACAGTTCCTTTGTGATCCCAAGCGGCAAACACCTGCAGGTCTGTATTGCGGCGTTCCAGTCACGTCAGGACGCATCGAAGATCCTCAAGCAACTGCGGACACAGGGGCTTGTTTCCGGCGATGCCTATGTGCGTCCGATGGTGCGTTGATCGATCTCGCACTGCTCCTCTTTTTTTGCGAACTTTCGAACTATCCTTGTCTTGCATTCTTTTCATGAATGGCTGGCAAGGATTGCCCCAATTTCAGATATGCTGAAATTGATAAGAATTGGGACTAGCCATTTTATGCGTGCATCGGTATAATACGCACCTCCAACAGAACAACTGTTCGGAAAGATCCAATTCACAAACAAAGGAGTTCAGTGTCTTATGTCTCAACATCCCAGTCTTCGTTCTGATAGCGTCGGGGCCAAACACCGGAACGTTTTTAAGCGTCTTGAGCGCGTCAAGAAGCTCCAGGAAATGGGCAAGTGGAGTGATCGTGTGACGGCTTACAATCTTCCCAAAGTGAAGTCTCTTAAGATCAAGATGAAGAAGGTTAAGGAAGCCAAAGCCGGGGCTGCCGCCGAAGGCGCTGCGACTCCAGGAGCTGCCGCACCCGCAGGAAAACCTGCTGCAGGAAAAACTGCCGCAAAACCGGGCGCTGATGCCAAGAAAGCCTAACGGAGAAAGTCCCATTTCTTTATGATCACGATCCGGAGATCTGTGAAAGAAGATGATGCTGCGGTTGTGGACCTCATCAGCGGCATCATGGACCAAGAGTTTCATGACGCTAAGCATGCTTATCCCATCGAGGACGTCGAGTGCATCGAGAAAGCCTATGGCGGGATTGGTGAGGCGTTTTTCGTAGCCGTGGATGAAAAAACACACAAAGTGGTCGGGACCGTGGCGGTCAAGAAAGAGGACGGCCGTATTGCCTTGCTGCGTCGTCTCTTTGTTGCGCCGACGCATCGTAAATTAAAGATCGGTAAACGTCTGATCGATCGCGCGTTGGATTTTTGTCGCGAGGTGGGCTACGAAGAAATGGTTTTTAAAACCACTTCCAAGATGGCGGGAGCGATCGATCTTTGCCTGAAGAACGGTTTCATTCAGCGCGCTCATATTGTTCTGGGGCCCATTGAGCTTGTGAAGTTGTCACTGTGTCTCCGGGGGGATGTTCACGCTGCAAAAGGGAGAACCTAGCGTGGGATTTCTGGGAAGAAAAAAAAACGCGGATGGCTCTTCGTCAACGCTTTCGGAAACCGAGATCCGGAAAAAGCTTTACGGGGAATTTTTAGAAAGATCCTCGAATGTCGTGGCGGGGGATCGGGACCCGTTCAGGATCCCCGTTCCTTCTTCCAAAGAGGTTCCTTCGGAAAAGGAAGCCGCTTTGGACCTTTTTGCCGCGCAGAATGATGTTTTGTCCGGAGTGAGCGCTGCCCCTCGAAGGCTTCCGGTGACGAAGTCGACCGACTCTTCGTTCCGTCCGATCTCGTTTCAAAATCCCGAAAAAAAAGAAAACGCATCTGTTCCCGCATTGCCCGCTTTGGAATCCAGCGCCCGTTTTCGCGCGGATCATTCCCATGAAAACAGGGGGGCATCGTTTCTGGAGCTTGCCAAGGGCATTCTTGAAAGGGTGGGAGAGTTATTGGGTTCTTTCATGGCTCCAGAACAAGTGGTGCTCCGTCGTTTTTTTTATTGGGGCGCTGCGCTCCTCGTTGTTTTTTTTCTGTTTTGGGGTGTGAACGCTCTGAATTCTCAGCGCGAAGATGCGATGCGCGTTCGGTACAAGATCCCCGGTGGAACAGCTTCCGAGAAGACTCCGGTGGCAGTTGCCTCCGTGAAGCCTCCCGTGGCACAATCTGCCGCTGTGGCGCCAGTTTCGACACAAACATCGACGTCGCGCGCGACGTCAGGGCGCATCGTAAGTGCGACTCCCGCGAATTCCACTTACGTGGTTCAGGTGGTGACCTATGCGGCTAAGCAGGATGCCGAGCAGGTGTTGAAGACTTTCAGACGGGCCGGACTTCGTGCTTTTGTGAAGGAAGATACTAGGCCGAGCGGAAGGCTTTTCTACCAGGTGCTTCTTGGAGGATTCAAGACCGAAGCCGAGGCCAAGGCGTATCTTGTGAAATTCCAGAGCAAAGATGCGTCGCGTCCGTTTCAAAACGCCTATGTGAGATTGAGCCGGTCATGAATTCTCTTTGGGACGGTTTTAACAAAAGAAAATTTCCGAGACTTCATCTGACCTGCGAGGTGGCGATCCAGCCGACGGGGAATCAAAAGTCCCTTACCGTGACGACGGAAGATGTCGGGATGGGCGGGGTCTCGGTCATGCTCCCAGAGCCGCTGCAACGTTTTGACCGTTGTAAGATCAGCCTTGAGCTCAAGGACGGTGAGCCGCCTATCCAGTGCACGGGCCGCAGTGTCTGGGTGATCCCGAGCCAGGATCGAAAATCTTCCAAAAAGAATTTTGATACAGGGTTTGAATTCCTCGATCTCGACGAATCCTCCCGCAAGCGTTTAAGAGCTTTTATCACTCCTCCCACCCAAAAATCCTGACGGGGTTTTAGCCATGGCCCAGTTACCCTCATTTGATATCGTCTCTCAGATCGATCTTCAAGAGATCGATAATGCCGTGAATCAGGCGAAAAAGGAGCTCCTCACCCGTTTTGATTTCAAGGGGAGTCAGAGTTCTCTGGAATTCCGCAAAGATGAGAAAGAAAAAACGATCCGTCTTATTGCGGATGATGATATGAAATTGCGGAACCTTCAGGATATTCTCAAAATGAGAATTTCCAGCCGGAAGATCTCTCAGAAAGCCCTTGATTTTAAAACGCCGGAGAAGGCCTTTGATGGTTGCCTCCGTCAGGAAGTGACCCTGATGCAGGGGATCCCTCAGGAGAAGGCCAAGGAGCTCGTGAAGATCATTAAAGACCTTCCAGTCAAGGTTCAGGCCGCTATTCAGGGAGACGAGATCCGGGTCTCCTCAAAGAATAAAGATGATCTTCAGGCCGTGATCCAGCATCTTCGCTCGGCCCCTTTGACCCTGCCTATCCAATTCGTGAATTTTCGATAACTTCTTTAGTTTCAGCGAGTTATCTCTCTCTCATGGGACTCTGTTGAGACTCAGATCGCCGAGATCACCAGGTTGATAATTTCCCTCGAAAATGTTGTTCCGTGCCCTTGCTTAATCCAAACTCATGTGTTAAGTTTTTGGCCAGGTGGTTGTGTTTTTAATTCAATTAAACTCATGAAGAAGTCGATACTTAATTGACGGAAAATCAGGCTTTTTCCGGTAATTTCGATAGTGAGCTAAGTAAAGGAGGAAGCGATGGATAAAGACAAGCGTAAGTTCAAGCGCTTTGATGCATACATGAGCGTGAAGTTTACCGGGACGGAGGCGACGAGCATCAAGGGCGTCGGCCTTAGCCGGGACCTTTGCCGCGAGGGGTTAAAGATCAATTCCGATAAGTCGCTTCAGGAAGGGATCTCGTTAGATCTGGAGATTGCGATCCCGGATGATCCCAAACCGATTTTTAGCTCGGGTCTCGTTATGTGGTCGAGGCCTTCCGAGGGCACGGACCAGGGGTTTGACCAAGGGGTTCGGTTGATGAATATGGACCCGGTTGATAAATTTCGCGTGTTGGATTATGCCTATAACCATTGGCTTGAGACCAAGGTTAGCGACTATGCCGATCCGGAAGGTGTTCAGGAGTGGTAGTGCTGGATTAATAGGCTGTTTTGTTTTTTTGTTGCGCGTTGGTGTCATTTCTAGATGTTTCTTCAGTACCCATATTTCTCTCTTCAGTCTTTTTCCGTCCTAAGGAGTTTTTGGTGGTTCTTTCTCCTGTTTTCAAAGCGAAAGGGTCGGGTCGTGTCCGGAACGATACGCGCGAGGCTTGTAATGGGAACGGTATCTTCTGCCGATAACCTCACATGGTGAATTTATTCTCCTTTTGGAAAAAGAACAAGCCTGAGGTCAAAGAGGGGTATCTGACGGAACCCATCTCCCTTTTTTCATCGTTGGCTCCGGAAGAACAGGCCCTGATCGAACAGCATTCTCGTCTGGTCGGGTTTAAACGCGGAGATATTGTTTACGAAGAGGGCACAGTTCCGGACGCCTTCTACATTATAATCTCCGGCCGGTTTCGTCTCTTTACGCGTCCCCGGGGCCCAGAAAAGGAGTCCACGCTTCTTTTCTTCTACCGCGGGGAACATTTCGGTGAAACATCCCTTCTGACCGGCAATGTCCACAGCGCCTCCGTCGAGGCTAAAACCGACGCCGTAGCACTCAAGATCAGCGCCGAAAGTTTTCAGAAACTCCTCAAGGATATCCCGGCCCTGGCGCTTCATTTGAGTCGCTCACTCGGACGCCATCTGACCCGTGAAGACCTGGGGTACAGTCATCACCGGCGTGAGGTTCGGATCGCGGCTTTTTACTTTGCCGCTTCCACCGAAGGCATGGCGTGTTTCCTCTCGGATTTCATCAAGACATTGAAGAGTGAGACCCAGAGCAAGGTCTTGCTCTTGGATCTTTCGGGAAAATTGAAGAATCTCCTTCCCGCTGAATTTCGGCGGGGGGATACTTCAGGGTTCGATCTGAAGACGATGGACCCATCCCAGGAGTCTTCGGTCCAGAAAGCTATTTTGAGCCATGAAACCAGTTTTGATTTTCTGCCGTTTGTGCCCAATGCGGCTTTGGACGAAGATGAGAAAAAATTCACGGCGTTATTGACCTATTTGACCTATCGTTACGACTATCTCGTGATCTGTCTTCCGGACCGTAACACGCCCGTCGCTATTAAGGCGCTTAATTATTCTGATCGCGTCTATCTTTGGGCCGAAAAAAGAACGGACGTTTTTACTTTTGCCTCCCAGAAAGTGGAGGAACTCTGCCAGGATTTCGGATTCAGCAAGAACGAGATCAAGATCATCATGCCCTCTCAAGGGGGGAAGGCCTTTCAAGGGGAAGGGGCCGCTACCGAGATGCAGCTCTTTTCCATGCTTCCGTCCTTGCAGTACCATCGCTATCAGTATGAAAAGACGATCACTTTTATGGCCAAGGAGTGGTCCGAAAGGCTCGTGGGGCTGGTTTTGGGCAGTGGCGCCGCTTATGGTCTTTCCCACATCGGTGTGCTTCGGGTCCTGGAGGAGGAAAAGATCCCTGTGGATGTGATCGCGGGCTCCAGTATCGGCGCGTTGATCGGCACTCTTTGGGCCGCGGGGTACGACTCGCACGAGATCGAAAAGATCGTCAAGTCCGTCGACAAGAACAACATCTTCTTCAAACTCTTGGGCTTTCGGGATATCTCCGCGATCCATCGTGGATTTTTTAAAGGAAATCAGATCTCGCAATTCCTGACCGCGTACCTCAAGGACATGACGTTCCTGGATCTCAAGGTTCCGGTGAAAATGGTGGCGACGGACCTTCTCACCTCCGAAGAAGTGGTGCTGGATTCCGGGAACGTTATCAACGCGATCCGGGCATCGATCTCGATCCCGGGTTTTCTGCGCCCTTATCCTTATAAAGGGAGCTATCTGATCGATGGCGGGGTCGTGGATCCTCTTCCGGTGAAGATCCTTTCCAACATGGGCGTTCGCAAGATCATCGCGGTCAATGTTCTTCCGGCCCCCAAGGACCTGATCGAGCGCAACGAGCTGCGGCGCAAGGCATTTCATCAAAAGTTTCAGAGCCGGGGTTATTGGCAGAGGATCGTCATGAAGACCCTCGATCGCGTCCAGCGGCGCTACACGGCCAATATCTTTAACGTCATGATGAACTCTATCCAGTTCACCGAATTCGAGATCGCGCGCATGGCGGGGAGCGAAGCGGATGTTTTTATCCATGCTTGCGTCCCCGACGCGCACTGGATCGAGTTCTTTTCCGCTCAAAAGTTCATTGATGAAGGCGTGAAGAAGACCCGTGAACAACTGACGGAGATACGCCAACTTCTGCTAGAATAACCTAGTCGAAGTAACCCGGCGATTGCGGGAATAGACCCAGAACAGTTCTCAAGAAAAAACAGATTCTCTCGATAATATGTTGAGCTATAATAGCGTGCCCAAAACGTAATGGACGGATACAGGGTTTTGCAACAATGAAAGGGCATTATGCGTAAGTTGAGTTATGGTCTTGCCTTGCTGTGTTTACTTCATCTCGGGGCTTCCACTCCCCAGAATTCTGTAAAGGCCAAGCCTTTATCTACGGCTTCTAAAAGCACCAAGGCCCAGCAGTCGTTGTCTGCGGTGGCGACCCCGCAAGGTTTTGGGGATGGGATCGTTCAATTCCTTGGACGCAAGACCGGCAAGGAACTGATGGGAGAAAAAGCCGCAAAGGCGCCCCTCAAGGGCATTACCTCCCAAACATCCTCTGTCAAAAAGTCTCTGGAACGAACCGTGGCTTCAACGAACTTGAAACCGGGCTATGTACCGCCTCCGCCTCGACCGCGGGCAACGGTCCCTCAGATCCGTCAAGAGATCCAGGATATATTAAATCTGAACAAAAAGATCAAGAGTTTGCAAAGTGGACGTTCCGCGCAGCTTCAGCGCATTCAGGAGCAGGCGCGTATTCATCAAAAGATCCTGAATGATCTGGAGGCTACTCAGAAGCAATCCGGTTCGGAAAAAGCTTTCTCGAAGAACGCCCTTTTAGCGCAGGAAAAACTTCGCATTATCCATGAAGAGACCCAGCGCAATACCCAGGCCATCAATAATTTGAAGGAAATGCCCGCCAAGACAGTCACGAAGAACGCTGAAAGCTTGAAGACCGTCGCTTCTTGAGGGCAGGCCCATGGCCCAGAAGCATTCCCGATTTCCCCCCGATAGCGTTGAAGAGAACGGCAATCTGATCCAGGTTTTTCAGAACCGCGCCAGTGTATTCAAATCCAAGAAAGCTCTTTTCTATAAGGTCCAAGGCGATTTTACCGGAAGCTACAGCTGGCATCACTGGATGAAGATCGTCCGGGAGACAGCCATGGCGCTTCATCTGCTAGGCATCCGCAAGGGCGATCATGTGGGGATCCTTTCGGAAAATCGCCCGGAGTGGACTTTTGCTGATCTCGCGATCCTGAGCCTTGGGGGAGTGACCGTACCGATCTATCCCACGGCGTCCCTGGAGGATATCCGCTACATCATCGATCATGCCGATCTGAAGATGATCTTTGTTTCCACAGAGGAGCAATACCGCAAGATCGAAGGCTTCCGATCCAAGTTCATTCCCGCGGGGATCATTCTCTTCACTCCTGGAGAGTCCGGAGAACTCCAGGATCTGAAAACCTTCCGTGAAATGGGGCGCGATTATGCTTTGGAGCATCCCGATCTCTATGACTGGTGCGTCAAGAATGTCGGGCCGGATGATCTTGCGACTATCATTTACACTTCAGGGACGACCGGCGCGCCCAAGGGCGTGATGTTGACGCACCGGAACTTCATTGCCAATTATCAAGGAGCTTTTCAGCGCATCCAGATCGATGAGCGTGATTCGGTCTTGTCCTTTCTTCCTCTGAGCCACGTTTTCGAACATCTGGCAGGCTATTATTATCAGGCCGCTTACGGGGTCTCGATCGCCTATGCCGAAAGCTTTGCGACCGTTGCGGAAGATATTAAAAAAGTAAAGCCGACCCTTGTGGTGGCCGTGCCCCGGTTCTATGAAAAAACCTACGCGCGGATCCTGGAAGAAGTTCAGGCCGCGCCTTCCTGGAAACAGCGGCTCTTCCATTGGGCGGTCCGGATCGGGACGAGGGCCGCACAGCTCAGGATGCGCGGACAGTCTGTTCCCGTTCGTCTTGCTCTTTATAACTGGATAGCGCAACGATCTGTTTTTGACAAGCTTCGAAGGGCCATGGGCGGCAGGCTCCGGTTTTTCATCTCAGGCGGCGCGCCGCTTTCAAGAGAGCTGGCGCAGTTCTTTTATGCCGCAGGGATCATGATCCTTGAGGGGTACGGATTGACTGAGACAGCGCCCGTGATCGCCGTCAATGCCCTGGATGATTTCAAATTCGGGACCGTCGGAAAGCCGATCCCCGGGATCCGTGTGAAGATCGCCGAAGACGGCGAGATCCTGACCCAGGGGCCCTGTTTGATGAAGGGCTACTACAATGACCCTCACGCGACCCATGAATGCATCAAGGACGGCTGGCTTCACACGGGGGACATCGGACATTTCGATGATGAAGGTTTTCTTCATATCACGGACCGTAAGAAGGATATTATCGTTACCGCCGGGGGGAAGAATGTTTCGCCACAGAATATCGAGGGCCGCATTCTTGCGGATCCCTTTTTCCTTCAAGCTATTGTGTTGGGCGATAAACGGCCCTACCTCTGCGCGCTGCTTGTGCCGCATAAACAGGAAATGCTCCATTTTGCGGAACAGCGCCGCATCAGCGATCTTCCTTACGAAAAGCTTTTGGAGGATGCGGGTGTTCAGGCCTGGGTCGGAGAGAAGCTTCAGAAGTGTATGGGAGGTTTGGCGGGATATGAGACCGTACGGGCTTTTATCCTTCTGCCGCATGAGTTCACGCTTGTGGCTGGAGAGATGACGCCCACCTTGAAGATCAAACGCCGTGTGGTGATGAAGGAATACCAGAAGGCGATCGATGAGCTTTATCGGAACACCGATCACGAGAGGGGAAAACGGTAATCGATGGTCTCAGGTCTAGCCTGAGGGGGTGTTCTTTTTTCGTTTTATTCATGTTCCGTTAACATAGTACCAAGATCCAAAACGAGGAATAAGTTTCATGCCGTATCCGAGTGCGAGCGCAGATCCCGGCCGCGAAGCGTTGAAGCCGCCGGTGGGGTGGATCCAGGAACATTTTAAAGGACAGGATGGGAAAAATATCTTCTACCGTTTCTATCCCGTCTCCGGAGCGCGTCATACGGTCATCATGCTCCACGGCTACGGGGAGCACTCGGGCCGTTACGAGAAGTTCCCGGCGAAAATGGGCCGTCTCTCAGCTCAGTTCGCCGTGATGGATTTCCGGGGGATGGGGCGGTCCGAAGGTCCCCGGGGAGACGTTGCTTCCTTTGAGGATTATTTAAACGATGTCACGGCTTTTATCGAACATCTCCGCCGGAAGCATTCGATCCCTTCGAAATTCATTCTGTTCGGTCACAGCCTTGGAGGGTTGGTGGCCGCGCACTGGTCGATGAAGCATCCGGCCCCGGTCAAGCTTTTGATCCTTTCCGCGCCTTTCATGGGGCTCCGGTTTTCATCGTTGATCGTTCCCTTAAACCGGTTGGTGCATTCCTTTTCGGCGGGTTTTGTTTACAAGAACCCGGTCCGGTCGCGTTCGCTGAGCCATGAGCCGCGCGAGATCGCCGTTTATCGGAAAGATTCGCTGATCCTTCGCCATATCTCCGCGCGGTTGGTCGATGAGATCGCGCGTCGCACAGAGATGCTACGGAAGCTCCCGATCCTGTCGGTGCCGTTCCCTGTGCATTTGCTTGTGGCGGGGGATGAGCGCATCGTCGATCCTGATCGAACGAGGAAATTCTTTGAACGGCTGGTAGCCCCACGCAAAGAGCGGACGGTCTTTGAAGGCTTTTTTCACGAGATATTCAATGAACAGGACCAGCAGCGAGCCTTCAATGTTTTGAAGACAATTATCGAAGATTGTGTATAATACCGCCCTGTTGTTCAGCATTTTTCTGCCCTTTAACAAGGGCCTGTAGCTCAGCTGGTAGAGCGCTGCATTCGCATTGCAGAGGCCAGGAGTTCGACTCTCCTCAGGTCCATTTCTCTTTCAAGAAATTTAAGGTTAAATGGGCCAGTCCTGCCGACCATTTAGAAATGAATGAAAGGCAAGGGCAGGTCCAAAATATCCCGGTAGCTTTTGCTATCGGGATATTTTTTTATTGGGGGAGAGGCTCCGCCGGAGGACGGATCCGTCCACGATGTTTGGCGGAGAAGGGAGCGCTGCGTTGAAACATGACAAGAAGTCATGTTTCAAGTGCGGGTGGCCTACCGGAGTCCGCTTATTTTGCGGACAAGGAGCCGACTCTCCTCAGGTCCATTTC
>JAZDJU010000033.1:0-4492 GCA_043803685.1 Candidatus Omnitrophota bacterium
CCTTTCCCTTGCTGGATCTCGACCTCTCGTAATTTAAGAATGATCTCCTCGGGTTGAAGCCTTTTTCTCGCCATCTTTTTGCCCCTTTCTGTTGCCAGAAGTCTATCACAACAACTGGCTCAGTTTTCGGGGGCTAGGTCATCTACGGCCTCACCGTGTATTTGTAACTTATATCGGCCACAAAGATTTAAGCCATAAGCGAAGATTTTAAGGCCGCAGAAAAGGTTAGTGGACGGTTTGTTAAGATAGCATTGCCTGTCTTTCGTACTCAAAGGGGCTCAGATTCCCGAGCGTTGAGTGATCCCGTATGCGATTTAAAGCATGAAATTCGAGGAACCTTATAGATCCTGTTTCAGAGCAAAATTCATTCTCGCTACCCATTTGGTATAAACTCATTATTAATACAGCCTATAGACCCTGTATTAATAACAGTATTTATTCATTATCTTGAAATAAACATTTGATGTAAGATACATAAAAATTGACCCCGTAGCTCAGGTGGATAGAGCACCTGCCTTCAGTTGGAGCCTTTACGGGAAAAATGAACCCGTGGAGTGGATGTCGCTAATTCGGTGAATCCCCTTTCGTAAAAAGGGCAACACCGAGCTACCCGAAAGATCCGGGGAGTGTAGAGACTTTACACGACAGGGCTGAGATGCCCAAGAGAAAGTCCGGCCAGCAAACCCGATCGCGGGCGGTCAAGGTAACTTGATGCTGGATGCTAAGCAGGGGGTCGCGTGTTCGAATCACGCCGGGGTCGATTTTTTTATTCTTCCACCTGGATCTCCATCTACTCACCATTTTGGTACCCATTTTAAGACACTTTGAGTGACACTCATGATTTTGGTGTCTATTTCTGGACACTTTTTGGACACCCAATTGTTTTACATACCCAATTGTAGGGGATAATCGGAGTGAGGCCATTTTGGATAAGAGTGGTGCAGTCGCTGGATAGCGCGATCCCTTCCTCTGTTGTCGAAGCGCAGTATTTTCTGCGAAGGGTCTTGGGTTTCAAGGTTTTTTCTTCGGTTTAATCCGGGTATTTTTATTTCGCACCTCGATAAGACGGCCCCTCCATGGTTAGGAACGTCCCATTCATGTTCAGCCGGTCAAGGATGGCTGTTGCCGTCGCTGATTCGAAGAGCTTTCCCCATTGTGAAGGCACGAGATTGGTGGTCACGATCGTGGGAAGGCTCTCCGAGCGTTTGGAGATGATCTGAAAAATGTCGTTGGCTTCTTCTTGCGTTGGAAAAACGTAGCCGAGCTCATCCAGGCAAAGGACGTTGACGGTGGAGTAATACTGGATCATGGCATGCTTGTTCCGCGCTCGTTTCAGTTTCCCGACCAGGTCGTAACAGCGCAAAAAAGTTGCCGGCAACGCTTTTTGAATGGTCTCGTAGCAAAGCGCGGAAGCGATATGCGATTTTCCGACTCCGGTTGATCCGATGAGCAGGAGATTGCGTGCTTCCTCCCGCCACGGAGACGCACGAAAGGCCAGGATCTCCTGGCGCGGAAGCGTCGGGTTGAATTTCCAGTCAAAATCCTCGAATCGTTTTATGCTTTTGATGCCTGACCGCTTCAGGATGTAATGGATCTGTTTGACGCGCCGGGCATCGGCCTCTTGTTCCAGGACGGGCAGGATCGTCCGGATCTGTTCTTCCGTCAAAGAGGACGGCTCGGAACTCAATTTCAGTTTTTCCCACAATTCACGGAGCCGGGTCATAGCTTTTCAGGTCTCGAGGTTGGTACTGAAGGTTCAGAAGTTTTGCATTTTGCGGCCAGATCGGTTCGGGTTGTTTTGGAGTTGGCAGATTTAAAAGGCTGTGAAGCGCCCGGATCTTGAAGGTTCCCATCTGATTCAGTTCCCGGACCATCGAGAGGATCATGCCCCGGGAATGTGTTTTCATGAGGCCGAAGATCTCATAAGCCACCTGAAGACTTTCCTCCGGAGAGGCTTGAGCCTGGATGAACTTCTCCAGCGCCGGATCCGTGCGTTCCAGGATTTGGCGAATGCGCTCATATTTGAAATGCGGGGTGTGTTGGAGAAGCCGTTCGGCATGCAAGGGATTGCGGATGCGCCCGTTTCTCTCGAAAGAACGTTTATGCTGCGCGACTTTTTTGGAACCATGCCAGATCTCTACGAGATCGGGATAGGCGATGATCTCGACCAATTTTCCACCCACCGCGCTTGGCACGGAATAGAAATTGGTGTCAAATTCGGCCCAAGCCGTTTTTGAGACCAGGACCGCCGGGATGACGCGTCTTGCGGGGTAGGGCTGTTTGGGCGCAAGAAGGAGCCGTTCCCGGGCCAAAAGCTCAAGCGGGGTCTTCTGTGTGGCTCTGTGGACGGTCCGGTTCCGCGTGGCGAACCATCCATGGAATTGCTGGTTCAGATCGATGATGTCTTTGAAATCCCTGCCGTAGAGGAAACTCCGGGCGTCGCGCACGAGTCTCTCGACCCGACCTTTCTCATTGCCCGAGTAAGGATTACACGCATGGATGGAGAATCCGAAGAACGTCGAGAAATCCAGGAAGTGAGGATTATATTGGATCCTAGAATGATCTCTCCCGAGCACGACGCTTCGGAGGTTGTCATATCTGTGACGGCGGGCCAAACCGCCGAGATGTTCGAAGCATTCCAGATGTCCCGCGATGAAGAATTCAAAAGTCGTTCGCGGGAAAAAGGTCCCCCACGCGTAGCGCGAGAAAGAGAGCACGTACAAAAACCCGGCAAGCATGCCCAGCGTCGGATGCTTGAAGAAAAACAAGTCCACTTGCGCTTCTTCTCCCGGCAGAAAATCGAGGGAGTGATAGACCGCGGGTTTTGGGCGCCGGTACTCCCGCGTGAAGAGGATCACGCTACGATAACTGGCTTTGGAGCCGTAATCTTTCAGCCGCTCATAGATCTGCAGTGCCTGTAAACGCGGATATTGCTGATACCAGTGCGCGATCAGCTGGCGATACGGTTCCAGCTGCCGCGGTTTCACGATTCCCGGCGCTTTGAGCCCCAGAAGGATCCGTGCCACTCTTCTGCGTCCCACGCCCAACGTCGCGGCAATCTGGCGTGCGGACAACTTCTCCACTTCCCGTAGTTGGAGAACCCTTTTTTCGATTGATCCGTTTTCCATCTTTTAAAGTCCTCAAGATGACCGGCAAAACACTGTTTGGGTGACGTCATACACTTTTGTGCTCGCCAGCACCGTCACCGGCGCTTTCAAGCGCGCGGCATTCTCCCACAGCGCCTTGCCCCTTGACCATCGACTTGGGTTTGCCAAACGGATGTGTATCCACCGGAACCCCCGTGTTAAGTAACACTTATCACCTTTGTTTTGAACGAGTTGCGTCAACATTGACTTGGTTTTGTCAAACAATTGCGTCTGGCGAAGTTCTCGCATCCTTAGTCGTGTCCAAAGGCGGTTCTGCCGGCAAACCTCAGGATGGTCGCGCCGGCGCTTGTTGCTGTAATCCGGGTGGGCTTGAAACCAATCTTTGGTTTTTTGTCGTTTGACGATAAGACAGGCCGGATTCCGAAGGAGCCACACTTTTTCATTAAGACGTTGGCGTTTCTTTTGGCAAGAGGGATTGGCACAGTAGCGTTGCTTGTCGTTGACGTGCCGGTGGGGCCGGAACGGTTGGTTGCAACTCAGGCACCGGCGTTTTCGTTTTTTCATCGGAGTATCCTCCCGCGATAAGGATAGCCGACACAGCACGCCGAAAGGGGGTCAGGATTGGATCGACCGCGGCGAATCTACGACGAGGATGGGATCCTTGAAAAACAGAAGGAAGCAATGAGAGAAAGAAATTATCCACCGAATCCACAGAATGAACAAAAGAAAGAAAAAAAGAAGCAAAAAAAGAAAGAAAACACTACGACTACTGCTTTTTATCCAAAAGAACTAAAATCCCGCCCCCGCACCACCATTATCCTTTCCGGCTCCGTTCCCCTTATCCCCTACACCAATAGAAGAGCACTTGCCTAAAAGGCATTTTTTCCTTGTTTTTGCTCAACAGGAGAGCATCAGTCTAAAAGGCTGCTTTTTTCGGTGTCCAAAAAGTGTCCATCTCTCACCAAAATTCATGAAAATTGGCGGTAATAGAAATCAGAAGGAATTCTTGCAACTCTTTTGAAGTCAGCAAGATAAAGCAGGAAAAAGCAATGCGCGGAAATTGGCGGAAAATGCCCAAAAAAAATTAGAAGGCAGGTGCTCTATCCACCTGAGCTACAGGCGCAAGCTACATCAACCGGCCAAAGCTGATTTAATAGGACTCTTGGAAACGTCCCGAAACACTTTGCTGACCCTGAGCGCGCCGCGCGGCTTATCAAGGTCGTTCGGAAGCACCAGCTGATTCTTGACCACGAGCGCCCCGACCACACCTTCCATCGCCTGACGTAGCATCCACCCAGCAGCTCCGGTGTATCCATGCCAGATCATCCGGCCCGGTTCAAAGGTGGTCAGGACGTCCGCTGACTGTTTGTTCGGCTGACCGCCAT
>JAZDJU010000034.1:0-51592 GCA_043803685.1 Candidatus Omnitrophota bacterium
CCGCGCGAAGGAGCAGGAGATCGAGGAAACCCAATGGGCCGAGGATATCCGTATCCGGGAGCATGAGCGTGAGGTCAGGCGTCTTTTCCATGAGACGAAGGCTCTGCGCCAGAAGATAAGGATGACGGACGCTTTTCTCAAGGAAAATGAGGAAAACTACAAGAACGAGAAAACGCGTCTTGTCACGGGCGGTAAAGGCGCTGGGGAACTTCTGGGATCCTTTATTGCTTTAGAAGAGGCGCGCTCGGCGTCTGTCCAGGCGGTCGCGGAATACCGGATACAAATGGCGCGTCTTCAGCGGACCCGGGCTTTTAAACCCGCGGCAATAGAAACGCTCCCGGAGAAGAGTGTTACGGATCTTGAGGAGGATCGATCGTGAGATCTCTTCGAGCGATCCCGAGAGGCCGCTTTCCGCTGAGTCCGGAGGCGAGGACCGCGATATTGCTTGGCGCGGTCGCGCTCCTGACAGGCCTTGCGGTGTGGCTCGTGTCATCGGCGATCGTATGGACGGAGGAATCCCTTTGGTTCGGGATCCTCTGGGTCGCGGGCTTCGGATTTTTGTTCTTTGACGTGGCGTTCCTTTTTTCTTTGAGCGTTCTGCGGCCTTTCCTTAAAGAAACGGCGCTCAAGGGTGCCTTCATCAAAGAATTTCCGAAGACCGCGATCGTCTATCCCGTCCGAAACGAATCCCATGGTCTTTTCGAACGGATCGGGTATTCCTTTTCGGGGAATAAGCTTCCGGATACCGATCTTTGGGTCCTGTCCGATTCTTCGGCCGAGTTTGAGTCGTATGAACGGGAGATCGTCGCAAAACTTTCAGCGAGTTATACGGATCGTATTTTTTACAGACGCAGGGAAGTTCCCGTTGAACGAAAACAGGGAAATATCGCGGAGTTTCTGAATTCGCACCCCGAATACGTCTATCTCTATGTTTGCGACGCCGACGGGATGATCC
The DNA here is from genome assembly GCA_043803685.1 of Candidatus Omnitrophota bacterium. GTDB lineage: Bacteria > Omnitrophota > Omnitrophia > Omnitrophales > Aquincolibacteriaceae > Aquincolibacterium. Next base: position 956 of record JAZDJU010000034.1, read on the forward strand.
CCAAGGGGACGCTTCTCAAACTGCTCAGAAAGGCCGAGGATCCGGAGAACAAGGACATCGCGATCTTTCAGGCGTTCATCAGGATCGCACACGCCACTAGCTGGTACGCCCGTTTCGAAAAGATCGGGACAAATTTCGCCCAGCGATTCAATTTCGCTTCCTTTCAGGCGATCTTTGGCCGGACCATTTCCTTTGGGCATCATCACCTCGTGCGGGCCGGACTTCTTTCGAGGATCAAGCTTCCGAGGGGACTGCTTTCCCATGATAACTGGGATACGGTCCTCTTGGACAAAATGGGATACCGTGTGGCGTTCTGCGCGGATGTTCATGCGTATGACGAAGCGCCGCCCAGCTATCTTGAGGCGAGGGCGAGAGCTCGACGGTGGGCTCGAGGGACGCTGCAAGGTATCCCGCTTATTTTTATGCCGAAGATCAGCCTCGCCTCGCGGTTCCTCGCGTTCTTTGGAATCTATCTTTATGCGGCGGATGTCGTGTTCTTCTTTTGGCTCATCTTCGGTCTTCTCGCCCATTCCTGTCTTGCGGGCGAGCTTATCCATTTCGAGATCGATTCCATCTGGCTCGGCGCCTGCACGAACAGCAAACTTAAGTGGACACTCATTTTCAGCGTTGCCGTAGTTTATTTCCACAAACTCTGCCTGCTGAAAAACTTGAAGGACCTGAAGGATTTTCTCTACGAACTGGTTGTTTCGACCTTCCTCACCCTGAACAATGTTTTCTACACGCCTCTGGACATCGCAAGCATCCCGCTCGGGAAACTCCACTGGAAGCCCATGGCGAAAGATCCTTTCGCCAAGGTGAACCTTCAAAATACCGCGAAGGTCCTTTGGCCGGGGACCGTCGCGGGTCTCTCAGGTCTTTATTTCTGTTTGTTTCTAACGCCTTACTTCATCTGGCAGGCGACGCCCCTTTTGACAAGCCTGATCCTTTCCATTCCCGTTGCGTACTGGACCGCAAGATCGGTTCCGGAACGGTGCAAGGCATGGATCTAATTCAAATAAGGAGAGATCAAGAATATGACGCAGAAAGAAATTCACGCTCAGGAAAAAGCACCCGCTCTTTTTGAAGAGACAAAAGAACCTCCTAAAAAAGGGAGGGTGAAGATGTTTATTTTAGTTCTGGCCGTTCTTTTAGGTGCTTTCTTCTGGCCGAAGCCGGTCATTAAGGGGGAAGCGATCCTTCAGGCGGAGCGATTCGCGAGGATCGGTCTTTCAAGTCCCGGAATGCTCAAGGAACTTCTTCACCAGAAGGGTGACCGGGTAAAAAAAGGGGAAGTGATCGCCCGCTTCGAAAACCTCAATATCAAACAGCGTTTGGAGGAGAAGAAACTCGCTCTTGAGATCTTAAAGCTGGATAAGGATCGGCTTGCGAAGAAGGCGGGGTTTTTGACGCAGGAGAAGGACCGCAGCGACATTCTCTTTGAGAACGGAGTGATCGGACAGACGGAACATGAGCGCACCGTTTACGGACTTGAAGAGTTGGAGCAGACGATCTCGATTAAAGCGAAAGAAATGGAATCCGCCGAGGCCGAGATCGGATTTCTCACGACGCAAGTGGAGGCGTTGGAGCTCAAAGCGCCGTTTGACGGGATTCTGCTTACGGACCCAAGCGAGCAAATCGGAAGCCCGCTTAAGGAAGGGGAATTCGTGCTCGAGTTCGCGGATCCGGGAACGTATTTCCTTGAGATGCTGATTCTCGAGAACATGATCCCGAAAGTTTCACTTGGGGATCCGGTGATGGCGAAATTCAACGCATTTCGCGGGAAAACCTTTTCGGGAGAAGTGATCCGCATTGCTCCTCGGGCAAGGGACGAGGTTGAAAAGGTGTTCAAGATCAAGCATGTCGTTGCCTGCGCGATCCGTCTTAAGGAAATGCCCCCTGACATTAAATACGGCATGCGGGCGGAGGCGGAGATATCGCCCGCGAAGGAAGGGTGGCGGAAATGATACCCGAGGATCTCCATGAAGAGAACGACCGGTCGTTTGAAAGCGAGCTTGCGATGCTCTTTCACAAGGTCAGCGATGGGCGGCGGATACAGGATTTGAGAGTGTCTTTAAATTCAGTCAAGGAAAGCATGTGCTGGTGTCTACCCATCCAATTCGAACCCCAGGAGGAATCTTTCACTCTATGAAAGCCATCATTCTCGCCGCCGGTTTTGGAACAAGACTCTATCCTCTTACGCGGAATATTCCCAAAGCGCTTTTAAAGCTCGGGGATAAGACTCTGCTGGATCATCTGGTCGGGAAGCTTGATCGTTTTCCGATCATTGACGAGATCGTTATCGTTAGCAGTAAACGCTTCTTCCAGAATTTCAAGAGATGGAAGAAAGACGCTTTTTATCAAAAGCCGATCCGTATCATCCATAACGGGGCTAATGATCCTGAAAAGTGCCCGGGGGCCGTGCGCGACCTGGAGTTGTCGCTTAGGCCGTCCCGGGGAACGCCGGAGAGTTTTCTTGTCTTTAGCGGAGATAATTATTTCGACTTTCCGATCGGGTATTTTCTACTGCCGTGTTTGGGGCATTCCCGGTGCACGTTCATAGGTCTGTATGACGTGGGGGAGAAAGCCTTAGCGTCCCAATACGGTGTGTTTGAAATGGGCGAGACCGGAAAGATCATCCGCTTTGACGAGAAACCGGCTGCCCCGGCCTCCACGAAGGTAAGTGTGGGCGTTTATTACATGTCCCCGGAAGCACGTCTCAGGCTCTATGAGTACCTCGATATTGAAAAACGGAACCCTGAACGCATTGGAGATTTCTTTGCCTGGTTGACTGGCAAGGAACCTGTTTTCGGGGTGGTTTTCGAGGGGGCATGGTTTGACATTGGCAGTAAGGAATCTTATGAAGAAGCTACGAGACATGTTTGTCATGCACCGATCCGTTAACGCACTTATCCTATTCGCTACTCTTGCGGCGCTGAACGGCTGCGGAACAACGCCGGTGCCTCTTCCGGTCTTTTCGGGTGATGCTCGCGCCGAACATATTAAATCCGTTGCTCAGGCTCCGCCCAGCCATCTCGCGACCGTGATGAAGTGTATTGCAGAGAACCTCGAGGAAAATGCCGGACTCAAGATCGCCGGAGTGATTTCAGAGGAAGGGGAATCGCCGTATGTTATTGCGACTCCTGAGAAGTCGGGCGGATTACTTGTGATGCGAATCAAGGAGATCGGTATCGCTGACCCATCCTCTGGGATTCGGATGACGCTGCAATTAAGAGTGTTCGATGGCTTGGGCGAACATATTTACACCAGAAGCATTACGGGTGTCTCAGGGGCTAACCCGCCCCAAAACCCGTCTCCCGGCATCGAAGAGGCGCTCCGGACTGTCACGAAGGATATTCTCCGGCAATATGCCAAAGATCCCACTCTTCGTCCGCTTATTCTCAAATACAAGCTCGGTTCCTTGCTGAAGTTTGGCTAACACCCGTTGAGGAGGATATGAGTAAAGCGGTTGTCATTCTCGGGGCCGGGGCTTCGTCTGATTTTGGAGTGCCGACCTTGCAAGGAATCTTCAAGGACAAGTGGGCGAGGCAGTATCTTAAGCAGGATTCCTTTCTTGCTCAGAAGTTGGACGAGATCTTCTGGGCCCCGCGAGGTCATACTCTCGAATCCTCGGATCAATCTGTGACTATCGAGGAGATGCTAACCATACTAAGAGATTGGGAGAACGAACCAAACTGCAGGAAATGTCCCGAGCTTAATCTTTTTGCCGAGTTTCGAAAACGGCTATATGTCCTGATCATGCGTGCTGTCTTTGAAGGGAAGTCGACTAAAGCGGCTCACCTTAACCCGTTAATCCAAGCCTGCGATGAGACATTCGAACAAGTTACTTGGGCCTCCTTTAATTGGGACTGCGTTTTTGACGCCTCCTTCTGGTATTGGCAGTCATGGGCCGGTCCGGGGTCAAGATCTAATCCGTCGCTAGCTATCTCCATAGATAATTGGTACGGAGGCTGGGCGAAACATCTCTTTTTGAAGCTACACGGCGGGATCAACTGGTGGATGATAAATGGACGTCTTACCTATGTTCGCTTCGCGTCCTCGGGTGACTTGGAGCAGAAATGGAACGAATATTCGAAAGATCGGAATTCCTCAGACCAGCCGGTCATTTTAGAACCCAGCGCCTACAAATACTGCGGCGACTTTTATAAGCTTCTTGCGCCCCAGTGGAGCAAATTCTTCGAGAGGTTATGTGAGGCTGATTGCATTGTCATCATTGGGTATTCGCTGCCGGAAGGGGATGCGCAAGCCAGGTCAAAAATGATGACGGCTTTTAACATAAATAAAAAGTGTAAATGGCTTCTCATTGATCCTTCCGAATCGACATGCGTCCGGTTTATTCGCCTTATGGGGCAGAAGTCACTGACGGTGTTAAGGAAGGGGCTGGCGGGCTTCAATCATGATGTCCGCGCTGATTTGCAGCAGGCGTTTCCTGATATTGATTTCTCAGAAGCATCTAAGAGGGAGAGGCCAAATTAAGAATCCTGCTTATGTCGTTATCGTGATTAAATGCGTCGCAAGGTATGGCTTAAATGGATTCATCAATACCTGCTTAGTTTAAATTTGAAGAAATATTTTTTGATTAGGACGAGGTTCGCCGCGGAAGTATACTACCCAAATAGAGAGAGGGCTTTTGTGCGGCCTAGCAGTGAAGACGAATTTGAAATAGTTTAATTTTTTTTGAAAAGTAATCAGCTTCTTAAATAGTCCAGTTGCTTAAGAACAGAGAAGATGCGGGAAAAGAGGCTTTTATGAGTAACGATTTTCGAAAAACAATTTTGTTGGATGACGATCCAGCAGAGCTTGACTATTTCGAATCACATCAATCAATTGCTGACGCTATTGATGTATTAATTCAGACTGAGAAAGGGAGGAAATCCATAGCTCTTATCGGTACAAGAGGAAGCGGTAAATCTTCCATCATTAATTTTCTCTCGAAGATCTTTAATCGAAATAACCATGCCAAAATCTTTACATTTGATGCCTGGTCTCACTCGGGGGATCCGCTGAGGCGTTCTTTTTTAGAGGAATTCGTAAAGTTTTTAGAGAAAATCCATTGGGTCGAAAAAAATGAATGGCAAGTAGCGTTAGAGACTCTTAGTAGAAAGAGAGAGGAACGGGATACTAAGACGGAGCCAATTTTAACATTACCTGGAAGGCTAATAATTGCTTCGACGATTTTTTTACCTTTGGGGTATGCGCTTTTTGGATTAATTGACAAAGAAGTGCCTGTTTCCAAGATTGTCTTTGGTTTTACGATTCAATTATGGGCGTTTGGTCTATTCATGGTTTTTCTTCCTGTCATCATTGTATTGTTGACTTGGTTATGTTGGAGACCTACCTGGAAGTGTTTCAGAAAAGAGTTTTGGACGAAGCACCGAGCCCCACATGGAGCTGATTCATTGTTTTCTTTCTTTATAAATAAAGTAAGGGAAACTAACAGTGTGACAACAATAAGAACTCCGGATCCGACCACTATTGAATTTCAAAATGTCTTTAAAGATATATTGAATGATGTCTTAGATTTGGATGATAGTCGGAAGAATGAACGCAAGCTCGTGGTGGTTATTGATAATTTAGATAGGGTGGATCAGAGCGAGGCTTATTCTATATGGTCAACCATGAGAACTTTTTTTGATCTGTGGAGTGGACAAACTCAAAAGAATTGGTTGGAAAAATTTTGTTTAATTGTTCCTTTTGCGCCAGAATTTCCAAAGGAGGTTTTTGATTTTGATGAAGCGGCTGTTGAGCCGGGTAACGATAAACGGCAGCAAGACATTTCCAAAGGGGGGACTGGAGTTTCCTTCGTGGAAAAAACATTCCAAGCGATTTTTTACGTACCTCTTCCAGTCTTATCGAAATGGAAAGATTATCTAGTTGCTGAGCTCGGTAAAGCATTCCCGGAGCATAAACAAAGCAAACCGGACGTTTTTCATCAAATTTATAGGATATATGATATTGCGAAAGTTCAAAAAGATGGTCCTCCAACGCCACGTGATTTGAAACTATTTATAAACAAAATGGGTTCCCGCAATCGCATTTGGGGAAATAATATAGAATTAGCGCATCAAGCAATTCATGTGCTTTATTTTGATGAGATGCAAAAAGGCCGATCATTTGATCTTATTAAGTGGTCTGTTATTGAAAAGCGGATTTTGAATATGTTTGACAACGAAGAGCTGCAGCGGAATTTGGCCGCTTTGCATTTTAATGTTAAAGCAGATATCGCATTGCAAGCTTTGGCGGGAGGGCAGGTCAGGGCGGCTTTGCAAAAAGGGGACAAGGATAGTCTGAAGCAGTTATCAGAGAACGTTACTGGGTTTTTCACAGTTCTTGAAAGAGAGGTTACCGATAATTGCATGTCTTGGGTTGAAGCGGAACCTAATACGATACCTATGGCGGCTATGGCGATGGGTGTGTTTGCTGATCGGTCTGCCCCTGAGTGGAACCGAATCGAAGATCACTTGCAAAGCGCCGCTTCAAAAGTTATTGAATGGCGATCTGTCGATGAACAAGTTGCCGAGGGGCTCTCAATCGTTATTCAAAGAGCAACTGCCAAAGGTGCTGAATCCGTTCTCGAAAATCTTATTGATAGTATTTCAAGGACAGCACCAGAGCAAAAGTCTGATCAAGGCAAGACTGTTATACCAAAGCCGATCGAGTTAATTAAACAACACGTCAAGGGACTTGGCCGAATTCTTAAAGCATTTGAACGCACAGGACAAGAGCGTCTAAGGGGGAGGTTTAGGATCCCTGGGATTGAGAGAACTTATGTTCAAGTGCTGAGTTGCCTTGGGTTGGAGTCAGATGCTAATAATGTTGCGCAGTATTTTGTCCCTACAGCTGATGGTGCTAAAGTTGTGGAGGAATTTTCACGAATTTGTAATGAGGGACAGTTTTTAGATATTCATGCTCAATCAATCCGGATGGCAATTAAGATTGGTCCGGAATGGCCTTGGCATAATTTAATAGGTCCCCTTCATACTCGATTGCAAAATACCAATAATTTAACACCGGTTGAGATAACTGGATGTGTTCTTGCTTTTAATTATTTAGTTAATAGCAAGGTTGTCCAAAATGCGGAAACTTCTCTGGAGGAATTATGCAATCAAGGGCATCTTTTCCACCATTTAGCAGCCGTATCGAATGATGCAAAGGGTTTTGCCTCATGCTTAGTGCCGTTAACTTATTACAATCCGACCGGACAATTGTCTATACGTCGGCCTGTCGGGAATGTCGCAAGCGGTTTGCAGGAATATAGAAATGCTCTTGCGAATCCCCTAAGTAAGAAGGATGCTGTCGACGCATTTTCTAACATGTTAGTTGATATGAATAAATTAGCCGAGTTTCTAGAAAAAACTCAAAATGTTACCGAGCAACACGCTCTTGTCTCGCATGTTTTTAAAGCAACCTTATCAACTGAAAACGGTTATAAAAATCTTCCTTCGACCCAGCTAGTAAAAGCTTATCATTGCTACCGTTCACGAATTGATGACGCGTTGTTTGAAAAGCACATTTTGAATCTTGTCGAAAAAGACAGCCTTATGAAAGTTCTTGGGGAAAATGTATTTGAAAATGAATGCGCGTCGCTATATCTGGAAGTAATTCGAGCTAAAGATAGATGTAAAGAGCAGGTCGCCTTCTTTATTGATTTTTTATTAAATGGCTTGCGCAATGTCCATGCTGATATCTGGAAAAAGCAGTTGTCGTCTGAAGGCGATATCCTTCGGTTGGTCATTGAATTGGCCAAACAAGGAAGTCCAGTCGATTTGGCAGAACATTATCATGAGGCTCTTTTGGACCATGCGCGAGATGTTATGGACGAAAAGATTTATCCAAGCAAGTTGGTTGGTGAATGGAACTATGTTTTGCTGGCCTTAAAAGATGATTGGAAAGAAACTTTTTTGAAAAATATGAGGGATAAACTTCTTATTGAAGCTGAAAATCAGAAAAAAACTAAAATTTTGGAGTTGTATAGTGATGCGTATAAGGATAATCAATTTCTGGAAGATAAATCAGAAGATATCGTTAGACGAATGTTAACGCATATTGTTAAACGAAGTGATGGGAAAGAGCTCGCTACAATAGAAGGCTTTCTTAAGTTCAAGGCGGACCTTTTTAAGAAAGCTCCGAAAACAGTGCGAAGTATTTTCTCTGAAGTTCTCTGCGATGCCCTGCAGGGTTCGAAAGAATCTGCAGATGACAGCAAAGCGAGGTTGTCAAATATAGCCGCTTTATTAGGGATTCAAAAGTCCGGGAATCCAAAATCTTCAGATGAAAACGTGGCCCCTCCCGCGGCTTAGCCAACCAGCTGTAATGTCGTAATTTTCCTTAGGCGCGAGATTAATACGGCCATATGACTGAAATCGAATCTTATCTAGCATTATTAACAGGAACCCATCCCTCGATTCAATCTATTTGGCTAATTGGATCAAGAGCTAATGGCGCATCAAATGTTAATTCCGATTGGGACTTGATTGTATTTGCAACGGAAGATATTTTACAAAATCTTCAGAGCTGTAGATCGATTCATGTGAGAGAAATAGATCTTCTCGTTGTCTATAATTGCAAAGGTGATTTTAAGAAACCGTGGGCTGAGCAGGACGGAAATTTCAAAACCGGCAATCTTGAAGATTGGGGTTGGCAGGAACAATCGGAAACAAAAGCTACGTATAGGCAACAATGGCGGAAAAAAGGGCCGACCACAGTTGATGGCTTTACTGAATTGGATTATTGTGATGAAAGGTTAATAGCCCAAAAGGTATGGCCTCAACGAACCTGTTAGATCTAAGCGCGTTTTACATAGTGTAATAATGGAATGTCGTTCTTTACATAAAACATGAGATTCTTTTGTGAGTGATGAATGAGAAAAAAGAAGCGGAAAAGAGTGGGTGCGAAGAAAGGGGGGGATGCAACCTCCGAAGTTTCTCGGGACATTCGAGCCCTTCAGAAAGCAATATTAACTGAGGAGGAACGAAAAGGATGAAGCGTCAGATATCTGGGGCTGTCAATATCCATCCCAGGATTTCATAATTTGCGTGCATTGCGAGATTGTTCCTATATAGACAGGTGACGACAGAATGGGGCCAGGGATGACCGACTGCCGTCTTTTGCGTCATTGATGTCTGACTAAACTGCTTAAATGGAAAGTTCAAAGGAGGGATGATGACGTCTATGGATTGTTCTACCATTGTCACTTCGTTGGTGACCAGCATCGGAGGAACCGGAGTTTTTATCCTTATTGTTGCGTTCTTTGGGAAAAGGTGGCTCGGTTCAAGAATCGAAGAAGCTATTAAACATGAGTATGGCAAGATGCTAGAAGAATTTAAATTTTCTTTTCGACAGCGAGAGCAAGCGGCCGCGATCGCTAAGCTTTTTTCGAAGTGGATTAAATATAATGGGCTGGAGGATAAGTTATTGAAAGAAAGCGAAAAGCGGGATCATTTCGAAGAAATAAATAGGCTGAATTGGGAATTAGCGATTTGGATTCCTGATGAAGAAATTGTGAAAAAAATAAACGGAAAGCTTGCTAATAACAATGAAGAAGATATTAGAAGCTTAATTTTGGACGTGAGATCTCTTGTCTTGGGCAAGAAGTCTGATGGCATAAATGGAACTGAGCTGACCTATTTTTCAGTAAAAAACTAGCGCCGAAGTAGTAGTTCATTTGATGTAAAGTCACTTTTTGTGTGAAATGCGAAATTGTTCCTAAGGAAAGACATGAAAAAACAAACGAATAAGATCTGTCAGTTCAGGATCGCGCTTCAGGATGTCAGTCCGCCAATCTGGAGGCGGATCCTTGTGCAAAGTGATATATCGCTTCACCGCCTCTCATCTACGATCCTGCTCGCGATGGGCTGGAGCGGGGGGCATTTGCATCAGTTTGAGATCAATGAGAAATCCTACGGGATACCTGATGACGATTTTGATTCGGATGAGGACATGAACGATGAACGAGGCTTCCGGCTCGACGACTTGGATCAGGGGGCGCTGAAATCGTTCACCTTCGAATATGATTTCGGTGACGGGTGGCGACACGCGGTCCAGCTGGAGGATGTCTTGGAGCCAGCCAAGGGGCAAAAATATCCTCTTTGTATTAGCGGCGCCAGGAACTGTCCGCCGGATGATTGCGGCGGCACGGGAGGCTATGAGGAATTTCTCGCCGCAATCCGGAATCCCAAGCACCCGGAGCACAAATCCATGACCGAGTGGATCGGAGGTAGGTTTGATCCCGAAGCGTTCAATTTGGATCAAGTGAACGGCGTTCTCCAGGATGTGGCGAAATCAGAGAAGCAGTGGTGGGGCTGTTAGAAAGATCGCGCACATCAAGCCGGGTCTTCCTGCGTTTTAACACTGGCGAGATTGAAAGCTGTCTGCAGGCTGTCACGGAGCAACGAGACCCCGAACGATGTTCGTGACAATTTATTTCTAGTATAAAAACGTTCGCAAACATTGAACGGACCCTTCTTAACTCCATGTCCCATGAGGGGCTATCTACTATATAGAAGGGAGCTATCCATGAAATGAATAAGCAAGACGGTATTTCAAGGTGTGAAGTCTCGGGGAAGTTGCTGGATGTCGACGAATTGTCGCAGCGCCTTGGGGTTAAGGTTAAGACCGTGTATTGCTGGGTCCATGCCCGGCAAATACCCTATGTCAAAGTGGGGCGCTTGGTAAAATTTGATCCTCTGGATATCTCACAATGGGTGGAAAGCAGAAAAGTCAGGTCAATCCGGGGTTGACAAGGTTTAACAATGTTGATAACCTGTACCTGGCTTTGGGAACGACATGGAAAAAAATAAGCGATTCTATCTTGATGAGGTCGTCAAAATGCTCGGGATACCGCGGAGCTCCTATTACAACTGGGAGCGTGCGGGGAAGATTCCTTTGCCGAAGCGTGATCCGATGAGTCATTATCGCTATTGGACGGAAGAAGACCTTCTGAAACTTAAGAAGGTCACGGGGAGAGGCTGAAATGGGCGTTTTTCAAAAAAAATGCGGAGTTTGTGATGGGTGCCGGGAGGGTCGCGCCAAGTGTAAGGCGGGGACCTGGTATGTGGATTATTACGTTAACGGCCGTCGTCGCCGCGAAACTGCCCCCAATAAGGCGATGGCAGAGGACCTGTTGAGCAAACGCAAGATACAGATTAAAGAGAATAAGTATTTCGACATCAGGAAGGAAAGCCGCCTTACGTTTCGTGAGCTTTCAGAGAAGTATCTCAAACATTGCGAGCTGACCGGAAAAAAATCGTGGAAAAGCACTGATGTTGGCAACATGGAACATCTGGTCGATTATTTCGGGGCTATGCTCGTCAGTGAGATAAGCTCTGAAGATGTTGAGGTGTACAAGCAAAAGCGTTTGAAAGATGTGAAAATTTCGAAGAGGCGGAAAATCGAAATGCATGTGAAGCCCTCTACGATTAATCATGAACTTTCCTGCATGCGAACCGCGATCAATAAAGCGATTTATGAATGGCGTGATCCCGAAAATAAGCGGCTTCCATTGTTTGCAGGTCCCAATCCCGCCGCAAGGTTTAAAAGACTCAGGGAAATTTCAAGAGACCGTTTTCTGACCAAGGGCGAATTGATAAAGCTTCTCGAGGTAAGTGATCCGGAGCTTCGCCAGTATATCCTTGTGGCCGTAAACACGGGTATGCGAAAAGGGGAAATGCAGGGCATGACCCCTGCGGCTGTGAAGCTTGATTTAAATTACATTTTTCTTCCTGAAACCAAGAACGGGGAAACGCGGTATGTGCCGACGAACGAAACCGTGAAGTCAATTCTCCGAGGTTCTTTTGATTTTTCATATAACCCGCGGAAGGCCTTTGCGACTGCGCTGGGTCGCGCGGAGATTAAGGGCTTGCGCTTCCATGATCTCCGGCATACGTTTGCCAGTTATTTGGCGCACCTTGGGGTGGATCTTTATACGATTTCTGTATTGCTTGGACATAAGACCAAGGGGGGCGTATACTCCATCACCGCTCGCTATACCCATTTGCAGCAGGACCATCTTTTGACGGCGGTTAAAAAATTGGATACCTATTTGAGCGATGTTTTGCCTGGTTACAGAGAGGGTACATATAATGAAGGGCGGGGCGGATTCAAGACGAAGGAGCCTGGGACTGTTTGGGCGGTCAAGTACCGTCAATTACCCTCTAAGATGGACACTTTTTGGACACCTGGGCGAAAGCGTAAATCTCTAACTACTTTATTCAATTAGGGATAAGGGGATAGAGCATCAGCCTTCTAAGCAGGGGGTCCCGCGTTCTACTCGCGGCAGGCGCGTTTTTTCGTGATGTAAAGAAAAAACGTCCTTCCGTTTTTACCTGAAGCGTATTTGTCCGTGAAGCGAATCCGCTGAGGTTTAATTTTTTTGTTTTAATGCGTTCCCCGCCACAAAGCGCTGGCGGGTCTGTCCAACAGCGCTTTGCGGACGGGTCCGCCGCGCTGTTTGGCGGAGAATCGCGCCGGGGTCGTAGTTTCTTGAGGACATTTTAGTGGTGCGAAAAGCCCAAAGGGGGGGTGCCCCTTTGGGCTTTTTTGTCTTATGTGGGGCGAAAAAATAATGTCCAATTGACTAAGTTTAGATGAAATTTCTATTGATAAATGAGTCATTTTTGTCTTAACCGTATTGTTTTGAATGAGTTGCGTGATTTAAAAGATAATAACATAGCCATCTTGACAAAATTACAATCATTCGACATATTTTTACTGTATGAAGCGATTTAATAAATCAAAACATAGCGTTTATATATGAATATAATTTTATGAAGAATAAATCTAAATATAAATTCTCATGGTTTGAAATTTCTAGGGAAGCGTGCTACGTTTCAGCAGTACGAATTAAGCATGTTTTAAAAGAATTTAGTTGTTAACGTATTGGGAGGCATGATGCTTTCAGGTGGGAATCAAAAACAAGTTAGACGGATCGTAAGCTTCCTGACGATTTGTTTTTTTCTTGTTTCCCAGGTCTCATTTGCGAACCCTGGGGCAGGGATCGAGGTCGCTGCGAATCGGGAAATGCCCGGGTTCCTCAGGATCGATATTCCCACGGAGCTGGCAAGTCTTGATGGCATCTGGGAAGCGCCTTCTTCGGTCGATTCCAGGGTCGTCCTGCATATCCAGAATGCTCACGCCAATTATGGGGCCCAGAAGAAGATCGAAGAGCTTCTGGAGTATCTGAACAAAACTTATGCCATCAATACGATCTTTGTCGAAGGCGCGGCTGAGGACCTGAACCCCGACTACCTCAAACTCTTCCCTGACAAAGCGCGGAATCTGGAACTTGCGGATCTCCTGGCCCAGCAAGGCGAACTTACAGGCGCCGAACTTTATCTTTTAGAAGCAGACTACGGACCACAGACCACAGACCCTAGACAAAAAAGGGATTCAAAGCTTCAGTCTCCAGTCTCCAGTCTCCAGTCTGGCCCCGTCAGGGGCGTGGGGATCGAGGACGCGGGACTTTACCGCAGTAACTACGAAGCTCTCAAGAAAGTCTTTGGCGCCGAGGCGCTTGTGAACCGTTACCTCCAGGGGTATGAATCCCGGCTTGAAGCGCTGTCCTCAAAGATCTTCACGAATGATCTCCGAAGAATTCTTGCGGATTGGCAGAAATTCGAGAAGGGACACCGCGAGTTCATGCCGTATATTCGCAGCCTTGCTGCCGATGCGAAGCGTGTCCTGGATCTCGATCTGGAAAGCCTGTTCTCACAAGTGGAATGGCCGCAGATCACGCGCCTTCTTGTCCTTCAGGGGATGGAAAAAGAACTGGATACTGCCAAGGCATTGGAAGAGAAAGATAAGCTCATAAGCTTTTTGAAAGCCAAGGGCGTTTCCCCGCGAATCATTGCAGAAGTGGAGAATTTCAAGGAACAGCGTTTGAGCGTCCGCCAAGGCGAGGGCGAAATGATGGAACCTCGGGATGTCCTCGAAGCGCTTGTAAAGGAAGCCGGTCCCAACGGTTTCCGGTTCAGTGAGTATCCCGCGTTCAGCCTTTACGCCGGGTATCTGATCCTCAAAAGCGAACTGGATGCCAAAGGGCTTTTTGAAGAGATCAAAGCGCTTTTCGGGAAGATCCTCGGCAAGCTTGCGGAAAGTCCGCAGCAGAAGAGCCTGCTGGAACTTTATCGCGACGAGGAACTCGCCCGGAAACTCTTGAGCCTCGAACTGAGCCGCCGGGATTGGAAGGATGCTCTCGGGCGTAAGACCGAGATCCAGATGGATTCGATGGTCTCCCGTCTCAAAGATCTTAGTAGCGCAGTCACAAAAGAAATGAATCTTGCACCCTCCGACCTCGAAACCAGGAAACTCAGCCCGAAATTTCAAGAGCAGATACTGGATCTTTATGGCTCGGCATTCAGCTTTTATGAGTTTGCCCGCCAGAGAGAATCCATGTTCTATGAGAAGATCAACGCGGTGATGGGGAAAGGCTCTTCAAGCAAAGCCGTCCTGATCACCGGAGGTTTCCACACCGACGGCATGACCGATCTTTTCCGCGAACATAACATCAGCTACGGTGTTCTTACCCCGCGCCTTATGGAAAAGAGCGACGAGAAACTCTACCGGAACACCATGCTGCAGAATGAAAAGCAGCTTTTCACGATCTCGTATTTGGAATTGGCGAACGGCGCCACCTCCCTTGCGACTCGAAAAGATCAGGGGTTTGACCCGTCAAAAGAGCTGGGCGATTTGATCAAGGCTTTTCGCAGCAAGCTTCCTAAAGAATATGCGACGGGCCAGGGAGTTGCGGATGCTTTTAATGGTTCAATAGCGGCCAAGGCGTTTGGAATTACACTGGAATTCCAGCCCGAGAAGACATCTGAAACGACTGGCATCGATACCTATAAGGTCAAAGGTCTCCAAAAGTTCGAGGGCATCGAAGTTCCCGTCTCCCGCTCCGAGGCGCGAAGTTTGTTGGATATTTTTCAGCGGGGTATTGAAGCCAAAGTTAGTGCGTATTCGAACGGTTATCCGCTATCTCAATCAGCGTTTGATGAGGCTGCTGAGCGGACCCGTGTACTCATGCAAGCTGACTCGATTTCCGGTACGGTAGATGCCGTGGCGGCGAATTTTTTTACGAGCATCGATGGTTTAACTGATCCTGAGGACACCGCCCTTTTGAATGTCTTGTTAAAAACAGTTTTATTTGATGAGCAGGGACGTTTTCGCGAAGACCGCGATCGCCAGGCTCGAATCGCGAGTATTGTCTCTGAAGCTCGTCCGGGAGGGGCGTGGGCGATGCTTTCGAATGAGGCTAAACAGAAACCGTTAAGCCAAGTAGTGACACAAATGATCGGGTTGGTTCAGCCCATTATTAACACTCGCAAGGGAAAAGCAGGGGTCGATACAGGTCGGCTTGAAGCAGAAATCAGGTTTGCGGGCAATGTTTCTCGCCCATATGAAGTTGCTACCCTGGCTCAAGGGTTAGCCTCGGAACTCGGCCGTTTGAATTATCTAGCTACACCTGAGCAGACCGAGGCGATTCAAAATGTTGTTGATCAGTTGAAAAAAATTGAAGGCGAATATCGGCGCCGTTCGGAGGCGAGGTTGGGGGAATTGTACGGCTATATGATGCAGAAAGTGATGTTGCCGGCCGTGCTTGCCATGTGGCTTGCCGTGCCGTCCTTTGCTGCTGCCGAGAACAGCCAACCCTATAGCGTACGCCTTGATCCCACGATGGGGATGGAGGCCGGAGCTACAAATCTTTACTCGGCTTACAGGGGGCTGAATGAATTTGTGATCAATCCCGTGACCGCGCACATTCCTTATGTTGAAGATAACGCATTAGGTCGACTTGCTAAATGGGGCACCTTGGATAATATAACCGTAGGTTTCGTGGTCGCTCAACACGAGATCTTCGGTCATGGTGCAAGGTCACGAGGGGAAGGGGATTATGGTTCGACGTATGAAATTGAATTTGCCCCCCCCCGGCAATGGGAGGATTTAAAATGGAGCACGCTCGTGGGTTGGTGGTCGGGAGCTGCTGCGCGGGGCGACATGACGTATACGGTCGATGGATCTCTCGCAACAACCGCCGGCGGAATGGAAAGTACCCAAGTGATGTCGGACGAGATCCGCAGAAGCGTGTACCGGAATGGCGGGACTTATCAGGATGGGCTGCTTTACTATCTTGCGAAACTTGACTTGTCTAATTACATCTTCAATACGTCCAACCCGGGTTCCCACCCAGGCCAACAGCTTTTAAATGGGGGGGGCGCTAGCAATGACGTCCAGAAGTATTATGAGAATATGGTTAAAAAGTATGGAGAAGATGCAGGGCTTTGGGAGGATATGCAGCGCGTGGCTCTCTGGAACGCGCTCGATCCCACGCTTTGGATGGCGTTGTGGGAGCAGTTGGATTATGTGGGGAGAGGCAACAAGGATTTCACATTGCCACGGATCCTGCCTTACACCGGGGCCAACCTTACGCCGCTCGGTCCGGAATATTATCTGGGGGCGAACTTCACTGCGGCCGAACTTTACTGGGACATTTATGGAAGACGAGGTGTCGGTCCATCCGGAGATTTCTACGGAGTTGGGTTGCGTGTCGGAGATATCGATTTAGGCAATGGTTACTTTTTAGGGGTGAACCTGGATGGGTGGAAGCAGGAGGGCGAAGTCGGATATTCCGCAGAAGCGACGATCGGCCGGAATATTACCGATAATCTCAAAGTCGTTTTGGGTGCGGGCTATAAGACGGATGGCGATCTCAAAGGGCAACCCAGCGACGAAGGTCCGTCGGTATCCATAAAGTTCGAGGTTCCTTTTTCTAAACCTCGCTCCGAGGTGAGGGGGAAGGAGATCGAGGAACTTACGTCGAGTCTTGCCCGGCTTTCCCCTGAGGTTTTGGGATCGCTTGCCGAGATGTCGAAGCCGTCCTATAGTTTTTTAAGTGCGACACGGCAGAAGGAAAATACGGCCAAACATACTGCGCTGCTTGATATTTTGAAGAAGAATGGAGTGATCGTGCCCGAGGCGTTGGGGGCGCAATGGCCGGAACAGGGAAGAGGCATGGATGGGGCGTATGTGACGGCACCTTTTCTGGAGATCGTCCGAAAGATCGTTACTGACACGATCGACGGACAAAGACTTGCCGAAAGGACGGCGTTTGTTAGGGGGCAGAACCGTCGCGTAGCACAGGTCCGTGGGCTTGCGGAAGGAGCTGTTTTAGCGCTCGAAAATGAGGAGCTCCGTGGGGGTTCCCTTCCTGGGCAAATGTATGGAACTGCTTATACCCCAGCGGTGCCGTTTCCCGCGACGAGTCATTTTGATAAGTTTGAGGAGAGTGTTGCCGGGTTGCCGGCAGAAGTTCTCGCGGAGCTGGAACGATTATCGAAAATAACGCCTGCTTCTGTGGAGGCTACGACAAAGAATCATGAGGGGATCCTGGCTCTTTTGGGACAGCAAGGTGTGATTGTACCCCTGGCGTTGGGCGTCGAATGGCCCAAGGATGATACGAGTGTTAGCGGGGATGGAGTGGACCGGAACGTTGCCGCGCCGTTGTTGGAGCGGATATGGATCGTTCTGGGAGATAAAACCAAAGTAGCTAACGCAGTGCTCGAGAAGCAACGGTTTGAGAAAATCGCTGAAGATATCCGTGCCCGGAACCGTCGCGCGGCGCAGGTCCGTGGGCTTGAGGAGGGAGTAGCCCTCCGGCTCGGAGCGGAAGGAGCGGATTATCCGCAGTTTACGTCGAGTATGGCCGGGCTTTCCCCTGAGGTTTTGGGATCGCTTGCCGAGATGTCGAAGCAGTCCTATAGTTTTTTAAATGCGACACGGCAGAAAGAAAATACGGCCAAACATGCTGCGCTGCTGGGAGTTTTAGAGAAGAATGGAGTGATCGTGCCCGAGGCGTTGGGGGCGCAATGGCCGGAACGTGGGAGAGATATGGATGGGGCGTATGTGACGGCGCCTTTTCTGAATTTCGTTCAAAAAGTTGTAAGCCAAAATGCTGCTGAACCGGCCGCCTCCCGTTCGGAAGCGAGGGTAACGGCTGTTCGTGAAGCAATCAACCAAGCCGATTTTTCGGTTGTCGGGGAAGCTAAGCTTGGGACGAATTTCGAGGCGGTTGGAAAGCTGGAGAGCCGGGGAGCGATAGGGTTCGTCATTGTTGCGGCCGTGGCTGGGATGGAGTTCGACAATAGGACGGATAAATTGAAGCCGGAGCAAATGGCTGACGTCATTGTGCAACTTGCAAGCGCGAGTGTAGCGAAGGCTGCGGGCTGGGTCCAGGCGATCCGGGATATTTTTGACGGGTTGGCTGCGAAGTTATTTCCAAAGACTGAAAAAGTTTCGATCATGGACAAGCCCGGCGTGGTGTTCGCTCAGCTAGGCAGGGAAGCTTTGAAAGATATTGGAGCGGGTGACCTAGCGCCATTGGGGAATAAATTTCAGGAGATGGTTTACATCGTACCTGTGCAGAATGAAGCGGGGAAAAAAGAGGTTCAGCCGCTTATCGATGAGGCCAAGGTTCGCTTGGCCGCTATTCTCAAAGATCTGGATGCGAATAAGCGATTTGACATTGTGCCGATGGTGATTGATAAAAACAGATCGAGAACGGCGCGAGCGGCGCTCGCAAAACTCGCAAGTCAGAGAATGAAGACGATCGCGGCGGTTGCGCCCGGCCAGCGTAATTATGTTCTTATGGGTGCTGGTGAAGGGTTTTTGGATGTTTTTAACGAGGGGGGATTGCTGCCGGCAGTTATGATCAACGAAGGTTATAGCAAGGATGCCAACCGTCGTGTTGCAACCTCAACTCTCGCATCGATCGTGTCCCAGAGGCTCCTGAGCGCCAGTGAGGTTGATGCGATCAGGGAAGTTCTTAGTGGAAAGAAAGATGAAAAAGGCTTCTATTCGTTTAGTGCGGAAGCCCTGAATAAGATGCTGACGATCGCCATGCAGGTGGCTCAATCGATACAGTCCGCCGCATAACGGTCATTGCTGTAGTTCCTACCGCATACCTAGAAGGTCGCTGTGTGACGGCCTCATGCTATAATGCGCCCTGCTTAAGTTTCTAACTTCCTTTCTTCGAGGTTCGTACTCATGGATGCAAAAGAGATCAAGGTCGGGATGGTTTCGCTGGGGTGTCCTAAGACGCTTGTGGATAGCGAGACCATTCTGGGGAAGGTCCGGGGCGCCGGCTATGCGATCGCGAAAGATATCGCGGAAAGTGATGTGGTGTTCCTGAACACCTGCGGGTTCATCCAGGACGCCAAACAGGAATCCATCGATACGCTTCTAAAGTTACTCGAGCTTAAGAAAGAAGGAAAACTGCTCGCGGTGGTTGCGGTGGGGTGTCTCGTCCAACGCTACGTGGAGGAGCTTCAAAAGGAATTTCCCGAGGTCGACGCCTTTATCGGTTCCGGGGACTACATGCGCATCGCCGAAGTCCTGAAAAAGGTCGCGGATGGAAAGCCATTCGTCAGTGTTCATAATGCAGGTTATCTTGCCGACGCAGACGAGGCGCGCGTTTCCCTGACGCCCAAACATTCGCGGTATCTCAAGATCTCGGAAGGGTGCGATCACGTGTGCTCTTTTTGCGTGATCCCGAAACTTCGTGGACGCTATCGTTCGCGGCGCATCGCGGATCTTCTTCGTGAGGCGAAGCAATTGGCTGACGAGGGCGCGAAGGAACTTATCGTGATCGGTCAGGACATCACACGATTCGGGTGGGATTATGCCGGGAAATGTCTTTTACCGGAACTCATCGAGGCCTTGGGGACTGTGCGGGATGTCAAGTGGGTGCGTCTTCTTTACACGTATCCCGCGACGCTCACCGACGAGATCATTCGCGCGATCGCGAAGTCCAAGCAGGTTTGCCGCTACATAGACTTACCGCTCCAGCACATTAATGATAAAATACTCAAAGCCATGCAGCGGGGAGGCTCGAAACGGCAGGCGACCGAGCTGATCCGCAAGCTCCGGGAGATGATCCCCGGTGTGGTGATCCGGACTAGTTTTATCGTGGGATTTCCGGGTGAGACGGAAGAAGATTTTGAAGAGCTCCTGGCTTTTATGAGCGAAATTAAATTCGATCGACTCGGGATCTTTCGCTACTCTCCGGAAGAAGGCTCGGCGGCCGCGGAACTTCCGGGACAGATCCCTGAAAAGATCAAAGAGGAACGCTATCACCGGGCGATGCAGCTCCAGCAGACGGTCGCGCGGGAAGCGAATCGCCGTTATATCGGCCGGGAGTTCCGGGTGTTGGTTGAAACACAGGATCCGAAAGACTTTGGTTCATGGACCGGACGTTCTTCCATGGACGCACCCGAAGTGGATGGTGTTATTCATATCCGGACACAAAGGGACATCACGGCCGGGAAATTCTATACGGTCAAGATCACGGACGCTCAAGACTATGACCTCGTGGGACAAATATAAATATACGTTGCTGAATCCGAACGTGCTGAGTATCGCGCGCGGCTTGATCGGGCTCTCTCTGCCCTTCCTGATCCTGCGGCCGAGCCCGGTGGGACACCTTTGGGCGTTCATTCTCTTTATCGTGGGCGCGATCACGGATTACCTGGATGGCTGGATCGCCCGCCACTATAAACTCGAATCCGCTTTCGGGCGATGGGTCGATCCCTTTAATGACAAGATCCTGATCCTGGCGCCGATGGCCGCTTTCGCGGCGCTTCATTTTTACTCGATCTGGTGGGTGGTCCCGATCTTCATTCGCGAGATCCTGGTGACGTTCTGCCGGACCGGGTGGCTCCTGGGAGGGAACTCTTTGGGTGCGGAAATGATGGGCAAGCTCAAATTCGGTTTTCAGACCGTTACGGTGTGGATCGCTTTCGCTTATTTGCTTCTGAATCCGTATCCTTCTTTTGATGTCGCGACGGGGATCTTTTATTATCTTCTGCCGATCCTCCTGATCACGACGGTGGCGTTAACGCTTGTCTCCGGCGCCATGTTCCTCTGGAACCAGCGGGCTCATTTCGGGGCCGAGCCGTTCAACCGGTTCGTGCTTGCGGTGGGTGTGGGACTCTTGCCGAAGGCCCCCGGGACTTGGGGAAGTATGCTGGGGGTTCTCCTGGTTTTTTTGACGCGATGGAACTTCGGACTTTACGCGGCCGCTTTTGTATTTCTACTCGCATGGGGCGCTCTCGCGTACGAACGGATCAAGGACCCGGACCCGGATCCTCACTACATCGTGGTCGACGAAGTATGCGGTATTTTTGTGACTTTCATGTTCATTCCCATGACCTGGATCTCCGCTCTTTTGGGGTTCTTGCTGTTCCGTTTTTTTGACGTGTTCAAACCTTTCCCGATCCGGGCCCTTGAACGCATTCCGCGTTACTGGGGCATTATGGCCGATGATCTTGGCGCCGGGCTCTGCAGCTGGATCATCCTCTTCGTACTCTTCCGATGAAACCCACCGCGGCCATCCTTTCAGTCGGTAATGAAGTCCTGCGCGGGAGTGTGGTGAACACGAACGCCGCGTTCCTCGGGCGGGAGCTTTCCGGTCTTGGGTGCGAAGTTATTTCCCACGGGGTTTGCTCGGACTCCCAGGAAGCGATCCGTTTCCGGCTGGGCGAGATGCTCCGGCGCGTGGATCTTATCATCATGATGGGAGGGCTCGGACCGACGCCCGATGACGTGACCCGGGAAGGCATTGCCGCGCATTTCAAGGTGCCGCTCGTTTTTTCAGCCGACCAATATCGACGTCTCCAGAAGGTCTACAAACGTTACAATAAAAAAGTGCCTTTACTTGTGAAGCGCGAAGCCTTTTATCCCGAGAACGCCAAGCCTCTCATCAACCGTTTCGGGATCGCACTCGGGTTCTCGATCGAGACCGGGTCCAAGATCGTGATCGCGCTTCCCGGTGTCCCGTCGGAACTTCAGAATATGTATTTTGATGTGGTCCTGCCGTTCCTGAAAAAGAAAATGGAAGGTCTTTCCCAAAGCCGGAAGTTGGTCGTGAGGATGGCCGGTATTTCGGAGCCCGATGTCATGAAGAAACTCGGGAAAGATTTTTTCGATGACTCTTTCGATTTCGGGATCTATCCCTCGGCAGGGGAGATCGCGATCCGGATTCTTGCGGACCGGGCGGATATTCTCGCGCGGCTCCGGAAGAAGATCGCGGCCCGGCTCAAGGACTGGATCTACGGCTGGGATGAAACGCCTCTTTCCGTTGTGATCGGGAAGCGACTTGGAAAAAAAAGGCAGACGCTTGCCGTCGCGGAAAGTTGCACCGGCGGGCTCCTGGCTTCACGCGTTGCCTCGAACCCTGGGGCGAGCGTCTATTTTCTTGGGGGTACCGTCGCTTATCACCCAAGCATTAAGATCAAGTTAGGTGTTCCGGCGACGGTCATCAAAAAACACGGGGAGGTTTCTGAGCAGGTCGCACGAGAGCTCGCGCGGTCGGTTCGCGCCCGGATGGGATCGAGCTTCGGTGTTGCCGTTACGGGAATCGCCGGCCCCGGTGGCGGCAGTTCCAAAAAGCCGGTCGGTCTTGTTTACATCGGTCTCGCGTCTCCGGACGGAACGGTCCGGGCCTGGAAACATGTTTTTTGGGGGGAACGTCTTCAGATCCAGGACAAGGCCGCGACCAAAGCGCTTGAATATCTATGGCGGATGATCCGCTAATACCGCATGACATTAGAAATTATAGAGGTATGCGGTATAGCACTGTTAACCCTTAAAATCAAATGAGAACAGTGCTAAAGCGAACCGCGGCGAGGCTGTTCCTCGCATTACCGCTTCACGGGATCTTCTCCCGGGAAATAGAACATCTGTTGAGTCCGCTGCGCGAAGAAGTCCCTAGTGTCCGGTGGACCGAACCCCGGAAAGTCCATGTGACCCTTCATTTCTTCGGTTCTGTTCCCACAAAAGAGATCGAGCCGATCGATTTTTTTTCAAAAAGAATAGCGTCCCTTTTTCAGCCTCTTCAATTGGAGTTGGGCAAGATCGGCGCATTCCCGAGTCTGGAAAGGCCGGACATTATTTGGCTCGGCATCCTGGAAAACACGGGCCGGCTTCTTTCCTTGCAACGAGCGATCCAGGGAGAAGTCCAGTCACTGGGTTTTAAAGTCGAAACGAGGCCATTCCAACCGCACGCGACGATCGGTCGTGTGAAATGGAAAGATAAAAACCTGGCAGAACAGTTGGCGAAGGTCCCTTGTGGATTGCCGTTTCCGACAGGTAGTGCGGACCATTTTGTTCTCTATCAAAGTCATTGTCTTCCGGAAGGCACTCGCTATGAAGTCCTTAAGACCTACCCCTTGTCGAAAAAAGCGTAAGCTCAAGGCCTCGCAGCTACTCCGGGTCTATGCGGTTCTGCGAAAAGCTTTTGGGCATCAGAAGTGGTGGCCGGGGGATACTCCCTTTGAGGTCATGGTCGGGGCGATCCTCACTCAGAATACGGCCTGGACGAACGTTGAAAAGGCCATCCTGAATCTCAAAAAGGCAAAGAAGCTTTCGTTCAGAACTTTGCGCCGCGTTCCGGCGAAAGAGCTTTCACAGTGGATCCGACCCGCTGGTTATTTCAATGTGAAGGCGGACCGGCTCAAATGGTTTACCGATTTTCTGGATCGGGAATGCAGGGGAGACCTTGCGAAGTTGAAGCGGCACACGATGCCTTTGCTTCGCGAGAAACTTCTCGCCGTGAAGGGGATAGGTCCCGAGACGGCGGACTCCATCCTCCTCTATGCGCTCGACAAAACGTCTTTCGTCATCGACGCCTACACCCGAAGGATCTTTTCAAGACACGGACTGGCCGGGGAGCACGAAGCTTATGATGCGTGGCGGGAGATCTTTATGCGGGCGCTTCCCGGAGACCGGGATCTTTATAATGATTTTCACGCCCAGATTGTCCGGACAGCGAAGGCCCATTGCCGGAAGATCCCGCTTTGCGAAGGATGTCCTCTCCGGAGTTTTTTTTAAGCGAGTTGCGAACAAATAACTCAAAATTCTTTGCAACTTGTGCCGTTACTTAAAGATAAGTAAACCGAACAAGGGGCGAAATGGGTCCAAAAATTGAAAGAAGGATCGGCGAGATTTTGATCGAGGCTGGGCTTTTATCCAAAGCTCAGCTAGAGGAGGCTCTTGCCTTCCAAAAGGAAAAAGGGGGAATGATCGGAGAGATCCTTGTCACGAAGAAATTCGTGGATGAGGAGTCGTTGGTGGGCGCCTTGGGCAAGCAGTTCAAGGTTCCCTATATTCCGCTTAAGAGCTATTCGATCAATCCCGACATGGCTGGGGTGCTGACCGCGGAATTTTGTCATGCTCATACGGCTGTCGCGTTCGACTGTGATCAAAAAAAAGTTTATATCGCGATCGCGAATCCCCCTAGTGAAACGGCCATTGAGAAGATCCGGACGTTGACTGGACGCATTCCCCAGGTGTTCCTTGGCAAAGTCTCAGAGATCCTGAACGCGATCTATTTCATCTACCACGAGGAGTCTTGATGGAACAGTTGGACTTTTTTAAGGCGGATCGCGGCGCCCTAACAGGAGAGCGGGCATGACAGACCCCAGTCGAAGTTCTTTGCCAGACCTCCGGGAGATCCTTCTCCAGGCGAGAGTCGTGAGTTCCGAAGACCTCCAGCAGGCGTTCCAGGAACAGACCAAGAGCCCCAAGAAACTCCATTTTCTGGATATTCTTCTTCAGACCGGGAAATGTGATGAGAAAAAACTCGCGAATGTTTTTTGTGAAGAGTACGGTTATCGTTTGGCGGTCCTTAAGATGCTCGCGATCGACCGGTCGGTTTTGAAGCTTATCCCGCAGAAGGTCGCCGAGGCCTATGGGTGTCTTCCGCTGGCCGTCTTTGAAAATACTTTAACCGTCGCCATCGCGAATCCCGCCAATCTCAAGGTCCTGGATGAACTCCACACGCTGACTGGAAAGCGGATCCGGGTCTCGGTGGCGGAATATTCCCAGCTTAAGGAACACATCCAAAAGTCTTATCAGGGCGAGGCCGCGCCTCCGGAAGAACTTGTCGTGGACGAAAGCACCGAAGACCTTGTCAATCTTGCCAACATGGTCGAGAGCGAGGCGACCCTGGATAAGCATGAACAAGTTTCGGACCTTATGGAACAGGCCAACCAGGAGCCGGTGGTGAAGCTTGTCAACATGACGCTTGTGGAGGGCGTGCGTCGCCGGGCAAGCGACATCTTTATTGAACCCTGGGAAGGGTTTGTCCGTGTCCGCATGAGGATCGATGGCATGCTAGAAGAGATCGTGAGACCGCAAAAGAGTTTCGGGGCGGCCATTGTTTCCCGCATCAAGATCATGAGTCAGTTGAATATCGCGGAACACCGCGTGCCTCAGGACGGTCGTTTCAAGATCAAGACGCAGGGCCGGGAAGTGGACATGCGCGTTTCCATTCTGCCTTCCAGCTTCGGCGAAAAGGTTTGTCTGCGTATTCTCGATACCGGTGCTCAATCCCATGATATTGGCAAACTCGGATTCACGGAAGGGGAGCAGGACGTGATCCGGGCTTCCTCCAAGAAGCCGCACGGGATGATCCTTGTGACCGGGCCCACTGGCAGCGGGAAGACCACGACGCTCTATTCGGTTCTGAAGTATTTGGACGCTCCTCAGGTCAATATCACGACCGTGGAAGATCCTGTGGAATATCAGATGATCGGTATCAATCAAGTCAATGTCCGGGAAGCCATCGGTTTGACGTTTCCGGCCGCTTTGCGTTCCATTCTGCGGCAAGATCCCGACATTATCCTGATCGGGGAGATCCGTGATGCGGAGACGCTCGATATCGCTGTGAAGGCCGCGCTCACGGGACATCTCGTGCTCAGCACGCTTCACACCAACGACGCGGTAAGCTCTGTCACCCGAATGATGAATCTGGGGTTGGAACCGTTTTTGATCGCATCGACGGTTCTGATGATCTCGGCCCAGCGTTTGGTGCGTCGCCTTTGTCCTCGTTGCCGGGTTCCCTATGATCTCGAGCCTAGCATGTACGAATTTTTGGATCTGGACCCGAAAAAAAAGTTGCAGTTCTGGCGGGCCAAGGGTTGTTCGCAGTGTCGCCAACAGGGGTATCAGGGCCGGAGTGTGGTGACCGAGATCCTGGAAATGAAACCGGACATTCTGGAGATGGTCATGCAGGGCGTATCCGCCGATCTGATCAAGGCGAAGGCGCGGGAGCATGGGATGAAAACCCTTCGGGAGTCCGCGATTCAAAAAGCCCTGACGGGAGAGACGTCGCTTGAGGAAGTTTTTCGCGTCACGATCGCGGATAATAAAGCGCCTGCCGGAGGGAACGTTTCATGATCGAGCGAAAGATCATCAAGGCGTGGACGGAAGGGTTCAAACTCTCGGACGAGGAATACGCGCGTTTGGAGCAGGTCGCTCAGAAACGCAATGAAAGCATCTTCAAACTCTTGCTGGAAGAAAAGATCCTGACAGAAGAAGAGGTGATGGATTTTTTAAGCGCCCAACTTGAAATCCCCACGCTGAATCTTCACGGAATGCAGTTCGGCCAGGAACTCCTCGGGATCATTCCCAGGAAATTCATTGAGCAGCATCACGTGTTTCCGGTGGGCCGCATCGGAAAGCTCCTGACCCTGGCCACGAGCGATCCTCTCAAGTTGAGGATCCTGGATGATGTCATGCGTTTGACGGGATGCGACGTGAATCTGGTGCTTGTGACGCCCACCAAGATTCTGGCCGCGATCGCCGATCATTACGCGGAAAGCAAGAATTTTTCAGAATTCATCATGGAAAAGGACGCGGACAGCCTGGAGCTTGTGGACGAGAATGAAAAGGGACCGTCCTCGGTCGTGCAGGTCGGGGCGGATGACGCGCCGGTTATCAAGATGGTCAACTTTATTCTTGAGAAGGCCCTCAAATCACGCGCCTCCGACATTCATTTTGAACCCTATGAAAAAGAGTTCCGTATCCGTTATCGCATCGACGGCTCTTTGAAAGAATCATTCTCGCACACTCTGGAGCTTTATCCCGCGCTCGTGGCGCGTACGAAGATCGTTTCGCTTCTGGATATTACCGAAAAGCGTTTGCCTCAGGACGGGCGGTTCCGGTTGTTGCTCAAGGACCGTCAGATCGATTTTCGCGTTTCCGTGTTGCCGACCTATTATGGAGAGAAAATGGTTTTGCGGGTACTGGACCGGAGCGGGATCCGGTCAGGACTTGATAAGCTCGGCTTTACGGAAAAACCGACGCGAGCTCTCGCCGAGGCGGTCAAGAGACCTTACGGGATGATCCTCGTGACCGGCCCGACCGGTAGCGGGAAATCGACGACGCTCTACTCGATCCTCAATTCTTTGAACACGCCGCAAAAAAATCTGATGACCGTGGAAGATCCCGTGGAGTACCAGGTCGAAGGGATCACTCAAACCCAGGTGCAACCGGAGATCGGTCTTACTTTCGCGAGCGGGCTGCGCGCGCTTTTGCGGCAAAGTCCAGATATTGTGCTTGTGGGGGAGATCCGCGATTCGGAGACGGCGGATATCGCCGTGAAAGCCGCATTGACGGGGCATTTGGTGTTCAGTACGCTCCACACCAACAGCGCGGCGGGGGCCATGACGCGTCTCATGGATATGGGCGTCGAGCCGTTTTTGATCGCGTCATCGGTCGTGTGTGTCAGCGCCCAGCGTTTATTGAGGAAGATATGCCCGCATTGCAAAGCCCCGGCCGCGATTCCACCGGAAGTTTTGGTGCGTTGTAATCTTCCTAAGTCAGAACTGGACCGGGTGGCCTCGTTCCGCGGAAAGGGTTGCGTTCAGTGCAATATGACAGGCTATTTGGGAAGAACGGGTGCGAGCGAGGTGTTTTTGGTGGATCCGGAGATCCGGGAACTCGTGATCCAAAAGAAATCGAGTAATGTTATTCACCGGCTTGCCGTTGAGAAGGGTATGGAGACGCTCTTCGAGAATGCCCTTCAGCTCTTCAAGTCCGGAGTGACCACGCTCGAGGAAGTGCTTCGCGTTTCTAGCCGGGAGTAAATCATGCCATCATTTGAATATTGGATCAAAGACAAGACGGGCAAAGATATCAAGGGCTTTCAGGACGCTCAGGACGTTCAGGACCTCGTTCATCAGTTGAAGGCCCAGGGTTATCTTGTCGTTCGCGTCGAGCAGACCAAAAAGGCTCCCTCCATTCTGAGCGTCCAAAAAGGGACGACTGCCAAGAAGGCTCAGGGGAAATCCGGGAACGTGAAGCTTGACGATCTCGTTATCTTTTCAAGGCAGATGGCCACGCTTGTCGCGTCGGGGATCCCCTTGATCCAGGCCCTGGACATTCTGGCGACGCAGGTGGATAAGGCGAAATTCAGGATGATCCTTCAAAAGATGCACGGGGATGTTCAAAGCGGTAAGAGCTTCTCCGAAGCCATGCAATTGCATCAGAAGATCTTCTCGCCGCTCTTTATCCACATGGTCCGCGCGGGGGAAAGTAGCGGGAAACTTGAAGAGATCCTGGACCGGGTGGCCCACTATTTTGAAAAGTCGAGCGCCCTTCAGAAAAAGGTCAAGTCGGCCTTGATGTATCCCGCGGCGGTTTCGACCATGGCTTTCGCCATTACGTTCTTCATGCTTGCTTTTGTGATCCCCCAATTCGCGACGATCTTTGATGGCCTCGGGGCGAAACTGCCGGCGCCAACCCAGATATTGATCAATGTCAGCAATTTTCTTGCGGTCCATTGGTGGTGGATCCTCGCTGTGCTGGGAGGCTTCATTTTTTTGTTCCGAAGGTTCGTTGCGTCTCCGATGGGCCGGCTGTCTTGGGATTCTTTCACGCTGCGCATGCCCATTTTTGGCCCCATCATTTTGAAGGTTGCGGTCAGCAAGTTCGCGCGCACGCTCTCCACCCTGGTGCGTAGCGGCGTGGCGATCATCGCGGCGTTAGAGATCGTTTCCAAAACATCGGGGAATGCCCGGATCGAAAAGATCATCACGGACCTTATGGGAGCTGTGAAGCGCGGGGAAAGCATCGCCGGACCTCTTGAAAGAAGCGATATTTTTCCTTCGATGGTCGTTCGCATGATCGCGATCGGGGAGGAGACCGGAGAGCTTGAGGAAATGCTAACGAAGATCGCGGATTTTTACGATACCCAGGTGGATTCCGCGATCTCTGGTCTTACGTCGCTGATCGAGCCCGTCATTATAGCCTTCCTGGGGATCGTGATCGGCGGTATTGTCATCGCCCTCTTCCTGCCCATTTTGACCCTAACCCAAGCGATCAAGTGACCTCTGGGCCATGCGCTAAAGGCGTCTGGACACTTTTTAAAATTTTTGGATATAACTCTAATAGCAAAAAAACTAGTTTAGTTATCCATCTTGTTGCCGTATTATTTAGAGTAGTTTAGACTAGCATTAGGCAGTGGCAAACATAGAAACAGGAGGAATAACATGTTTATCAAATTAAATAGGAAGGGCTTTACGCTCGTTGAGATTATGATCGTCGTTGCGATCATTGGGCTCTTGGCGGCTATCGCCATCCCGAATCTTCTCCGGGCACGTATCAATGCGAATGAAGGCGCTGTGAAGTCGGATCTGAGAACATTCAGCGGAGCCAACGAAAGTTATCGCGCTGCGCAGAACCCTCCGACTTATGCGGCTGATATTGCTACGTTGACCACGCCCCCGGCAACGGGTCCCGCGTATCTCGATGATTCGTGGGTTGAAGCGGGTGTGAAGCACGGTTTTACGATCACCTACCTCGTAGCGGCGGCACCTGCCAGCACGTATTCGTTGCTCGCGACGCCTACGGCTGCTGCGGAGAACACCTATTGCATTGACCAGGCCGGTGTTGTTTATGGTCCGACGGCGGGTGTAGCGCCGACGGCCGCGGATACTGGTTGCGCGGGTGGTACGGCTATTGGTGGTTAGTTCGTAAGAAATACGAAAGTGTGTTTTTTGACCCGCCCTGCCGGAAGAAGGCAGGGCGGGTTTTTTTTCGCCGTCCTGATTTTAAATTCAGTAAGATCGATGTGAATTGAGGACTGCGCTTGTCTTGATTTTTTTGGAATGGCGACAAGTGCTGCCCCAATTTCAAGTTCTTGAAATTGAAAAGAATTGGGACTGTTTTTCTTAAGGATTTTCTGATAATCTCTCTGCCATGACTGATAGCCCTATAAAACCGTTTTCATTAATTCAGCATATTTCCGGCTCCCTGGAGGGGGTTGTCTCGGCGGTGATGCCGAAGAAGGCGTCCGCTGACAGGGTTACCGTGTGCGATCTCGGGCGTACGCGCACGGTGTTGCTCGATCTCGAGAAACGTGCGGACCATCTTTTTATCCATCACATCGATATCATCAAGAACGCTTCCCAGGACCAGAAGCCTTCCCTTACTTTGAAGCCCTTTTTGGACGGAAAAAAATTCCGGAGGGACGGAGTTCGCGTGGCTCTCAAAGGACATGGCGTGGTGATCCGGTTCATTCCTTTTCCCAAGATGAAGCATGAAGATCTTCGCAGCGCCATGCAATACGAAGCCGAGCAGTACATTCCTTTCGAAATGAATGACGTCGTACTCGACTGCGCTGTGGTGGAAGATGCGCTCAGGACCGAGGAAGGCGTGAAGATGGAAGTGATGCTGGTCGTCATCAAACGACAGGAGCTCGAACCGACACTAGAGGTCTTTCGTAATCTTGAATGCCGGTTGTCGGTCGTGGATGTCGATATCCTTTCAGCGATGGCTGCGTTGGAATACTTTCATCCTGATGATTTTGGGCGGCACAGCGCTCTTCTGGATCTTGGCACTGAGATCTCGACCCTCGGGATCATTCGCGACGGAAAACCCCGTTTTGTCCGGGATATTTCTTACGGGGCGTTCGATCTTTATAAGCGGTTCAAGACCCGCTCAAATCTCGGGGACGATAAGATCGAGAAACTTTTCGAGAAAAATGAAACGCCGACCCCCGAGGAGGCCCAGGCGATCACGGAAAGTCTTGAGGGATTGATCCGTGATCTTCGCGTTTCTTTTGATTATTATCACGACCAGTCGGGGCAGTCGAAATCGGTCAGCAAGCTTTTCTTAAGTGGCGTGGTGTCGCATCCCGTCGTTTTGAAAGCCTTAAGCGAGGGATTGCAGGTTCCCGTGGCGACGATGGATGTTCTTTCGAAGATCCAATCAGATCCCGGTGTGGATGCCGCCCTGCTCAAAGAGAACCAGGCATTACTCCCAGTGGCGCTCGGGTTGGGGCTTCGCGAAGTATGATCAAGATCAATCTTTTACCCCAGGAGCTCCGGAAGAACACCGCGAACGCGACGCGCATCCCTTATATCCCGCTAGCCCTCTTGGCCGTCGTACTTTTTCTTTTGATGACCTTGTTCTTTTATGGGGATTATCTCAGGGCTCGCTCGACTTACAAAGAGGTGCATAAGGAATGGATGAGGTTGAACCCTCTTATGGCACAGCTCAAGACGTTGGAGCAGCAGGTGACCGTTGAGATGAAGGGCGAGAAGGATTTTCTGGAAAAGAATGTGCTCAATACAGAGGCGATGACCCACATCATGTTGTGGGCGAGCGCTTTTCTGCCTCCTCGGGGGTGGCTGATGGAAATGAAAGCCGATCGTGAAGGGGAGGGGTGCCGGTTGACCTTGAGAGGTGTCGTGCTGGCTTCGCACACCCAAACAGGCATCGAGCAGATCGAGGAATATTTTCAAAAGTTGAAGACCAAGCTACCTCCCGAAACCGTGGTCGCGCTCACTACTTCCAAGGAAAT
The DNA here is from genome assembly GCA_043803685.1 of Candidatus Omnitrophota bacterium. GTDB lineage: Bacteria > Omnitrophota > Omnitrophia > Omnitrophales > Aquincolibacteriaceae > Aquincolibacterium. Next base: position 32,613 of record JAZDJU010000034.1, read on the forward strand.
CCAGGGCTCCGGAAAAAAAGTGGAAGGGACTGCGTTCTCCGCCCAGCTTGAATGGAGGGTGCCGCGCAAACCATGAAGCCGATCAAAGCTTTGCCCATGGCCAATGTCGTCGCCTTTCTGCGGAGTTTCGACAAGCAGACCTGGTTGATCATCGTTCTGGGAACGGGGATCTTCCTCCTGAGCCTGTTCTTTTTAGCCATTCCGGCGTGGATCGAGCGTCCCGCGCTTCGTCGCGATATTCAAAGTATGAGCGGGCAGATCCGACAGGTCAACGAGTTGAACAAAAACCGCGCCCGGTGGGAAGAAGACCGGAAGATGTTCAGCGCGCTCATTGAGACGACCCGGGCGCGTGTTTTTTCCAAAGAAGATATGGAACTGCTTCTCGGGCTTGTTTCGAAAATGGCGAGCGAGGCGCGTGTGGATGTGCTGGCCTCCAAGCCTCTGACCGAGAAAGCGGTTTTTGGCGCGCCCTATCACTTGCAATACCAGCCGAACGGTTATGAGTTCTCGGTCCAGGGCGGCTATCATCATCTGGGAGATTTTTTGAGCCGCATCGAAGCACACGATAAGCTTCTGAGGGTCCGTAGTCTCGAGATCATTCCCGCGGAAAAAACGCCGGACCGGCATATCGCGAATCTGACGCTTTGGGCGATCATCAAGGCTCCGCCTCCGCCCCCGCCGCCGGCGAAAAAGGCTCCGAAAGGAAAAAATGTTCCAAAGAAAAAATAGAACGGTCACGCCATGGTTTTTCGGCATCTTGGCCGCCACAGCCATTCTGACGTCGAATGCGTTCGCCGAAACAGAGATCCGTTACGATTCCGGCGGCCGGAGGGATCCTTTTGTTCCGCTTTCCGGGGAGAGTAATACGATCGTGACTCCGTCTTCTTCCGGCGTCAAACTGGAGGGGATCATTTACGATCCGGGGGGGCGCTCCATGGCGATCCTGAACGGGAAGACCTATCAGAAGGGCGAAGTCGTGGGGGATGCGACCGTGGTTAAGATTCTGAAGGATCATGTCGTAATCACGGTAGAGAAGGAAGAAAGAACTTTACGCCTAAGGGAAGAAGAAAAAGCATAAATATTATGATCTGTGATACAATGCGCACCCGTGGACTTCATGAAACGACCATCTCATAAACATCTTTTTTGGGCAGGATTTTTTTGCCTATTCGCCGTGACCGGCGTTGTGTCAGCCGCCGATCCCGTTCCGGTCCCGGCAACGGAGGCTGCGGCCGCGCCGGAAGCAGCACCCGCCGCGCAGGTTCCCGCCGTTCCCGAAGTCTCTGGGGTTCCCGAGGTCGCTAAGCCGGAGGACACGATCAGTCTTGATTTCAAGGACGCAGAGATCGGAAGCGTGCTCCGGGTCCTTAGCCTGAAAAGTAACGTCAATATCGTGACGGGTCCGGAAGTGAAGGGCCTTGTGACCGTGCGGCTGGACAATGTTCCCTGGGAAAAGGCCCTCGATGTGATTTTGAGGACCTACAATTACGTCTATGAACGGGATGGGAATATCATTCGCATTACGACACGCGATCAGATGAAACTGGAGCCTGTCGAGACAAAAACTTTTATTTTGAATTATTCCAAGGCCAAAGAGATCCAGGCTTCGATCATGGATATGCTGAGCGAACGGGGGAAGGTGAAATCCTCCGAGCGCACGAATATGCTGGTCGTCACCGATATTCCGACCAATCTCTACCGCATCGGGGAAGTGATCAAAAAACTCGACAAAGTGACCAACCAGGCTTTCATCGATTCCAAGATCGTGAGAACCCAAATGGGGACAGCTGAAAACCTGGGCATCGACTGGAATGTTGTGGGGGGGCTTACGCAGGGAGCTGCGCGACCGACGACTTTTCCATTTTCGGCAGTTCGTGATCAGGGATCGGCCTTTGGCGTAAAAGAATTTTTCCCCATTCAATCCGGTACGGCGCTTGCGCCAGCTTCTGCGGTGAATGCGTCGGATCCTCGTTCGTTTCCTAATACGGCAACAGGGACAGGTTTTACTTACGGGACGCTGAGTTTTACGGATTTTTCAGCGGTGCTGAATCTTTTGGAAGCACGGACTAATTCGAAGATCGTTTCCAATCCCAGGATCGTGGTGCTCAATAATCAAAAGGCCAGTATCCAGGTGGGATCGGATTATCCCATCCCCAATTTTGAAAGGAATGAAACGACCGGCAGTATGGAAGTGTCGGGTTATAATTACCGGCAGTTGGGTATTGTTTTAAATGTCACGCCGCACATTAATTCAGCCGAGGAGATCCTGGTGGATCTTAAGCCGGAGATCAGCAGCGCGGGAGCCATGATCGAGTTTATCCCCGGCGCTGGGGGTCTGAGCGCGCCTTCTTTCAACGTGACGAAGGCGACGACCCAGGTGTTGATCCACAGCGGGCAGACGATCGCGATCGGCGGATTGATGTCGGACAACACGGGTTCTTCGGAAAACAAGGTCCCTTATTTGGGCGATATCCCGCTCGTCGGGAAATTGTTCCGCTCCAAGCGCCAGACGGCTGGAGATGAAAATTCCAAGATCGAAACGCTCTTTTTTGTAACAGTTACTACGGTGGATTCGCAGGGACAGCCTGCGGGTGCCAAAGTTGACGGGAAGAATCACCAGTCACAAGATGATCAGGCCCAGAAAAAACCGGCTGCAACGGATGCCGCTTTGGGCGTGAAAGATTCTGAGAAGGTCGTTCCTTCGGAAAACGCGAACAAAGACAAACCGGCCTAAGTTCAGGTCTGTTTTCGGGTTCTTTGGGGAAGGCTCTCGACAGGCCTTAAGGTTCGTTCAAGCTCCGCCTCGGAATCAGTTGACGTTTTTTCTTTCCCGCAAGACTTGTACCCGCCCAGACGCTCTTCGATCCCACTCTAAACAATGACCATCCAGTCCGTCTCTTTGGCGGCAATGGTTTCAAGAGAGGAAACGCAGTTTATGGAAAGACAGATCTTAATTTCACAGGACGCGAATGAAAAACAGGTTGCTATTCTCGAGGACGGCCGGCTCGAAGAGTTCTATATCGAGCGAGGGGATTCGAAGAAGCTTTTCGGGAATATCTATGAAGGGATCGTCAAGACCGTGATCCCGGGGATCGATGCCGCTTTCGTGGACATCGGGACCGGGAAAGATGGGTTTCTGTACGTCGGCGACGCGCTCCGTTCGCCGCTCGATCTCGATGCGGAATTTGACGAGGGCGAAGAAAAGAAAACAGAAGGAGTGGCCGCCGAAGTAAAGCCTCCCGCGGGTGTTGTGATCGAGGGGAATCTTCAGGCGCCCGGACAACCTCTTGTTGAGGCACAACCGCATGAGTCGACTCCCGCCCCGGCGCAAGGGCCCGTTCAACCGCCGGTACAACCTCAGGGACAACAGGGACGAAGCCAGGGGCAAGGCCGTGGCCAAGGACGGCATGGGGGGCGGAATCGTGGACGTGGAGGCAATCAGCAGGGAGGGCGCCAGGGCGGCCGGAATCAGGCACCGTCACAGCATCAATCCCATCATCAGCCGCACCAGCGCCGTCCGAGGATCGAAGAAGTCCTGAAAGTCGGTCAAAAGGTCATCGTCCAGGTCGTGAAAGAACCGCTGGGCAACAAAGGGCCGCGCCTTACGACGCAGTTCTCGATCCCGGCGCGTTATCTTGTCATGATGCCCGGCGAATCGAAGATCGGTATTTCGCGGCGCGTGGAAAGCCGCTCGGAACGCGAGCGCATCCGCGGTATTTTCCGGAGTTTGGAGATCCCGAAAGGTGTCGGGTTCATCGTCCGTACGAACGCCGAAGGGAAGAGCGACGCCGATTTTACGCGGGATATTCGCTATCTCATACGGCTTTGGAAAAAGATCCACGGAATGATCTCGGCCAAGAAAGCTCCGGTCATGATCCATCAGGAGCTCGGACTTGTGGAACGCGTGGTTCGTGATTACGTGAACGAAGAGACGACGAAGATCGTGGTGGACCATCCCGAGATCTTCAAGAAGCTCAAACGTTTCACGTCGGTTTACATGCCGGGGCAGGACCTGAATATCGAGTTCGCGAAGGAAAAGGGAAGTCTTTTTGAGCGTCACGGGATCGAAAAAGAGATCGAGCGAACATTTCAAAAGAATGTTTATCTCAAGTCGGGCGGTTATGTCGTGATCGAGCAGACCGAAGGGCTTGTGGCGATCGACGTGAACACCGGAAAATTCACCGGCAACAACAAGGGGCTTGAAGAGACGGTGTATAAGAACAACGTCGAGGCCGCGCAGGAGATCGCGCGCCAGCTCCGGCTCCGCGATATTGGCGGGATCGTCGTGATCGACTTCATCGATATGGAGCAGGGACAGCATCGCCGCAGTCTCTTCAATATCTTTAAAGAAGCGGTGAGCAAGGACCGCGCTAAGACCCATCTGGTGCAGGTCTCGGAGCTTGGATTGATCCAGATGACGCGGCAGAGGATGCGCCCGTCACTTGAGAGTGCGGTTTACGACACCTGTCCGTACTGCGAGGGCAAGGGAAACATCAAATCGACCGCCACGATGTCGATCCAGGTCATCCGGGAACTCCGCAAGTCCCTGAAGGATTCCAGGAACCGGATCGTGAACGCGTATGTGCATCCCGACGTCGCGGAACGCCTGCTCCAGCAGGAGAAAAAGGCACTCCAGTATCTCGAGAAAAGCACGGGAAGCCGCATCGCGGTCTATTCCGAGCCCACCGCGCATCGCGAAGATATCAACATTACGTTCATTAAATAGAGCCGCAGACCTGAGACGGCAGACGCGTTCGATCGTCTGCTGTCTTATGTCTGTTGTCTCAGGTCTGTTTTGGGTATAATCCGCTCATGAGTGAACCTCTTTTGATCGTCATCACGGTTGCGGCATCTATTCTCGGCCTTGCCGTTCTTCTCTGGATCTTCCGCCATTTGTTCCAGCGCCCCGTTTCCGACGAAAAAAACTTCCAGCCGTTCCTGCAGCTTCAGCAAGAGCTCCACAATCTCAATACGACCCTGCAAGACCAGATCCGGACGCTAGCGGGTCAGATGAACGACCAGATGAAGCAGAATTCCCAGTTCCTTCAGGAGAACCAGCAAAATTACCGTCAGGTCATGGGAGATGTCCAACACCGCTTGGGGGTTTTGCAGCACGCCACGCAGTCCATGATGGATGTCGGTAAGGACATCTCGTCCCTCCACGACATTCTCCGAGCTCCCAAACTGCGCGGTGGGATGGGCGAGCTGTTGCTTGCGGAACTTTTACGTCAGATCCTCCCGGAGGACCATTTTTCACTCCAGTATCGGTTCGCGAACGGTTCTCAGGTGGACGCGATCATCCGTCTTGGCGAGGGACTGATCCCGGTCGATGCGAAATTCCCGCTGGAGAATTTCAAACGCATCCTCGAAGCGGGGAGCGACGAGAAACAGGCCGAGGCCCGCAAAGGGTTCTGGCGGGACGTCAAAAAACATATTGATGATATCAGCACGAAATACATCCTTCCGGAGGAGGGGACTTTCGAGTTCGCCCTCCTGTATATTCCGTCCGAAAGCATTTACTATGAAACCATCATCAAGGACGATGCGCAGAATGAAAGTCTCTCAGCCTACGCGATGAAGCGCAAGGTCATTCCGGTCTCGCCGAATAGTTTCTATGTGTACCTCCAGTCGATCGTCCGCGGGCTCAAAGGCATGCGGATCGAACGCTCGGCACAGATTATCCTCGAAAACCTGGGGCAGTTGGAAGTGGACCTCGAGCAATGTCTGACAGATTTTGAGAAGATCGGTGGACACCTGGCCCATGCCCGTACGGCCTATGAAAAGACCGAACAAAGGTTCCAGAAGTTGCGGAACCGTCTGAACGTCCTGGAACAGCATCAGGGAAAAGTCGTGGGGTCTGAGAAGATCGTTGAGACAGAAATTCCTTAAACCGTTTCATCATTCACCGGAGGTGGACACATGAAATTTCTGAAGAAGCTCGGTAAGGCACTCTTTGGTTCAGGGAAGGCGAAGAAGGTTAAGAAATCCATCAAGTCCAAGACGAAGCCTGCCAAGAAAAAAGTGGCCAAGCCCGCCAAAAAGAAGACGATCAGATCTGCCGCCCAAAAAACCGCGAAGAAGAAAGCCCCGGCGCCTAAAAGGAAGTCCGCCAAGAAAAAAGTTTCCGCAAAGGCCGGGAAAGGGATGATCAAAGCCGCGCTGAAGGCCCTGCCCACCGCGGAGGTGACACATTATTTCCCGCACGTGAATGCCGCGGTGCTCAAGATCAAGACGGGGGAGATCCGGATCGGGGATGAACTTTTGTTCAAGGGACATACCACGGATTTCAAGCAAAAGGTCATTTCCATGCAGATCGACCACCAGCCGGTATTGATCGCCAAGAAGGGTGATGATTTTGGCGTTCAGGTGAAGTCCCGCGTTCGCGCGGGGGACCTTGTTTTTAAAAAATGACAGGAACTGTCATCCCCGAATGTTTGAATCGGGGATCCAAAATACAGATCTAGCTCTGGATTCCCGCACTGAACAGCCGATAAAGCTTCATAGGAAGTTTAGTGCGGCACTCGCTTTCAATTAGATTTTTGACGAGAGCCAGTGCCTCTAAAGACATGCGGGAATGACAAACACAATCGGAACAGCATCGATGACCCAACATTATCTGCGTACTTTCAAACCCTTTGTGCTCGAAGAGGTCAAAAAAAGTCTCATCATCATTGGCGACCTTTCGGGGAATTGCGCTTCCTGTAACGAGCTTGGGATCAACGCCTATGAGGCCAAGGCCTGTCCGCAATGCGGGACGGTGTTCAAATATATCGCGAGTCGGCGGCTTGAGACGCATCCTTCGGAGCGGTTCCAGCTCGCCAAACGTCTTGGCGAGAAACGACCGGATCTTCTTTTGATCGATTATCTGGATTATCAGAAATCCGCGGGCGACAAAGCGGCCCGCGATTTTTTCAGTTTGTAGCCGAAAAACGGAGCGACATGGACTCGGGACCGATGGACCTCAGCGATTCGAAGGGCCGGATCGCGCGCGAGATCACGAAGACCTTGAAGGACAAGGGATTCACGGCGTATTTCGCTGGCGGCTGTGTCCGGGACCACCTGAGGGGAGAAAAGCCCCAGGATTTTGATATTGCCACGACCGCGACTCCCGACGAAGTCGAAAAGATCTTTCGCAGGACGATCCCCGTTGGCAAACAGTTCGGTGTGATGATCGTGGTCGAAGAAGAGATCCCTTTCGAAGTCGCGACCTTCCGCTGCGAGGGAGGATACCAGGACGGCCGCCATCCCTCCCATGTTTCGTTCACCCAACCCGAAGTAGACGCTAAGCGCCGGGATTTTACGGTGAACGGCATGTTCTATGACCCATTCACTGAAAAGGTGATCGATTTCGTGGAAGGGATGAAGGACCTTCCCAAGAAGCTGATACGGGCCATCGGCGATCCCTTGGAACGCTTCGAAGAAGACAAGCTCAGGCTGCTCCGGGCGATCCGTTTCGCGTCAACGCTCGGGTTTGAGATCGAAGAGAACACCTGGAAGGCGCTTTGCAAAGAGGCCCCCAAGATCCGCGAAGTGAGTCCCGAACGCATCCGTGAGGAGCTAGTGAAGATCTTCACCCGGTCCGGCGCGGCACGTGGGTTTGTGCTTCTTTCAAAATCAGGGCTGATGAAAGAGGTCCTGCCGGAGGTGGAGGTAATGCGCGGAGTGGAGCAACCGGAGAATTTCCATCCCGAAGGCGATGTTTATGAACACACCCGGCTTCTTCTCGAGAATCTCCATCCTCCTGTCTCTACTGTTCTCGCATTTGCCGCGCTCTTTCATGACATCGGAAAACCCAAGACCTCCGCGATCCGCAAGGGCCGCCTGACCTTCTATGAACATTCCGAAGAAGGGGTCAAGATCGCCCGTGAGATCATGAGGCGCTTGCGTTTCTCCAACGAGGAGATCGATGCGGTGTCAGAGTGCGTGGCCAACCATATGAAATTCATGGATGTGCAAAAAATGAGGGCCGGAAAGCTCAAGCAATTCGTCAGTCGTCCGTATTTTGAAGAGGAGATGGAGCTTCACCGCGTGGATTGCGTATCGAGCCACGGCATGCTCGACAATTTGACGTTCCTTCGCGCGAAGCTCGAGGAATATTCGCACGAAGAGCTGAAACCTCCGCCGTTCCTCAGCGGACACGATCTCATGGCGCTCGGCATGAAGCCCGGCAAAGAGATGAAGCCTATTTTGGAAGAAGCGTTCGTACTGCAGCTAGAAGGTCGTTTTAAAAACAGGGAAGATGCCTTAGAATGGCTCAAAGGTCATATTTCCAAGTCTTAACCGCATAAGGAGGATCTGGTGAAAAAACATTTCTTGAAATGGAGTGCCCTTGGGATGCTTGCCGTGATGCTTTCCGGTTGTATGTCGCTTACCCAATCGGAAAAGAACGCGGTCTATGAGCTCAAATCCTACGGGGTCAAGAATTGCTCTATGAAGATCAAAGAACCCTCGACCGCCGCGTGGCTCAACTTGCTTCCGGGCGTCGGGCATTTCTATCTCGCGACAGGGTCCGAGGAAAAACAGCTGTGGGGTATGGCTTTCTTTAACCTCTTTACCTATCCCTTGTCCTGGTGCTGGGGCATTCCAGGCGCCTATAGTGACGCCAAGGTCCTGAATAAGAAGGAATGGGTCCGTTTTTACCAGTATACGCCCGCGGGTCAGGACGAGCTGAAAGCTCTTAGGGAAAAACACCGGACGGTCGACCTTGGGTTGAGTGAGATCGATTCGAATGACGGAAGGGTCAGAGCATCGTGAGATCCACGAGCCGGTGCTTGCTCTGGCTACTGACGGGGCTGTGTTTTTTTTCATCGGTCCTTTATGCCGAGCCCGTGGCCGCGGTTGAGAATGACGGGACTTTGACGCTTGAGAGCGGCAAAAAAATATTCCTGGTCGGGCTCCGGATGGACTCGGAAGGGATCTCCGTGCTTCGGGTGCTCGCGCAGAAGCAAGATCTGAGGCTCGAATTGATCGCCAATCCCAAGCCGGGAGCCCCCGAAGCTGCCTATGCCTATCTCCAGGCGAAGTATCTGAAATTCCCCGTCAAGCCGAACGGGATCCCCGACGAAGAGGAAGTGCTTCTCAATGAATTTCTGGTGAAGACCGGCGCGGCCAAGGTGGCCGAGGACCAGGACTTCGGCCGCAAACCCAATTTCCTGAAGATCCAGGAAGAAGCCAAGGCCAAAGGCGAAGGCGTTTGGTCTTACGAGGTCTCTTGAAATTCCTCGGCGTTCTTCTCCTCCTATTCTTGATCCTCGGAGTCGTTGTTGGAGCCGTCGCCTACTTTTCGTTCCGCAACTTCGATCCCAACATGTTTCGCGCGGAATTCGAGAAACAGCTTTCCCGCCAAACGGGTTTTCGAGTGGAATTGGGCGATGTCCAGCTTCAGTGGGGGCTTCAGCCGCAACTCGAAGTCGCCGGACTCAAGTTCTATCATCCCCAGAGCGCTGAAAAGATCCTGCAAAGTGGCCCGGTCCGGATCGATCTCGATCTGACGGCCATCCTTCAAAAACATTTTGGCGTTTCTGAGATCATGATCCAAAGCCCGGAGGTTTTTTTACGCCGCGGCCGGGAAGGGATCTGGAATTGGGAGATCGCCCGAGGATCCACCCCTTCGATCCCGGCGGCTGTGAGCGCGGATCATTCCAGGGGCGGTCTTATTCCAGTTGCTGAAGCTGCGGAAGCGCCGCAAAGGGCTCCGGCGAAGGATGTGGATCGCTTTACTCAAGGGTGGGAAGTTGGATTCGGAAAGATCTTGATACAAGACGCGACCGTTCACTTTACCGACGAGACGGTGGAGCCGGCTTATCGGTTAGATATTGAAAAGCTCGAAGCTGAGGCGCGCGAGCCCTCACTTCAGAAGGCATTTCATTTTACGGCGGGCGGGACGATCTTTCACGCTACGAAAAGGAATCTCGAGGTGGAAGGTGACTTGGACCTTGTCGCGCAGTCGCTCGATTTTTCGCTTCGCTACGGTCCTGAAACAGCGATGCTCAAAGGACGTCTCAAGGTCCTCAAGGCATCGCCGCATTTTGAAGGTACGATCGAAGTTCGGGATCTGGATATGGAGTCCGTGACCCCCGCGGCTTACAAAAAGAGCGAACACGTGACAGGCCGGCTTAGTGTCAAAGCTCAGATCGCGCTCGACGGCGCAAATCCCGATGCTCTCAAGCGGTCTTTGCAGGGCCAAGGAACGGCCGAGATCCTGGACGGAGCTCTCCGGAACCGGAACCTGATCAAGGAGGTTTTTGATCGTCTTTCTCCGGCGATGGCGGTCACGAGCGCTTTAGGCGGGGAGTTGCCTCCGGAAATGAACGAGATGTTGGCGGATCGCGATACCCCGTTCCAATCGCTCAAGGTTGCGTGTGAGGTTCAAGCGGGGATCGTGAAAGTCGGCAATTTCCGGCTCTCACATTCCAATTATCAGTTGTCCGGGCAAGGGACTTATGGATTGCTGGACGATCGGATCAGTAGCGCTCTGCAGTTAATGCTCTCCAAGAGCATTTCCGCCTACTTGATGAAAAAAATCCGGGAAATGGAACTCCTCGCGGACGGAGTGGGTCAGGTCGTGATCCCGTTCCGTTACAGTGGAGTTTTCCCGAACGCCTCGGCCCAGCCGGACCTGAACTATATTGGCGCGAAATTGTTGCAGGGGGGGGCGGATCAGCTTCTTGACCGGGGGCTTGAACAACTATCTAAATATCTGGAGCGAAAGAAGAAAAAATGAAAAAAATACTGATCACCGTGAGCGGCAAGGACCAACCCGGTATTATCGCGAAAGTGAGCGGCCTGTTGTTCGCCCGGGGGTGTAATCTCGAAGATGTCAGCATGACCCTTCTGGAAGGGCAGTTCGCCATGATGATGACCGTTTGTTTGCCTTCGCCGGCGTGCAGGATCCGGGTTATGCAGGGTCTGGAGCTCCTCGGGAGCATTCCGTGGTCCTTGGACTGTCACGTGACCGAGCTCCAGGGAAAGACTGCTCACGGAAAAAAACATGCGAAGGGATCATCGCCGCATATGATCACAGCGTTCGGCAAGGATCGCACCGGGATCGTGTATGAAGTGAGCCGCGCGTTGGCGGGGACGCACGTCAATATCACGGACCTCGACAGTCGTATCCTGGGGAAGGGCGCCAAGACCACGTACGCGATGCTTTTGGAGGTGGACGTCCCGGGTCGTGTTGTTTCCGCGAAGCTTAAGGCTCTTCTGGCGAAGGTCGCGAAGAAGCTGAAGATCGAGATCCAGATCAAGCCATTGGAACGCGTTTCTCTCTAATTCTCGATGAAATCCGCGCCTCTTCGGATCTTTCCGGATCCGGTTCTCAGAAAAAAAACGCAAGCCATTACGGTCTTTGACCGTTCGCTCCTGAAATTGGTGGCCGCGCTCGTCCGTGTTATGAAGCGCCAGCCGTACGGGATCGGCATTGCCGCGCCGCAGATCGGGGTCGCGAAGGCCGTCGCCCTTGTGGATGTGTCGAAGCGCGACCCGCAGGCGAAGCGTCTCATCCTGGTCAATCCCGTGATCCTTGAAAGAAGGGAGCCGGAAACGCGGAAGGAAGGGTGTATGAGCTTCCCAGATTATACGGCGTTCCTGAAACGCCACCGGTGGGTGCGCCTTCGCTGGCAGGACGAGCGGGGCAACTTTTCCGAAAAGGTTTGTACGGGGATCGAGGCGATCTGCGTCGAGCACGAGGTGGACCATCTTCAGGGAGTCCTTTTCATCGACCATGTGACATGCCTGAAGACAGACCTTTTTCCGCGGGCTACCAGGAGATGAAGGGGTAGGTACGATGAAGTTTGTCATCCCCGTCCCGTGTCTCTGTCATCCTCCGGCTTGACCGGAGGATCCATGCGCGAGATAAACTCCAGCGGGGATTCAGAGAGTGGATTCCCGATAGAGGCATTCGGGAATGACATTAGTGGAACATAAATAAAAAGTTTAGGCAGTTCCAATACCTTTCATTCCGCCCGAGGCGGGATGGGACAGCCCCAACTACCTTAATGGAAATAAATAAAAAGTTTGGGCGGGAAGGGCCCTATGCTATAATTTCCCGCCTTAAAACCATTGCAAGTGAGATCGTGAGCACTATCAAGAGCAGCCTGCAGGTCTTTCAGCGTCGGGTTTTGGACGGGATCGTCAGGCATTTTGCCCATGGCGCGCTTGAGGCACGGGCAGAGAAGGTCGTCCAGCTTTTTGAAAACCAGATCTTGCAGGGAAGCCGGGTCCTGGATCTTGGAGGGGGTTGGGGGTTTTATGCCGAGCCGCTCAAGAAAAGGGGACATGAACACCTGGTCCTGGATGTCGTTGATCCGGGGTACAAGAAGGCACCGGTGGTGCTGTATGACGGCCAGAGGATCCCGTTCCCGGATCAAAGCTTTGATGTGACGATCCTTGTGACCATGCTTCACCATGTGCCGGACCCCGAAGCGCTTTTCAGGGAAGTTTACCGGGTGACGCGCCGTAAGGTCGTGGTCGTGGAGGATCTTTACCATCACGCGTTAGGCCGGTTCTGGACCCTTTGTCGTGACCGGATCCTGAACGTGGAGTTCATGGAACATCCGCACCAGTTCCGGAAAGACGGATCGTGGCGGGATTTTTTCAGGGCCGCGGGTTTTGAGGTTGGTTCTTTTAAAAGTTTTTATACCTGGCTTTCGGGGCTTCGCATTTTGAACGGGGTCTACGTCTTAGAAAAACAGGGTAAAGGGTAACGGGAAACGCCGAACGTGGAGTGGAATCGTTCCCCGTTCAACGTTGGCCGTTTCCCGGATTTAAATTATGACAACACTCTCGGTTGAAAAAGTGCTTTGGATGAAAGAGGGCGAGGGGATCACGGCCTGTGGGCGTATCCCTGAGGATTCCGAATTCTTCAAGGATCACTTTCCGGGATTCCCGGTGCTTCCCGGAGTGCTGGCGCTGGAGATGCTCAAGCAGACCGCCGAACGGTACCTGGCGTCGCTTACGAGCGGTGAGGGGCAGCATTATTTTTTGAAGCAGATCCGCGCGACGCGTTTCACGAAGTATCTGAAGCCGGGCGACGAATGGGAAAGCCGTCTGACGCTCACGAAAAGCGAGGGCGAAGAGACGGTGTGGGACGCAAAGTTGTTTTATCGCGGCGAAGTCGCCGTCTCGGCCAAGTTGACGCTTGCCCGAGTGAAGAACCCGCAATCATCAGCATTGTCTTAAACAACTTAGGAAGGACTCGAGAATGACCATGGATAAAGAATTCTTTACGAAGGTGCAACAAACACTTGCTGGAGCCCTGGGCGTGGACGAGTCAGAAGTCACGCCGGAAGCTTCCCTGAAACGGGACCTCGGCGCGGAATCCATCGATTTTATCGATATCGTGTTCCGTCTTGAAAAGGCCTTCGACCTCAAGATCCCCGCGGGGTACCTTTTCCCGAGCAATCTTCTTAATGACGAGCGTTTTGTCAAAGAAGGCATGGTTACTCCCGAGGGGCTCGCGGAATTGCGCGTGAAGCTGCCTTACCTTGAGCTTGAGGAATTCACCAAAGATCCCCAGATCACGAAGCTCGCGGATTGTTTTACGGTGAAGATGCTTCTCCGTTATCTGAGCGATCGCCTGAGCAAGAGCTCCTGCTCCGATCAATGTTGCTCGTAAAGCAAGGACCCGCGCGAGACGCGGGGCGGACGGCCACGCTTCGCGGTATTGGCGTTGATGTGGTGTCCCGAAGCCGCATCAAAAAATTTCTCTCCCGCCATAAGGATTATATCCGCGAGCGTTTCTTGAACGCCGCCGAACGCCGCTCCTTCAAACGTCTTTCTTTGCAGGATTTCGCCGAGCTTTTTACGGCCAAGGAGGCGTTTTTCAAGGCTTGTGGGGAGTCCTGGATGGGACTCGAAGGATTCCAGGGCATGCGGATGAAACGTCGTGAAGGGGATTGCTTTCAAATGGAATGGCGTACCGGGGGCACCAGGAAATTCTATCGCGGGGAAGGTCATTTTTTCCGAAGCGGGGACCTGGTCGGCGCTCAGGCCATGATCTGGAGATAACAAATAACATGCGTTGGCTGCTTCTCGATAAGGTCCATTCGATCCACAAAGGCAAGAAGGCCGTGGCCTTCGCCAAAGTCCCCAAGGCGCCCTACAGCTCGGAAGTTCTTTTTCTAGAGATGATGGCGCAGACCGGTGGGCTTCTGGTGGGCGCGGAAAGCGACTACGCCAAAGACCTCATTTTCGCGAAGATTGAACACGCCACCATTCTCCATGTTCCAGCATCCGGGACATCGCTACAGGTCGAGGCCTGGTCTGAAAGTCTCGGGACGGAGGGGGGCTGGCTCGAAGCTACGATCAGCTGCGCCGAAGGTCCGGTCGCCCGGGCGAAGTTACTCTTGATGGCCGTGAGTGGTCTTTCCAAAGATCAGACACAGTCCATCACCTTCCACAAGGCTTTCATGGACCACTTTAGCGTTCGTGAAAAGGTCGTGCCTCTGACATGAGCGAACGTCGCCGCGTTGTGATCACAGGTTTTGGGGTCATAACGCCCTGCGGGAACGGTTGGGAATCCTACTGGGATGCCGCGCTCCACGGACGTTCCTCGATCCGGAGCTCTGAACCGCTTAAGCTTCATGGCCCCTCATTCAAATATGCCGGGATGCTTTCCGGATTCGAGCCCAAGGAATTCATCGAGAACCGGAAATCCATCAAGTTGATGTCCCGTGAGATTCAGATGGCCGTTGCCGCGAGCCGCCTCGCACTAGGGGACGCCAAACTTTCCCCGGAACATTATGACCCGACGCGCATCGGCGTGACGTTGGGTACTGGCATCATCAATAATGATCTCGACGAGATCGGAGTGGGGTTCCGGAACGGCCTGGACGAGAACGGACATTTTTCCATGCCCAAATTCGGGCAGGACGGGATCCGCTCGCTTTTTCCGCTTTGGTTCCTGAAATATCTTCCGAACATGCCGGCTTGTCACATCTCGGTCGCGCACCACCTCCGCGGGCCGAACAACACTATCACGACGTCTTCTGCGGCGGCAACTCAGGCGATCGGAGAGGCTTACCGTGTCATCGAACGCGGCGACGCGGACATCATGCTCGCGGGCGGCACCGATTCCAAACTGAACGCGATGGGGGTGTCGCGCTTCCAGCTTCTCGAACTTCTTTCGACGCGGGACGCCTCTCCGGAAAAAGTCTATTGTCCTTTTGATAAAAAACACGATGGGATCGTCCTGGGGGAAGGTTCGGGGATCCTCGTCCTGGAATCGCTCGAGAGCGCTAAAAAACGAGGGGCCGAGGTCTATGCCGAGATCGCGGGGTATGGGTCTTCTTCGGATTTTAATTACGATCCCCGTGACCCCGATGATTTTACGGGCAAGCGTGTCGCGATCCGCAGGGCTCTTGAAGATGCCGCGCTCGAACCCGCGGATGTCGATGTTCTTGTCGCCAACGGGAGTGGGATCCCTCAGGAGGACGTCCAGGAATCGCTCGCGGTCCATTCTTTTTACGCGTCCACTTTCAAGAAGCTTCATGTCACGGCCGTGAAACCCGTGACCGGGAACCTGGTCTACGGGACCGGGAGCGTGGAGGCCGTGGTCGCGGCGCTCACCACAAAAAAAGGGCAGGTGCCGCCGGTGACGAATCTTGAAAGTCCGGATCCTGAATGCGCGTTGCCGTTCGTGAGGGACCGGGCCGTGTCCTGCGAAGTGAACGTGGCCGTCCTCAATACCTTCGGGTTGGGTGGCCAGAACGCGTCGTTGGTGTTCAAAAAATGGTAAAGCGTCGAGTGGTGGTAACGGGAACGGGCGCTGTGACGCCCCTTGGGAATTCGGTGCGCGATACCTGGCTTCGCCTGACGCGCGGAAAATCCGGGATCGGTCCCATTACGCTTTTTGACGCGAGCCGTTTTCCGACGCGCATCGCGGCGGAGGTGAAGGGGTTCTCGTTCGAAAAATGGCTTGAGCGGAATCCTCCACTCGCGTGCGCGGGACGGAGCACTTTTTTCGCGCTCCAGGCCGCGGCCGAAGCTTATAAGGACGCGATGCTTGAGCCGCTAGCCGTGAACCCGAATCGTTTTGGCATTTATTTTGGCGCTGGTGATAGCGGAATCGATTTTGCTCCCTTCATCAAGACCATGGTGGCGTCCTTTACGAAAGATGCCTCGGAGGTTGTGGATAAGGGGAAATACCTTGAGCATGCAAGCAAGAACATGAGCGCTCTTCGGGAGCTTGAGAATCAGCCGTTCATGACCGTGACGCATCTGACGCGTCTCTTTGATATTCGCGGGCCGGTCTCGAATTGTCTCACGGCGTGCGCGGCATCGTCGCAGGCGGTGGGCGAGGCCTTTGAATGGATCCGTCGCGGGGACGCCGATGTCATGATGGCCGGCGGCTCTCACTCCATGATCTATCCCATGGGCGTGGCGGGATTCAGTTTACTCACGGCGCTTTCCACCCGTAACGATGATCCTGAGAAGGCGTCGCGGCCCTTCGACAAAAAGCGGGACGGGTTCGTGATCGGAGAAGGCGCGGGGGTGCTGATCCTGGAGGAACTGGAGCACGCGCGCAAGCGCAAGGCCCCGATCCACGGAGAGATCGTGGGCTATGGCTCGACGGCAGACGCGTATCGCCTCACGGATATGGACCCCGAAGGCCGTGGCGCGGCGCGTGCGATGGAGATCGCGATGGAAAAAGCTTGCGTTAAGCCCCAAAATATTGATTATATCAATGCGCACGGCACTTCCACCGCAGTGAATGACTCGCTGGAAACCCTCGTCATCAAAAAAGTGATGGGCGAGCACGCTCCGAAGATCCCTGTGAGCTCGACGAAATCCATGTTGGGACACATGATCGCGGCGGCGGGCGGAGTGGAGGCGATCATTTGTTTGATGGCCATGCGCGATTCCGTGATCCCTCCCACGATCAATTACGAGGAACCGGACCCTGATTGCGATCTGGATTATGTGCCGAATACGGCACGGCGCTCGGACGTTCATGTGGCGCTTTCCAATTCGTTCGGGTTCGGGGGACAGAACATTTGTTTGGCTTTAAGGAGATATGATGGCACATGATCTGATCTTTATGACCGGCGCGACAGGCGTGCTTGGGCAGGACCTCGTGAAGGAACTGCTCCGGACCACGCGCTCCGAGATCGCGCTTCTGGCCCGCGCGAAAAATCGTACTTCTCATGCCGACCGCGTCAAAAAAGTGCTCAAGTCGGTCGGTATCGATTCGCATCTGGGTTCTCGCGTGCATGTGATCGAAGGGGATGTGACCCATCACAAATTTGGCATCAAGAAGGCCGACCTCGAATACCTCGAACGCGAATGCAAAGTGTTCTACCACATCGCGGCGCTTACCGCTCTGAACGGGACCGAAAAGGAATGTCAGCAGATCAATGTCGGCGGCACGGAGCACGCGCTGGAGCTGGCCTGGGACCGTCGCAAGAAGGGGAAGCTCGAACGGTTCATCTATTTCAGCACGGCTTTTGTGGCCGGGAGCGTGTGGAACCATTGTTCCAAAGAGGATGAACTTCCAACCAAGCCTGTCTTCGCCAATTATTATGAGTCGAGCAAATACAAGGCCGAAACCAAGGTGCGCGAAGCGATGGCGAAGGGTCTTCCGGTCACGATCATTCGTCCCAGTATTGTCGTGGGACATTCCGAGACCGGCGAGGTTTCGGATTTCAACGTGATCTATCCCTTCATCAAGCTTTTCGCCCACGGGGTGCTCTCCAAGATCCCCACGCATCGCGAGAATACGTTCAATATCGTGCCCATCGATTTTGTGATCCGCGCCACTTGCGCGATCGTCAAAGACCCGCGCAGTATCAATAAGGCTTTTCACGTGGTGTCTCCCAAGCCGCCTTCGATCGGCATGCTTTTGCGTGTCGGAGAAGAGGAGTATTCGGCCATTCCTCCGATCGAGGTGATCGATCCCAAGCATTTCAAGAAAAGCAAGATGGGAGAGCAGGAGCAGATGGTGTTCGCGATGTTGGAACCGTACCTCGGTTATTTGAACGGGCAGTTGACGTTCGATACCACGAATACCCGGGAGATCCTTCGCGGAACGGGGATCCCGATGCCGAAGACCGACCACGCTTTCCTCAAGACCTTGATCCGCTATGCCGTTAAAGTCGGTTATCTCGCTATTTAAAAAGTACTACAGTCATTAACCTTCAAGGAGAATTTTGATGAAAAAAGTATCGATCTCGATCATGATCCTGGCCGCTTTGACCCTGGGAGCTCCGAACGTACGCGCGGAGATCACCGAAGACCTGGACCCGATGGTTACCCCGGATTCCCAGACGATCATGACCGATGACAGTTTTACGAATTACGCGACGGGTAGCGAGACGACCGGGACAGTGCCCGCGACCCCAAGCGCTTCCGTTCCCGTAACGACGACTGAGACGACGGCCGCGGTTCAGGAAACAAAGAAAACGGAAGAAACGAAGGAAGCGAAAAAAGAATCCAAGAAAAAGAAGTCGAAGAAAAAATCCTCGAAGAATTCCGAGAAGAAATCCTCTTCCAAGAAGAGCTCGAAATCGACTTCCAAGAAATCCAAGGCCAGCAAGACCGCCAAAGCGAAAGCGGGCAAGGCGGCAAAGACGAGCGCGGATAGTTCTAACTAAGAAAATTCGCTTCGCGAAGGCGTTGTTTCTGGCGCAAGCCCGGGACAACGCCTTTTCATTTGATCCCCCTCCACCCAAGGTCTTCCGCTATTTCTGGAATCTATTCGTCATTGCGGGCGAAGCGCTTGGCTTTCTTAAAATTTATACTGGGAGCCAATGCAGCACTTGTCTCTCATATTTTCAAAAGAGGACAAGTGCGAAGCAATCTCGTTTCGATAAAGCAAGATTGCCACGGCTCGCTTGCGGCGGCCTCGCAATGCGCATAATGGTCAAAAAGTGTTGCTCGCTAATTTCGTAACTATCTTATTTCCAGTATGATAGCGCTATTTTGAACTGAGTTTATTGAAACCGTTCAATAAAGGGCCCTTAAGAATGCTCAAAAAAGCACTG
>JAZDJU010000035.1:0-4554 GCA_043803685.1 Candidatus Omnitrophota bacterium
TCCCACAGGAGGTGACCCAAGACAACACCGTTTTACCCAGTGCATTTCAACTTTAACCACAAACAAGGAGAACACTCACATGGAAACAACAACTGCAATTAAGAACGAACAGACTCAAAACGTGGTCCTCTGCGATGTCCCAAGGTCGGATAACGACGTCTACCGTGTTTCCCGAAGCGAATACAAGGGCGTGTGTTATTTCGATCTGAGGATCTTCTTCAGAAGCAAAGCGGACGCCACTCTTCTCGTTCCGACGACGAAAGGAGTGTGTTTCCCGGAGAAGCTCCGAGAGGACATTATCGCGGGGCTTATTTTGGCTCGTAAGGCCTCAGGGGTCGAGTGTCCCAAGGGAGAACAGTTCCGGAGCGTGAAGGTCTGCGACGTTTTGATCTCTGCGACCGAGCATTACCGGATCTCCAAAGGCAGTGGAGCCAAGAACACGTTCGTGGATATCCGGAAGTTCTTCCAGAAGGACGGTGCTTATATCCCGTCCAAGCGGAAGGGCGTGACGATCCTCGAGGGCTCGCTTGACGAAGTGATCATGGGGCTGATGAGGACCGAGGCTGATCACGCGGCGTAAAAAAACCGCACGAAAATTAAAAAAAGAGAGGGGAGACGGCGCCTTTTCCGGGCTGTCTCCCCATTTTTTTTGAAAGGAGGTGGATCCCATGAAGCTGATCGTTCGAAGAAATGATCTCGAAAAACACGCGGGACTGATTTCCCGGTTTCAAAAAAACGGTTGGGAGATCGTGATCCGCTAGAACATACCCATCAACCCAACGCGAAACTTAAAGAGGCGGCATTCCCTTGAGAAGGGAGTCCGCCTCTTTTTGCGTTTTTAAAGGAGGCGTCGTCATGCGCAAAAAATTATCGGTGAGAGATTGGCCGGAAAGCGAACGGCCTGCGGCGAGAGCTCGGGAGAAAGGGATCGAGGTCCTCTCTGATGCGGAGCTTCTCTCTCTCATCCTGAAGAAATGCACGTACGAGCAAACGGAAGTCGGTGTTGCCCTGGAGCTACTGAGTAAGGCCGGGAGCCTCAGGCAGCTCTTTGATCTCAGGGATCTTCCTGAATCGCAGCAGGTGGTGCTTCAGGCGGTGCGGGAGGTCGGGAGGCGCGTCTTAAAGCAGGGGATGATCGGCCAGAACTTCGTCCGGAGTCCCCAAGCGGTCACCGATTACCTCACGGTCAGTCTCCGGGACCTTAAGCGGGAGGTCTTTAAGGTGATCTTTCTCGACAAGGGTTTAAAGATCCTGGGGGAGAAGGACATGTTCTTCGGGACGATTGATGAGGCGGCTGTGCATCCCCGCGAAATAGTCAAAGAGGCTCTGTTTCAAAACGCGTCGAGCCTTGTATTGGTCCATAACCACCCTTCCGGGAAAACCGAACCCAGCCGCGAGGATTACGAGATCACGCAGAAGATCAAGACCGCCTGCCAGACGGTCTCGATCAGGATTCTCGATCACATCATCATCGGCGAAAACCAGTACTTCAGTTTCTCGGAACGAAGTCAGCTCTAAACCCATCAAAAACGAAAGGAGGGGATTTCATGCGACTGATCCTGAAAAAAAGAGTTCACCATCAACTTCTCGGAATTCTCCGGGCTCTTGAAAAAGAGATCCGCTGCCGGGGGCGCCTCTGTCTTGGCAGGACGATGACGGCTTTGGAAGCCATGCCGGAACTCATGGTTCGGCGCAGTTCGTGGGAGGCGAGGGGGAGATGTAAATCCTGATCTCGAAGCCGGACCTTTAACAACTCAAACCAGATAAATGGAACGGGGGCGGTCTTTCCCCCGTTTTTTTACTTAGGAAAGGAGATTCCCCATGACGCGTAGTGAATCGTTAAGAGGTCTTTCTGAACGGATCCAGAATCTCCGCGAGCGCATCGCCGCCGCGGAGGAAGACGATCTGATGACCGGAGAAGAAAACGAACTGCAATGTCTTGAAGAGAAACTGGAGACGCTCTCAGGAGGAAACAGCCGGGGCCGGAGAAAGTCTTTCGTCGGAGGTTGATTGGCAGTGGACGGACACGCGGGAGCTCGGGACAACCCTGTCCCGTCTTCCGTGTGTCCACGCTGGATTCAATTGAAGCAATACCATCCACAGAAAGGGGCAGAAGCTATGACACTCAGGGAATGGATCAAACAATTTGAAGCGCAATTCAGTGAACGGGAGCTTGAGTACCAGACGGTCCACAAAGCGAGCATCGCGGCTCAATTAAAGGACATGGAGACCGGGAACCTGCACTTGCACCATTTGACGTATAAGGCGAAGGACGCGACGGATCTTCGGTTTGCCGGGATCGCCACAAAAAAGGAGGAAAAAGATGAACAGTCCCATGGGTGACGCGGAGCTGGTCTTCAGATACACCCGGGAGCAGGCGCTGGAAGACGGCGTTCTTGTCGATGTCTCTGCCGCAGCACGGGAAGCGGGGATCCGTTATCCCGTGGCCGTTACGCAGGCGGTGTTCGGCATTCTGAGCGATACGGCGGCTTGTGGCCAGGACTTGAACGGACGGTTGTGGGACATGCTTATGATCTTTAAGACGGGCATCCGGGCGGCGGGCGGGGATAAGGTCCATTTCGAGCCTCTGTTTCTGATGAAAGACGGGGCGGCGCCTGAGCCTGTTCCGATGTGGGCGAAGTGCGGCCCGGGAGACACGCCGGAGCCCGTAATCACTGTCATGCTGGAAGGCGAAGATTGAAAGGAGAACGCATCATGATGAAAGAAATCAGGGAAGAATTAAAAGCCATGTTCCGGTTCCATAAACGGGTTTTGCTCGCGATCCTGAAAGTGGCGGGTGTGTGCCTCCGTTACGGATTATGGCTTCTACCGTGGATCTTTCTTGCGGTGTTCGTGTGGAAGCCGATGATTGCGGGATGGAAGGCCTTCACTCAAAGCGCGCCTGACCCGGGAGGGACACGGCAAGCTCCTTTTTCCGCACCTCTTTACGGGAGCGCTCCAGAACCGGGAAAATCCTTTGGCTGGGAGACGATCCCCAATAAGGTCGATTCCGGCATGAGGACTATCGAAAGGATCTCAAAACAGATACGGAAAAAGTAAGGGATCGGGTTATGGGCGGGGGAGAGCGATCCTCCGCCCATAAGGGCGTTTTTTGAGGCTCAAAAGGGCTATAAATTGATACAGCTTGTGCAGGCTTACTTAAATGAAAAAGCGGCTTTCTTGACGTATTACATCTGAGCGGGTAAGGTTTCAAACAGATCCGGACATACCGAGCCGGATCTATTCGAGGCGCGGCGTTCACTGGATATTTCCTGCTGAACGCGCGCATGACACCTCACAATTGATCAAAAGATTGTGAGAGGTAAGACCGGGGGCAGGCGTCCATAGAGATGCTTCGATCCGGACTTACCCCCAAGTGCCGCTTAGGGGCTGGAACGGGCGGCAGCGCGGAGAGTTTCCGTGTCACGCTTGGTGTGTGTCCATTTTCAGCCCACCTCTTTTGAATATCCCACGTAACACCTTCTCCCCATAAAAATCTTTTTTTGTTTTTCCGCACGTCCAGGGTGTGTCCCTTCCAGGTTTGACGTGTTTTTTAAAGCGGACGGCTCTCCCTTGCTGTCCGCTTTTTTTCTTTTCGTTTCAGTCCTCTCGCGGCGGAAAGCGAGAAGACCATGCAAGAGGAACGAGAGGACGGGAAGCATGAAGAGCCGCACCCGAAAAGAATCAAGATCCGGTCAAAAAAGATCTCGACTGATTTCATGCGGGTCGAGGACATCGGGACCATGCCCGCCATGGCGCCCTTTGAGCTGGAGATCCGAAAAAAAATAGCGGAACGTTCAAAGACCCCGCTCGACGGTTTGATCGCCGCCGAAGAGAAAAAAGAACGGGTTATGGACCTGAAGCGCGGGAATCGCACGCTGAACGTTCTCGTCAAGGATGGGGCTCTCACGCCGCGCC
Organism: Candidatus Omnitrophota bacterium; assembly: GCA_043803685.1. Taxonomy (GTDB): domain Bacteria; phylum Omnitrophota; class Omnitrophia; order Omnitrophales; family Aquincolibacteriaceae; genus Aquincolibacterium. The sequence continues at coordinate 3,919 of JAZDJU010000035.1, forward strand.
AAGCTCTTGTTTACGGGCTTTGTTACGGAAAAAGGCTTCAGGAAAGCGAGGTGGCGAGTCTTCTGGGGATCTCCCCAAGAACGGTCCAGCGGCTTCGGCAGAATGCAAGGGAAGCCTTTGTCCGCGGTTTGGCGGAACGGAGGCGCGGGATGCTCTACCTCAAAAAAGCCGCGTTTCACAGACTCACCCGGAAACAGAAGAAAATTCTCAAGCTTCGATACCGTGAAGGGCTCTCCGTGAGAGAGATCGCCGGGATGTTTGGGAGAACGGAAAGGAGCGTGCAGCGGGTCCTCTCGCGGACGCTGAAAAAAATATTTTCAGTATAAAAATGTTCGCTAAGCGTGAATGCCCCTGTCGTAACTCGATCTCCCATGAGGGGGGTGCACGGCCCCGCTTATGCGGCAAAGGGCCCAAGGCCCAAAGAGCCGGTTAAAGCGCCCCCCTCACTATCGCGGGAGGAGAACGATGAACGACAAATTACGGCAAAAGATTTTGAGGGTCCTGGTCCCGGCGTTTTTTCTGATGCTTCAGGCGACCGTGGCGTTCGCGGAAGCGAACGCGGAGTCAGACCTGGATTCCTTCTTGAGAGGGATCGGGGATTTCTTGATACGGACGGTGGGGCCCGGAGTGCTTGTG
>JAZDJU010000036.1:0-4083 GCA_043803685.1 Candidatus Omnitrophota bacterium
TCTGAACACGGTAAGGGAACTCTTGCGGCACAAGAGCCTCAAGATGACCCTGCGGTACGCCCACCTCTCCCCCGGCTTCAAGCAGGCCGCCATCGAGCGCTTGGACACCTATTGGACACCCAGCACCAAATTGGTGAACGGCACCGGGCCTGGGAAAGATTGTAACTCCTTGGAAATACAGAGGAAGAAAAGAATGGACCGGAAGGGAGTTGAACCCTTGACCTCTACAATGCCATTGTAGCGTTCTACCAACTGAACTACCGGCCCACAAAAATCGACAAAAAAACGGATTCTGCCAACCCGCCAATAAACGGGAGGCGGTATTCTACTGAAGATGCTGCGGATTTACAAGAAAAGGGTTCGAGAACCTAGAAAAAAGTCTCGGGCTTAAGAGGCAGTTCATTTTGCTGCCCAGGCACGATGGAAAAGAAAATGTCCCAGACGCCGCAACCGAATCTTGTCACGGACCGGAAGGTCCCATCCACAAAACCCGCAACGTCACGAAAAAAACGAGGGTTGCCATCGGTCTTCTGATCGTAGCGCGCGATCGTCGAAGGGATCTCCCAGGGAAAACTCACGAAATTCTTGCTCCCCCGGGCCAGGGACTGTCCCATTTGGGCGAAATAACCCTGCTCCTCGGCGACACAAACAGAAGGAAGCAACAGACCCAGCATCAACATTAGCACAAGACCGATCATTCCAACTTTCATAGTGTCCCCCGCTCCCTTTTAGAATACCCTTGAAAAATCAAACACCTTTAAAGTTTTAGGCGGCTTAGCCGATGATTTTTATGCGCAGCGAAGTCGTACAACACAAACGAGAGGTTCCGATGAAATCAGCTTATAACTGTCCTGCCTGTCAATGGTCCGGCAGCGAAGCCAGCTTCGTCACCAAGATCCTCTCGATCATGTACCGCCCCAAGCATGACAACATCCAGGCTTTTAAGCAGATCAAATGCCCCAAATGTCACAATCTTGTGACGATCATCTTCGAAACACTGGACGGCACGATCGTTAAATAATTTTTCGCCGAACGGTCCGGATCGCTTTCACGCCCCAGTCACTTCTTCAGCGTTTCTTGCTCAAACACCCAAAGTGTGCCAGTTGGATCCCAAGATGGTCGATGTACCTGCGCAATTCCTTCAAACTAAAAAGCTGGTATTCCCTCTCCCGCGGGATCGTGAGCGAACTGATCGAATAAAGTTCATCGTCCACCCAACCCGGATGGCACATGATCTCGCTTGCTCCCTCCGGTAGCGTGAAAAGTAAATGCCTCAGCACCTCTTCGGTCCAAAACGTGTGGGGATCCAGATTGCCGTAAAAATGGTCCGTGGTCTTAAGATCCTTATGTTCTCGCTTGATCTCCGGTTCCGTGAGGAGCCGCGTCCAGCGGATCGGCAGTTTGTGTTTCCGGGCGATCACCGCAAGCGCTTCCAGGAAGGGACGGAAATCGTGCATGTGATGATGCACGTCCACATGGGTCGGAAGTCGTTTAAAGATCTTCACGAATTTCTGGAGTTGGGCCTTGAATTCTTCCGTAATCTCGGAAACGAGCGGCAATTTCTTTTCGGGATACTGGTCTTTTTTCTTGAAACGCCCGTCCTTCTGAAGCAGTGAACCGATCAGTTGAGGTCGCGCCACAGGTTTTCCCAACGTAACGTTCAAGTGAAGTCCCACCCCCAGATTCTTCTTGGACAGAAGTTCCCGGACCACCGCTACCTCCACAGGAAGATTCACCAAAAAGGTCGTGCTGGTCACGATCCCGTTCTCATGAGCCTTCACAATGGCCTCCGTCACCTGGGAGGTCAGATTGCAATCATCGGCGTTAATAATAAGTGTTCTTCGTTTCATCGACTCCCTCAATCATCCTGTTATCTTTTAGGGAACCACGATCACGACAGTTGCGATCGCATATTCACGTTCGTGCGCGAGGGACAGTTCGATCTGCGCTTGCGCAGGAATGCGGAACTGCTTATGGCATTGGGGACTCAACAAAACGACCGGCTTCCCGCTGGCTTCGCGCCCGATTTCGATCCCTGTAAGCGAGCGATTCTTTTTAGGACGAACCTTCAGCGCTTTTAGAACCGCTTCTTTCGCTGCAAACCGGGCCGCATAGTGTTCGTACTTCATGCGTTTGTTATCGCAGTAAGCCTGCTCCTCAACGCTAAACACACGGTCCAAAAACGCCCGGCCGGTAGGTCGCTTGATCTGCCGCTCGATCCTGTCAATCTTGACGAGATCGATGCCTTGAAAGATCTTCAAAATATCGGTCCTAGGAAGCTGTCGTGCTATGAAAAAACCAATACACCAACGCTCCGATGATCATCACGGAGATGATGTAGAAATTATTAAAGCGCCAGAAATCCCATAATCGCTGCCCCAGGGAACTGGAAGCAACGGACTTTTTCTTCTTCAAGAGAACATCATATTTAAGGCCGAGGACTTCTTCTTTGCGGAAGCGAATATACACGCCCCCGATCTTGTAGGCGTGCAAAGCCCCATCCTGGATGAACTTCTCGATGACCTGTTGTTCCACCTCGAGAAAGTTTTTCACTTCGTCGAGGGTCAGCATATTATTCATGAGAGAACAGTCGCCTCAATGCCCCAGGCCTTGTGACCGGGGGTAATCTTATGGCCGCAGCGTAGCGTGTTAGACGGAAGCCTTTTCACGCTGGATCCACTGGTCCACCTCGGTCTTGTTGAAAACCCAGTGACCATTATCAAAACGTGCCGGGATCTTCTTGGAATGCGCCCACTCTTCGATAATGCGGGCTTCCACCTCCAAATACTGAGAGACATCCTTCAGAGTAAGAAAAACGTCCGATCCATTAGGAGCGCTAAGACCCTGCATACTCACGATCCCTTGGAGGATCGCCCCCTCGCCGATACTCAAACGCGGGGTGGTAAGGTTCCCTTTGAGCGTCGCTGTTCCGAGAAGAGAAAGACTCCGTAGCGCAATGACATCCCCTGTCACTTTTCCGGCGATGACGATATTGTCGCCATGAATATTGGCAGTGACCTTGGCATTTTCCCCGATGGTAAGATTTCCCCGCGCATCCAGCTTCCCTTCGAAGCTTCCGTTGATCCGCAAATTCACGGGGTCCTTGAACGCAATGGTCCCCTGCATACTCGCGTCGACATCGAGAATCTTCTCCTGGACATCTTCTTTCTTCTTGTTGTTATTGGCCATGGTCGCTCTCCTTTGGAGACGTTGTGGGGTAAAAAAGTCGAGTCATTATTATCGTTTTGGGAGGCATTGTCAATGAAAGTGACCAACGAAACGGGCGGTTAACGGAAGTCTAAAAAGAGTCTTAGGCCCGATGTAAGGCCTGGGACAACTCTGCGAGTCCCGCGACTTCCTGCGACGTAAGCCGCGCGTTTTGAAAACAACTCCGTACGAGAGGTCGCACGCGTGAAGACGCTTCCACCTCCTGAGTGGGGGTGAAAATGGGGATGGAGGATGGGATCCACTTGCAAATCCGGACACCGGCCTTTTCTTTATCGGGGCTAAAAAGGCCGGCATATTCAAAAAAGCTTAAACGATCACTAAATCCGTTCATCTTGAAGATCTGCTGGCGATCCAACTCCGGATAAAAAAGATAGAGCACCGCGTCGTTAGGCATCAACACCCAAAGCTTTTTGATCTCCCGTTGCAATTCCTCCACAGAATAATCGCGCATGGATCGATAGAAGATACGCGCCCAGATCTGCGCATCCCTGCTTTTAAAAAGAAAGGGGGTGCCATTCACATCTTCGAGGATCACCTTGTCGGCATGAAGCTCCTGGATCGAAGAGCGGATCGATTGGAAGATCTCCCCGCGATCAACGCGCTCCTGCGTCGCGATCATGGCAACACCTCGAGAGGAACTTCTCGGGCCACTTTTTGCTCGATCGATTCGATCCATCCGGCCACTACAAATTTCTGAAGGCTGGGCTTAGGATTCCAAGACTGGTACTTGAGGAGCTCGGGATGAAGAGCCGCCGAAAAATGTCGCTCGGGGTCCGCGAGATCCATCCAGCCAAGCCATCCAAGCTGAACGTTGAGATGCCGGGACACGAAATCAGAAAAACGGTCAAAAACGAT
>JAZDJU010000037.1:0-233517 GCA_043803685.1 Candidatus Omnitrophota bacterium
TCCCCTTTTTCGAGGTTCGTGAGAATGCCGGCCAGATCCCCTGCCCGCTCGAGCACGGGCCCTGAGATCTGATGGATCTTGGCGTTCATCTTATTGGCGATGATATTGGCGAGCGTCGTTTTCCCGAGCCCCGGAGGCCCAAAAAGAAGGATGTGATCGAGCGATTCCTGGCGGCCGAGCGCGGCCTCCACGAAAACCTTGAGGTTCTCCTTCACCTGCGTTTGGCCGATGAATTCATCAAGCGTGGCCGGACGGAGTGTGACCTCGATCTCGACCTCTTCCGGCTTGAATTCCTGATCTAGCATTCTGTCGTCTACCATATGACTCCAAGTTCGGAGTAATGAGTTCGGGGTTGGGAGAAAAAACTTTTACTCCGAACTCCAGTCTCAGGACTCACGACTGTACTATACGTGCTTCAGCGCCGCGCGGATGATCTCTTCCACGGATGGCTTCTTCCCTTGCAAGGCTTTCAACGTTTTTTGGATGGCGTCCTTGGCCTTGGGTTTGGTATAACCCAGCGACACTAGCGCTAGCATCGAATCTTCGACCATTTGGTCGGAAACGCTCGCGTCATGGATCAGCTCTTGACCGGCCGAGATCTCCGCCTTGCCGATCTTGTCCTTGAGCTCAATGATCACACGCTCGGCGGTCTTCTGCCCGATGCCGGAAATGGCAGTCAGCACGGGAATGTTCTTTTCCTGGATCGCGCGTTTCAGTTCCGGAAGCGTGACGCCGGAAAGCAGCGTGATCGCGAGCTTCGGCCCGATCCCGGAAATGGAAATAAGAAGCCGGAAGGCTTCGCGTTCTTCTTCGGTCGCGAAACCGTAAAGCAACTGGGCGTCCTCGCGCACGACAAAATGCGTAAAAAGTTTCACGCTCTCACCGAGGTTCGGAAGGCTCGAGAACGTGGAAAGCGACACGCGGACCTCGTAACCGATCCCGTTCACGTCCAGGATCACCGCGACCGGCGTTTTCTCCGAGATCTTTCCGTTCAAGTAGTGGTACATAAAACCTTTCGTTTGGAAGAATGCAAATGACACATCGCGATGGCTAGGGCGTCCGAGGCATCGAGCGCCGGCGCCTCCGTCAAATTCAAGAGCCTCTTGACCATGAATTGCACCTGCTGCTTCGCCGCGCGGCCGTTACCCGTGACCGATTTTTTTACCGCGGTCGGGGCGTATTCTATCACTTCAATGCCTTGTTTAGAAGCCGCGAGCATGGCGCAGGCCCGCGCCTCGCCGATCCGCTCGACAGCGCGGATGTCCTTGGCGAAAAAAAGCGTCTCAAGCGCCACCACATCGGGCTTGTAACTAAGGATATTTTTCTGAAGGGATTCAAAAATATGAAGAAGGCGTTTGGCGATCGGGTCTTTGGAAGCGGCACGGATGGTGCCGCAGATCACGATCTTGTAGTCCCGGCCGTTGGACTCCAGGATCCCAAAACCCGTCCGGTGAGTGCCGGGATCAACACCCATCACGCGCATAGATACTCCCCAAAGGAAAAAGGGGACAGGCATTCAGTCAATGCCTGTCCCCTTTGAAAATCTGTTCTGAATGAACTCAACCGGCCAATTCCTTCATCACTTCTTCCGGGATATCCGCATTCGAATAAACATTTTGAACGTCGTCGTGCTCCTCGAGCGCCCCGATCAGATGCACCACCTTGCGGCCGGTATCCGCCGAAACACTGACGAGGTTCTTGGGGATCATGGTGAGATTCGCGCTTTCGATCTTGATCTTCGCTTTTTCAATCGCCTCCCGGACCGTCCAGAGGTCCTGGGGCGCGGTCGTCACTTCGAACATCTGGTCGGTCGAGGTCATGTCTTCAGCCCCGGCGCCGATCGCGAGCTCCATCAACTGATCTTCGGTCGTCGCGCTTTTTTGAATCACGATAAAACCCTTCTTCTCGAACATCCACGCCACGGTGCCGGCGCTTCCCATATTGCCACCGTTCTTGTTAAAGAGGCTCCGGATCTCGGAAGCGGTCCGGTTCTTGTTATCCGTAAGACACGCCACTAGCACTGCCGCGCCTTCGGGCCCGAACCCTTCGTAGGAGATCTCCTCGTAGGTCACGCCTTCCAACTCACCCGTTCCTTTTTTGATCGCGCGCTCGATGTTGTCGGCCGGCATGTTGGAATCTTTGGCGGACTGGATAGCGGTACGAAGCCGCGGGTTGGTGTTCAGGTCCCCGCCCCCCGTTTTCGCCGCAACCGTGATCTCGCGGATGAACTTCGTAAAGACCTGGCCGCGTTTGGCGTCCACGATGGCCTTCTTATGTTTGATACTCGCCCACTTTGAATGTCCTGACATAATTCACCCCGTTAGAGTCTTTACTGAATTTAAAAAATGTTTAACCTGTAAAATCTTTAAAAAATATTCTACGTCTCCCGCCAAGGTCACTTGAGACTCTAACGGGGTTAATCTCCTCTGATGGCTTCTGTCATAAGAACAACATCCCGCATCGCGCCCGGCTCATGCACCCGGAGGATCTGAACACCCGCCCTGACACATGCCGCAACGCATGCCGCAGTTCCGAAAACCCGGGCTTCCGTCTCGCGACCCGTCACTTTCCCGATAAAAGACTTTTGGGAGGGCCCCGCAAGCACCGGAAAACCGAGTTCGTGAAATGTTCTTATATTTCTTAAAATTTCAATGTTCTGTTCCGCGGTCTTTGCGAAACCAAGCCCCGGATCAACCACGATCCTCTCGGCCTCGATCCCGGCGTCCACGGCGATCCGGACACTTTCGCGAAGCTCGTTCATGACGTCCCTCACAAGATCGCCGTATTCCGTCAAGGTCTGCATCGTTTCCGGGTTCCCGCGACTGTGCATCATGACAAGTCCCGCGGAAAACTTTTTTACGACCTTCACCATCTCAGGCCCGGAGCGTTTGAGCCCACTCACGTCATTGATGATATCGGCGCCCGCCTCAAGACACTTTCTAGCGACTTCCGGACTGACCGTATCGATCGAGATCGGCACCGCGACTTCTCTGCGGATCCGTTTCAAGACCGGCAGGAGTCGCTCCCATTCTTCACGTTCGGTGACCGATGCGGCTCCCGGCCGCGTGGACTGGGCTCCCAGATCCAGAATATCCGCCCCGTCCCCCACGAGCTTTAAGGCCCGCGCGCTGGCGGCCTCCGGTTCCAGGTAACGACCGCCGTCAGAAAAAGAATCCGGCGTGATGTTCAGGATCCCCATGAGAAGGGTCCGGCTAAAAGAAACGGCGCTCTGACGGATCTTCCAGATCAAGCGATGGGCTTTCCGATCTCTGGAACCCCATTCCCGTTCTCGGGAAGTGAAACCCCTTGGAGTCCGGTGATCTTTTTGATCTCGTCGGCATCGATCACTTCTTTTTCAAGCAGCACGTTCATCAGAAGGATGAGCTTATCCTGGTTCTGTTTCAGAAGTTCGGTCGCCCGAGCGTAACAACCATCCACGATCCTGCGGACCTCGCCATCGATCAAGACCGCCGTCTGTTCGGAATAATCTTTTTCGCGCATCAGATCGCGGCCTAAGAAAACCTGCCGGTCCTTTTTGCCGAACGTCAGGTGCCCAAGCTTGTCGCTCATGCCAAGCTCACAGACCATGGTCTGCGCGTAATGCGTCGCCTTCTCAAGATCGTCCGAGGCACCGGAAGAAATTTCTTTAAAGTAGATCTGTTCCGCGACACGGCCGCCCAGAAGCACCGTGATACGATCCAGGATCTCGGTCTGGGTGATCAAATTACGATCCTCGTCCGGGACTTGGAGCGTGTAGCCTCCAATGCCATACCCTCGAGGAATAATGGAAACTTTATGCACCGGATCGGCTCCGGGAAGTAGCAACGCGATCAAGGTATGTCCGGATTCATGAACCGCTTTGATCTTCTTTTCACGCTTAGAAATAACGCGGCTCTTGCGCTCCGGCCCGACCATCACGCGCTCGATGGATTGTTCCAGCTCAGGCTGACCCACAAATTCCAGTTTCCGCCGCGCGCCGAGAAGAGCGCCTTCGTTCACGAGATTCGCAAGGTCCGCCCCTGAAAAACCGGGGGTCTGCCGCGCGATCTTCGCAAGGTCGACGTTCGGTCCAAGCCGCACGCCTTTGGCGTGAACTTTCAAAATTTCTTCACGTCCCTTGATATCGGGCCGTTCGATCACGACCTGGCGGTCGAAGCGTCCCGGCCTGAGAAGCGCGGGATCGAGCACATCCGGACGATTGGTCGATGCGATCAGAATCACACCGATATGCGTGTCGAATCCGTCCATTTCCACCAAAAGCGCGTTCAAGGTTTGTTCGCGTTCATCATGTCCGCCGCCGATCCCGGCAAAACGCTGACGGCCTACCGCGTCGATCTCATCGATAAAAATGATCGCGCCTTTACCGCCGGCCTTGGCCGCACGTTTAGCTTGCTCAAAAAGATCCCGCACGCGCGCGGCGCCGACACCGACGAACATCTCCACAAAATCCGACCCACTGATGGAATAAAAAGGAACCTCGGCTTCGCCGGCCACCGCCTTCGCGAGAAGCGTCTTCCCCGTTCCCGGAGGTCCCATTAAAAGAACCCCTTTGGGGATCTTCCCGCCAAGTTTCTGGAACCGGGGAGGGTCTTTTAAGAATTCGATGATCTCCTGCAATTCATCCTTGGCCTCATCCACGCCCGCCACATCCTTGAACGTGATCGGGCTTTTTTCCTTATCGACGAGCTTGGCGCGTGATTTTCCGAACGAGAAGACCTTGCCACCGCCTTGCTGGACGCCACGGTAGACGAAAAACCAGAAAAACCCGATCAAAAGAAGCGTCGGGAATATTCCCGCGAAGAAATTACGCCAAAAAGTCTGCGGCGGACTAATCGTGAAATTCGCGACGTTCTTCCGGATCAGTGGAAGGAGCTCCGGATCATTGAAGGGAATATGGACCTGAAAATAAGAAAGCGTGGTGAGCTTCCCCTGGATCACATTATCCACCAACTCGCAGGAAAGGATCTCGCCGGTCTCGGGATTGCGCGTCAGCATCCTGTAGAATTCGGAATAGCTGATCTCCTTGAGCTCGAAGCCCGGGAATACAAAGACCTGAAGCACGAGAAAGATCGCCAGCGGGATCAGAAAAAGCGCGAACAACCGTTTCCGGTCTGGTTCCCCTTGAGGGACGGGCGGTTTCTTACCGTCCTTGGGTCTCGGTGCGCTCTTTTTGGGCTTACCAGTGGCAGGAGTCGTCATAAAAATCACGGATCTCGATTGTTTTTTTACAGAAAAAAGGAGCCGTAGTTTAGCACGCAGAATTCAAGATATCAAATCGGATTATACGCGCCAGAACTTCTTGTAAATCGTTACCTTTTTGGAGGTTAGCGCAAGATCAATGTCTTTGGGAAGCGAACAACAATAACGAGTTCGCCTGAGACCTCGACGGATCCGCTCCCAGGCTTCAAACGAGAGTCCGCTTCGTTTGTCTAGCTTCTTCAGGGCTTTTTCCACGATGCGAAATTGAAGCGCTCCAGGGAATTTAAGGAAAAGCCGGCGGTCGAGCTCCACTTCTCCGCCACGCTTCTTTTTGAACACTTTCTTCCAGGCTTTCTCTTCGAGTTCCGCGATCAATGCGCTCTCCCAAGCCACGATCGTGGGAACGCGCGCGAGAGCCTCAACCACCCTCGGATTGAAATCACGTTGAAGCCACGGGAGGAGCTTCGCGCGAATACGATTCCGGACGAATCGCAGGGAATCGTTCGATCGGTCCAACCGGAACGGGATCCGTTCTCGCGAGAGATAATGCAACAGCTCCTTCTTGGCGAAAACAAGGAGCGGGCGAACCCAGGTCACGCGCTCCCTTTTAAACTTTTCACGGATCCCTTGAAGCCCCCTCAGCCCGGTCCCCTGAAGGACCCGCATCAGCACGGTTTCTGCCTGGTCGTTCCGCGTATGGGCTAATGCGACCGCTTGATATTTTTTCATTCGCGCGATGCGGAGGAAAAAGTCATAACGCATTTTTCGTGCGGCTTCCTCGATAGACATTTGGGTCCGTCTCGCCTCACGGGCGACGTTCCCCGCCCCCGAGAAAAAAGGAACTTTGTGTTTCCGCGCCAACTCTTTGACGAGTCGTTCGTCCTTTTCCGCATCGCCGGGGCGAAGCTGATGATTGAAATGGACGAGGCCGAGCTTCCAATGGAACTTGGGAGCAAGGGTGTGCAAAAGGCAGAAGAGTGCCACAGAGTCCGGGCCGCCCGAACAGGCAACAAGGATCTTCTGATGTTTTCTGAAAAGAGCCCTTTCCAGGAGATGGGTTTCAAGCCGCGAAAGAAGGCTGGGTGAGCTTTGGGCCATGAGATCCTTTGGCGTGATCTTTGTTCCCGTCAAATAAATGCCGGGGGCCAGGATTGAACTGGCGACCTAGGGCTTATGAGTCCCTCGCTCTAGCCAACTGAGCTACCCCGGCATGATAACCTTCAAAAGAAGAAAAACGAAAAATGAGCTCGCATGAGGACCCCCAGAGTCCTATACCGCTTGAGGCTGCCTCACACCCCTCAGCGTAAGGCCGCGTATATTAGCACAGCTCCTTAGGAACGCACAAGCGCTGCATGGCGCAAGTCGCCCCTTAAAATTACGTCAAAATTGCGCACGGCTCTGAGAGCTTCCCTTTTCGAGAAATGGCCGGATCTTCTCTGAAGCGAAGGCCCAAATCTATCTTTACAGGACCCCCTTCAAGGCGTAGACTGAACCCATGAAACAGAAGGTCTCTTCTAAAATACCCGTCCAACATTCCCCTGTCGAAAAAGTGCAAGCGAACGCTATCATTTTTGACATCGATAATGTCTTGGTGGATACCCGTCAATCCTATCTTGAGGCTATCCGCGACACCGTTGAGCTTTACCTGACACACGGCCCCATCCCTTTTTTCAGCCGCACGCCCGGAGGCAAGTTCCCGAGCCTGCTGACCCCGGAGGATGTGGACCAGTTCAAGCTTTTGGGCGGATTTAACGACGACTGGGACTGCTGTTATGGTCTACTCGTCTATCTCTTGTCACTTCCGGTCAAGAACAGGACCCTGGAAGGGCTCAGAAAACTGGTCGCTGTCGAAAAATTCGCCAAGAGCGTCAAGCAGAGACCCCTCCGGGTCGCCGGCATCACCGCGCTTTTCGGACGCCCCACGACCGTCACCATCGAAAAAGTGGCCCGGATCTTTCAAGAAGTCTATCTTGGGAAAGATATTTTCCCGCGCGTTACGATGAACAGAATGCGCTATTGGAAGAAACGCGGCCTCATCCATCGCGAGAAACTCATTTTTAAACGTCCGATCCTTGAGAAACTCAAAAGCCATGGCCTGAAACTCGGCATCGCGACGGGCCGGCCGCTCTATGAAGCCTCCCACGCTCTCAAGCATTTTGGCATTGCCGATCTCTTTGACGCGATGACAACCATGGACGACGTGAAAAAGGAAGAACGAGAGAAGAAAGAATCCCTTCGGAAGCCTCATCCCTTTTCCATCCTCAGGACCGCGCAGGCCCTCGGCGCGAAAAAAAAATTCCTTTACGTGGGGGACCTCCCTGACGATGTCCTCGCGGCGAACCGCGCGAAAGCCTCTCTTGCGATCCATTCCGTCGCTTTCCCGATGATGGCCACCAATCCTTTTCAGGCCGCGAAAGAATTGGAATCCGCGAAGCCTGATTTTCTCATCAAGACCCCCACCGATCTTTGCCGCCTTTTAAAGATCTAACATTTTTTCCGACTCTTTTTTCGACTCTCCGATTGCATTTCGCATGATCCAAAGTTAAAATCGCTACGTGTTCTTAAAAATCAAAAGAATTTCTTTGAAAGGCACGGCATCGAAAAAGCCATGAAGATCTTTGCGATGCATTTGTTACTCCTCTCGTTTTTTTTCACGCCGGTGTCCTGGTCTGCCCAACCTCAGGACGCCCCGATGACAGCCGATGACCTGGCCTGCCTCCAAAAAATGATCTTCTTCAACGAATGTTCGAGCCGTCCCGAACGAATGCTCACTTGGAACGCTGACGAGGACTTTCCTTCCTTCGGACTCGGACATTTCATCTGGTACCCCCAGGGGGAAAAAGGTCCTTATCAGGCGCTGTTCCCGGAATTTCTGTTCTTTCTGGAGGCCCAGAAAGCGGCGATCCCGGAGTGGATCAAGGCTCTACCAACCCGCGAAGCTCCGTGGCAGAACCGCGAAGAATTCGTGAACGATCTTCCGAGCGAGCGAATGACCGTTTTAAAGGATTTCCTGGCCCAGACCCAAAACTTCCAAACTCAATTTATTATCCATAGGGTCAAAGGGATCCTTCCCCGGATGCTCGCAGCGGTCCCGGAGGAAAACCGTCCCGAGATCGAATTGAAATTTAAAGAGATCGCGAATGCCCCTCGAGGCATGTTCGCTCTGATCGACTACGTGAATTTCAAAGGCGAAGGGACCCTGGAAACCGAGCGGACTCAGAAACAAGGCTGGGGACTTCTTCAGGTGCTCCAAGAGATGCGGACTCCCAAGAAGAAAGAAGAAGCGCTGGAAGAATTCGTTCGTGCGGCCAAAAAAGTCCTTGAGAACAGGGTCAAGAATGCCCCGCCCGAAAAAGATTGTTCTAAGCGTCTCGGAGGCTGGAAAACCCGGGTCAAGAATTACCTGAGGATCAAGTGTTAGCTCGGGAACGCGGGATGACGCAAGCGAAGTCCGACGGCGACAGAACCCCTAAGAGAGAACGGCTTTACGAAGGAGCACCATCCCGATCGCGATCAGGATGACATTCGGAAGCCAAAGACTGATCACGGGCGGCAATCCCCCGCGCGACGCGAGCGTCTGGGCTATCGCAAAAAGAATATAATAGACGCAAGTCGCGGCCATCGAGATCCCAAAGCTGATCACGACCTCGCCACGCTTGACGATCGATGCGATCGGAATACCGAGAAACACGAACACCAAAGATCCGAAAGCGAATGCGATCCTCTGATGGAAAACCGCCCAGAGGGCGCGGCGCTCCTTCTTGTCGGTCTTCTCAGAAACATCCACCAGGATCTCGGCCAAGGTCATGTCTTTTTTCTTTTTATTCATATTTTCTATTTCTTTTTCATCCAGCGTCGGAAATTTGTAGGTCTTGAACTGGACGGACTGGATCCCTTTGTCTTGCGATTCCGAAACGCTTCCGTTGAAGAGATGGACCTCCAGATGTCCGGTCTTTGGATCCATTACGATCTTGCCGCTTTCCGCAACGATCGTCCTCACGGGGTTATCGGAATCCACACCTTCATGGGCAACAATATCCTTCATTTCGCCGCCCTCAACGCGTTTGGTGAGAAAAAGAATGCTAGGACTGATCCTCACAAAACGGCCCGCCTCGATCAACGCCATCGGATGCTGCATGATCATTTTCTTGGTCGCGCGACGCATTTCAAAACGGGCCATCGGCCCGACCTGGTCATTAAAAACGAACATCAAAATGCTCAGGGCGAATCCCAAAATAAGCGGCGGCATCATGAACTTGAGTGGATGAACCCCGGAAGCTTTCATGGCGCGGAATTCGTTGTGCTGGGAAAAGCTTCCGAATACGATCAGAACTCCCGTGAGGAGGCTCATGGGCGCGGTATAGCTGATGATCGACGGAATAATAAGCAGCATCACGTAAAGCGTCTGGGTGAAAGGGACCCCACGACCGATGATCATGTCCGCCGCCTTCACAAGATACCCTGCCATAAAAATAAAACTAAGAACCGTAAAGCAGAGAAGACACGGCAAAAGAAGCTCTTTCAGAACATAGCGTTGGAGAATCTTCATTAGGCTCTTTCTCAGAGGTTAGGAACTCACAGCAGGGTGTATCCTAGCCCCAATTGTTATCAATTTCAACAAAGTTGAAAAAACACGCCCCGGCCCTGAACGGCTCGAACTAATCTGGGGCGTATATCGAAAATCCAGAAGAACGTAAAATGCGCATGAACTCTTTGGCATCGACAAAGCCATCGATGCGAGAGCTTTGCACTTCCGAACCTTTTTCATCCAGGAAAATGATCGTTGGCACGCCAAACACATCGAACCGGCGCGTCACATCACGGATCTCTTCCGTATCCGCGGAAGTGGCATCCACCTTGATCTTGCGAAAAGACTTCAGAGCGGCGGCGACCTTCGGGTCCGAATAGGTGAACTGATCGAGCTCATGGCAAGGAATGCACCAATCCGCGTAAAAATCAAGGATGACAGGCTGTCCGGCGGAGCTCGCTTCTTCAAGAATGCCGGCGCGGTATTTCTCCCAGGCCATCCCGTTCTTGGGCGCGAAAAAAAAGAAAACCCCGATCGCCACAGCGATCGCCCCCAGGGTCCATTGGAGCGCAAAGGATTTTTTCGAAAGACGGGCGGAGCGCTCGATCCATCCGAGGTAAACACCGCCCGCCACGAACGCTCCCGGCACGATCCAGGGAAGGAACGGCCATTGGAAAGCGATGACCACATAAAATATCCCGAACGTCAAAAGCACCACACCCATCAGGCGTTCAAACCAGACAAGCCATGTCCCTGACTTCGGTAATTTTGAAAGCAATCCGGAGTAGGTCCCAAGCACAAGATACGGGGCTCCGAGTCCCAGTGCCATGACGAAAAAAAGCGAGAAACCGAACACCATGTTTTGCTGCGCGCTTACAAAAGTCAAGAGCGCCAGCACCGCGGGCCCCATGCACGGAGCGGCAACCACTCCCACCAGAAGGCCGGAAATATAAAAACTGAAAAAAGCGCCCTGCCCCGCTCCCGGACGAGACGACGGCATCAACCACCCGGGAAGACGGAACTGATAGAGCCCCAACATGCTGAAGGCAAGACCGATCACGAACGCTCCGGCCGCAAGTTGCACCCAAAAATTACGAAGCCACGCGCCAAAAAAACTTCCGGTCATGGCCGCCACGAGCCCGAGAACACTGTACATGGTCACGATACCCAGGACATAGGCCAGGGCCTTCATGAACGAACTCCCGCGCGATCCCTCTTCTGATCTCCTGAAAAGCGAGATCGTGATCGAAAGCATCGGATAGACACACGGCGTCAGATTCAGGCCGAGCCCGAGAAAGAACACGCTTATAAAGATGAACGGCGAATGGCTAAGTTCGGTCATTGTTTCACTTTAGGGACAACGGAGGGTGGAAGGAGGATGGAGCTCCGTTTTGGGCTTTCAATTTTCCTCCATCCTCCATCCACCATCCATTTTTTTAAAAAAGACTCGTTGGAAAATCTGCCTGGCCCGCACTCTTCTTTTTCAGGAATTCTCCGGTTGCTTGTTTCCAACTCACCGGGATCTCATAGGTCTTGAAATCCCAGGTCGATGTAAAATAGATCTTTCCCTCGCGGCAACCGTACTCATAGACATTCTTTGTCAGTCGCACGTCATCCAGGCAATACTTCTTAAGCTCCTCCATGCGGCCCTCTTTGAAAAGCACCAGGGCTTCCGCTCCGTCCCCGGACTTCCCTTCTTTGACCGTTGCCCGAGCCACACTATCGAGGCTGGCTCGATGCCCGCGCGCCGTTTCGATAGCATCAAGAAGATCCAGTACCGGGAATTGATCGACCGGTTTAAAAAGATACGGCTGCAACACCTGCATATCGAAGCGCCGGATATTAAAACCGATCAGAAGGTCCGCGGCCCGGAGTCTCTGTTCGAATTTCACCATATCCTTTTCTTCGTAAGACGCGTAGGCGTCCGTCAAATAGTCGTACGTGCAAACCACCGAGACTTTGAGTTTCGAAAGGCTCAAGGCTTTTGATTTCCCGACTTCCTTGAACGATTTCTGCGTCTCAACATCGAGAACAATGATATTTTTTGACATTAATTCGCCGTTTCTTTTATTTTTTCAATTTGCACATGAACGCGAATGGTTGATACGGCAGCCATGATAAGAGCATAACGCGCCTTCTCAACAGAAAAAGTCCCGAATAATATTTTCTTTAATGCCCCGTTCATTTTCTTCTCGTGTTCCTGCCTGAGTCTATAGTCTTTTGTCGTCAGTCTAAAATGAGTTCCTTCAAATCGCGGATCACGTTCACGAAATCCTGATGGTCTTTTGTCAAAGTCGCGTGCCGGTCCGAACGGTCAAGCCAAATCGCTTTGATCCCCGCCAAATGCGCGCCGCGGACATCGTCTTCCAGGCTGTCACCCACGTGAACCACATCCGTTCCCGGAACTTGGGCCTGCCTTAAAGCTTCTTGAAAGATCCTCGGATCGGGCTTTGCCGCCCCAAAGACCGACGAAATGACCTTGAAATCAAAATAGGCGTCAATCCCAAGTCCTTTGCAAAGCCTCAAAAGACGACTGTCCCAATTGGAAACCATGCCAAGAATGAATTTCTTTTCTTTAAGCGACCGGAGCACTTCTTCGGCCTCCGGATAAAGTTTCCAAACGCCGGGCTCGGCAAAAAGATTATGGAGCTCATCAAAAAAGGGATCAAAAGCCTTGAGCCCTTGGAAGTCCTCGAAGACCGCCGTCACGATCTTGCGCCAGAATTCCTTCTCCACCTTCTCATCCGAATGACTCCGGAGATCCCCGATCTTGTCATGCTGGCTCCAAACCCGGCGGAACGCGGCCTCAATTTCATCGGCTCCGACCTGACAGCCGTGCCGCGACGCGACGATGCTGTAATGATACCCTATGGACGGGAACGGACGAAAGAGAGTTCCTCCGGCGTCAAAAAAGATCGCCCGGGTCCCCGAAGGGATCTTACCGGTTCTAGCCATTCGTGTCTCCTCCGCCGCCAAATTTCGACATCAGCGCCTGTCCCAACGCGGGAAGGGCCTGCGCAATGCCGCCCTCGCCTTGCTCATTGGGATCCCTCCCCATCGCCGCCGCCATCTGCGGGTTTGTGGAAAAAGCATTTCCCATGGAAGGCATGCCGAGCGAGGATCCACCTCCCTTTTCCGGAGCCTTGCGCTTGGCATCCACCCCCTGAAGGGCTTCTTGAATGTCCGGATTCTCGTAATCAAATTCGCGGGCCTTGAGATAAGCCTCTTTGGCTTCCTCGAAAAACCCTTGTTCCTCGTAGACCGACCCGATCTGGAGCCACGAAGCACATAAAAGGTACGTGTCCTTTCCCGGATCACAAAGCCGGATCGCTTTTCTGAGTTCTTCGCGCGCGCGTTCCATCCGGCCAAGCCTTTTGTAAACGACCCCGAGGTTGTAGTGCGCGATCTTATCCTCCGGACGGATCATCAGGACCTTGTCGAGAGCATCACGGCTTTTCGCGATCCACTCGAGCGACTGACTCCCCTTTTGAGTACGTGTCCGGTCAAAAAGCGTGGCGTAAACTGTCGACAACTGGTAGTAGAGGTCCGCGTTGCCGGGCTCCAGGCCCAACTTCGACCGGAGCTTCCGCTCCATACCAATGAGCTCTACGTCGGTCTTGGCGGAAAAATCCTCGCGCATCGGATCCTGCGTCGCCATGGGATCATCCGCCTCTTCATCTTCGTAGGCGCTAACCGACGGAGTCAAGAGAGGAAAAGCCAGGAGGACCCACAAAAATATAAAAACACACCCGACGCCGATCTTCATCTGTTCTGTGAGACGAATCTGCGATCCGATTTTAGCGACCACGGAAATTCTCAAGCCCCGCAGGCGGGCCGGAAAGCTTGACCCGCGCGATGCGGCGGATCAGCAGGCGGTGTTTTTCTCCTTCCACGTAATCGATGTTCACAACTTGTCCGGCGCGAAACTCCTGGAGTCTGGCCACACCGCTCAGGCCCGTTTGTCCGTCGACATAAAAGGTGAGATGTTGGATCTCTTCGGTCGCGGGATGCCGAAAATCGACTTCGATATTCGAACCGTTTTCTGCCACTTTCGCCACATGGGCTGAAAGTGTTTTCATCACCGGTTCTGCTGCCTCAAGGCGAAGGGAAAACGCCAGAAGCAAGAAAAGGAAAAAGAGAGAATGCCCGGCACATCGGAACATTAGTTTTAACAGGTTGTCATCCTCCGGCTTGACCGGAGCATCCGTGGATTCCCGCTTTTTCGCCAAAGGACGGATTCGTCCAACGCCTTGTGGCGAACGCGGGAATGAAAAAACCCGCAACAAAGCACTAGACACGCGCTTTAATCGACCCGAGGACTTTTCCATAATCCGGATGCTCGGTGATCTCTTTGACGTATTCGACATACTGCACTCTGTCATCCGGCCCGGTCACAAAAACGGCGCGCGAAAGAAGCGCGAGCTCCTTGATCAGCACACCATAAGCTTTTCCGAAGGCGTGCTCCTGATAGTCAGAGAGCATCTGGACCTTATCGGCGCCCGCAAGACCACACCACCTTGCTTGAGCGAACGGAAGGTCCATACTGACCGTGATCACGGCGACATCGGCCGGCAACTTCGAAGCTTCCTGGTTGAATCGCTTCGTCTGAAGATCGCAAACGGCGGTGTCGATCGAAGGCACCACGCTGATCATCCGGGTCTTCCCTTTGGAATCGGCCAAGGTCACGGGCTTCAAACCTGTGTCGATCAATTTAAAATCGGGCGCTTTGTCGCCCACTTTAAGTTCAGGCCCAACCAACGTCAGCGGTCCACCTTTAAAAGTGACCACGTTCTTTCGCTCTTGCGTCATAGGATTCTCCTTTGTTAATAGGGCCTAAGAATTCTTTTTGCGGGGCTTTGAGTAATCAACAGAAATAACCGTGTGGATGCCCCCGCGCACAAAAAAATCCGCTTCGATCGACATCTGCCGGGGCTTGACCGCCTTGACGAGGTCATCCAGGATCTTATTCGTGACCGCTTCGTGGAATGCACCCTCGTTCCGGTAACTCCAGAGATAGAGTTTAAGGCTCTTCAACTCCACGCAGAACTCGTCGGGGATATAACGGATGTGGATCGTCGCGAAATCCGGCTGTCCGGTCTTCGGACACAGGCACGTAAATTCCGGACAGTCCATTTCGATCGTGTAATCCCGGCGTGGATAAGGATTTTTAAAAATCTCGAGATCTTTTGCGGGTCGTGTCGCCATTTCGCTCCCTCGTTCTAAGGTCAAAGTGCTCGATGCTGTGGGGACGGATTATATCAAAAATAAGGAGGGCCGACATGGATTTACTGCCGCCTGGAGCTGTGCTTTTTACTTCGTAATAACGAAGATGGCGTTCTGGGCGAAGATGTTGGGAAGAACGCGGACCGCGCCCTGAGAGTCGAGGAAATACGAGGCCAGGACCTTATACCCCTTGGCCCGGCAGAAGGACCTGAAATCCTTGATCGAAAGAAACCGCAGGTTTGGCGTGCTGTACCACTCGTAGGGTAGCGAAGAAACAATGGGTGCCCGGCCACTGACGAACATCCGGATGCGCGCTTCGAGATGCGCGAAATTCGAAAAGCCAATGATGACCTTTTTCCCCACGCGAAACGATTCCGAGATCACCGTTTCGACCTTCTTCACTTCCTGCAAACTCTGGTTCAGGATCACGTAATCGAACGATTGGTCAGGGTAGTAAGGAAGCCCGCTGTCGACATCGCTATGGAAAACACTCAGACCTTTCTCAACGCAGGCGTGGATCGCGGCATCACTAAGCTCCACCCCCTGGACCTTCGCCTGCCGCTCCGAGGCGAGAAGCGCGAGCAGTTCCCCATTCCCACAGCCAAGGTCCAGGACCTTGGAACCCGGTTCCACGATCCCGCAGATCAGCTGATGGTCTAAACGCTTCACAGTCGATTTCATAGAATTGAAATAGTATTCCTCTACCGATCTATTTTCAAGAAAAACAACAGAACAGCAAGAGGGGACAGGCAGTTACTGAATGCCTGTCCCCTCTTAAAACTCGGGAAAAGAAGTTATTTTCTCTTGGTGAGGAAGTGTTTGATGAGATGCGACTGTTTTTCAGCTTCGCCCTCGATCAAAAAGGAGTCATGGCCGTATTCCGCATCGATCTCGCAATAGGTCGCATCGATCTGGCGCATCTGAAGCTGTTTGACCGTCTCCTGCGACTGGACAGAAGGATAAAGCCAATCAGACTTGAAGGCGATCACAAGGAACCGCACGCCGGGAAGACCCTTTTCGGGGATCCACTTAGCGTCGGAAAGATCAAAATAATCCATCGCCTTGGTGATGTAGAGGTACGTATTCGCGTCAAAGCGCTTCACAAAACTCATGCCGCGATACCGGAGATAACCCTCCACCTCAAAATCGGCGGAAAATTTAAAACCGGTGTGGTCATCTTTGAGCCGCCGGGAGAACTTCTTCTCCATGGAGTCGTTGCTCATGTAGGTGATGTGCCCCAGCATCCGCGCGACCGCCAGTCCCTTCTCGGGAAGAGCCCCGCCATAATAGTTCCCGTTGTTCCACGCCGGATCCGCCATGATGGCTTGCCGGCCTACCTCATTAAAAGCGATCTGCTGCGGGGAGTGCTTCAAGGTCGCGGCGATCGGGATCACACATTCCACAGAATCCGGAAAAGCGGCGACCCACTGCAAGGCCAGCATCCCCCCCATGGAACCGCCGATCACGCCATGAAGTTTACTGATCCCGAGATGGTCGATCAGGACCTTTTGGGTCCGGACCATATCACCAATCGTGATAATGGGGAAATCCAGAGCGTAAGGTTTGCCGGTTGCCGGGTTCACCGAGGAGGGCCCGGTACTTCCTTTGCAACCGCCGATCACATTAATGCAGATCACAAAATACTTATCGGTGTCGAGCGCTTTGCCCGGACCGATCATAAAATCCCACCAGGCCGCATCCTGATCCCCTGTCACGGGACCCGCCACATGCGCATTCCCGGAAAAGGCGTGCATGACAAGGATCGCGTTCGATTGGTCCGTGTTCAGCTGTCCATAAGTTTCATAGGCTAGCGTAATGGGCCCAAGCACACGTCCGGATTCGAGCTTGAATCCTTCCTTTTCCGCAAACGTGAAATACTTCGGCTCACTAGCGCCCATGTTTTTTTTCATTATCCCGACCCCTTCGCGATTGAAGTCCTTCCCGTAATATAACGCGAATTATAGCATCGTTCCCGAACCTGCTCCAAAACTTTCCCCCACCTCGGAGCCCCGAGGTCAGCCCAGATATTCCTGAAAGAGCCACGTCGAGAGATAGCGCTCACCCGAGTCGCAGATCACGGTCACGATCGTCTTTCCTTTAAACTCCGGCCGCTTCGCCACTTCCAGAGAGGCCCAGACATTCGCCCCGGCGGAGATCCCCGCAAGGATCCCTTCCTGGCGCGCCAGTTGGCGAGCTACTTCCCCGGCATCCTCGTGACGGACCTGAATGATCTCGTCATAGATCTTCGTGTTTAAAACTCCCGGAATAAAACCAGCGCCGATCCCCTGGATCTTGTGAGGCCCGGGCTTCCCTCCGGAAAGAACCGCAGAATCCACCGGCTCCACCGCGATCACTTGCACTAAAGGTCTTTTCTTCTTCAAAACTTCACCGACACCTGTCAGGGTCCCGCCGGTGCCCACCCCTGCCACAAAGGCATCCACGTTTCCATTCGTATCTTTCCAGATTTCCTCGGCAGTCGTTTTCCGGTGGATCTCGGAATTCGCGGGATTGCTGAACTGCTGGGGAATAAAACTTCCGGGGGTCGCCAGCGCGATCGCTTCGGCTTTTTCTACGGCGCCCCGCATCCCCTTCGCCCCCTCGGTCAGAACCACCTCCGCACCCAATACTTTCAAAAGTTGCCGGCGTTCCATGCTCATGGTCTCCGGCATGGTCAGGATCAGTTTGTACCCGCGGGCTGCGGCCACAAAAGCCAGCGCGATGCCTGTGTTCCCGCTCGTGGGCTCCACGATAATACTGCCCGGCTTGAGCTTTCCGGCCTTCTCGGCCGCTTCGACCATGGCGACACCGATCCTGTCCTTGACGCTCGAAAGGGGATTTGCCGTTTCCAGTTTCACAAGGACTGTCGCGGATAACCCCTGCGTCAAGCGGTTCAACCGCACGAGCGGCGTATGACCCACCGTTTGTGTGATATCGTCGTATATTTTAGCCATGGATGTTCCCTCCCTCACTTGGCCGCGTGGTCGAGCGCTTGGTCGATGTCGGCGAGAATATCGTCGAGATGCTCCAGGCCGATCGAAAGGCGGATGAAATCAGGCGTCACGCCGGTCGCAAGCTGCTCCGTCGCGGAAAGCTGCTGGTGCGTCGTCGTCGCCGGATGGATCGCGAGAGTCTTCGCGTCGCCCACGTTCGCGAGATGCGAGATGAGCTCCAGCGAATCGATGAATTTCTTTCCGGCGTTAAGACCTCCCTTGATCCCAAAGCCCAGGATCGCGCCCGCGCCTTTCGGAAAATATTTTTTCGCACGATCCTTTTCAGCGCTCGACGGCAGACCCGGATAATTCACCCATGCGACCTTTGGATGTTTTTCCAGATGCTTTGCCACGGCCAAGGCGTTCTCGGCATGCCGGGGCAACCGGAGGTGAAGTGTCTCGAGTCCCTGCAGGAACAGGAACGAATTAAAAGGTGAGATCGTGTTCCCGAGGTCCCGCAAAAGCGTGACGCGCGCCTTGATGATATAAGCGATATTCCCCATCGGCTTCAGCGCCTCGACAAAGTTGATCCCGTGATAGCTCGGATCCGGCGCCGCGATGAGCGGGAACTTCCCGTTCGTCCAGTCGAACTTCCCGGAGTCCACGATGAGACCGCCGAGCGAAGTCCCATGCCCCCCGATGAACTTCGTCGCGGAATACACGATGATGTCCACGCCATGGTCAAAGGGACGCAGGAGATAAGGCGACACCGTATTATCCAGCACGAACGGGATGCCATTCTTATGCGCAATCCTGGAAATTCCCTCGAGGTCGGCGACATCGAGCTTCGGATTTCCGATCGATTCCGCGTAAAGGGCCTTGGTCTTCGGCGTGATGGCCTTCTGAAAACCCTCCAGGTCGTTCGATTTCACAAAGTGGACCTTGATCCCCAAGCGCGGAAACGTGTAGTGGAAGAGGTTGTAGGTCCCTCCGTAGAGATTGTCCGCGGAGACGATCTCATCCCCCGCCTGCGCAATATTCAGAAGCGCGAGCGTGATCGCGGATTGACCACTTGAGACCGCAAGCGCCCCCACGCCTCCTTCGAGCAAGGCGACGCGTTTCTCGAACACGTCCGTGGTGGGATTCATGAGACGCGTGTAGATATTCCCGAACTCCTTCAATCCAAAAAGATTGGCGGCATGTTCGGTGTTCTTGAACTGGTAGGAGGTGGTTTGATAGATCGGCACGGCCCGGGAACCTGTCACCGGATCCGCCTCCTGTCCCCCGTGAAGCGCCAGCGTTTCAATCTTCAACTTACTGTCAATTTTGCTCATATTGAGTCTCCCGTTATTTTAAATTACATTTCGCTGTTCTGAATCGTCTCTTTACGAACAGATCTTCAAATGAAATACATCATTTCCTGGCTCGTATTTCGCATTCGATCATGGACATCCTGGAACGATGTCAGATTAAGAATGCTCGAAGTGGTCTGATAGACCTCCCGCATGACCATTTGGATCCCGCACACACTGTCCCGTTTGCACTCCGCGCATCGGCTATCCATTTTCGCGTCCAGGCAAGGCAGTCCTTCCAATGGATTCTCAAAAATGCCGATCACTTCCCCAAAACTGATCTGGTTCGGTGAGCGCGCCAAAAGATACCCACCGCCCTTCCCTTTCTTACTCTTGAGAAATCCCTTGTTCTTGAGTTCCAGAAGGATCGCCTCAAGGAATTTTTTGGGAATCGATTCCTTCTCCGCGATCTCGGCGATCAAAACAGGCTCTTTCGAGGCGTATTTCCGGGTCAGCATTAAAACAGCTTTGAGAGCATACTTCGCCTTATTCGATAACATAGTCTAGTACTCCATAGGTTAATAGACGCATATTACCCCTAGACTATTTTCTTGTCAAATATATTTAAAAAGTTTTTCCCGAAAGAATCTTGAAAAAGAGCCCCCTCTAGGGCAACCTCGATAGCTCCCATTCGCCCTACCTATAGTAGATTTTCAAAATAAGTTCCCGCGCCTTCCCCGCCACAGAACACGAACACACGCTAGGGTTGAAATCAAGAAAATGACACAATAAGGAGGCAACACAATGAATATCGCAACCAAACAGACCTGGGAATACCTGGTGCGGGATTTCCTGGAGATCAAATGCACCCTTAAAGAACCCGAGCAGGAATTCCTTCTGGATTTCCTGAAAGGCAAAGGCGTCACGGGAGAAGCCATCCGGATGCACCCGGCTTTTTCGGTGGATGATCATCTGGTGATCATCATGGAGAACGCCGGATCAAAGAAGCGCGTCTTCTACCACCCGCAAAATCAGAGGATCGAGGAATGATCTGCGCCTGCGGGCGCGTGAACAGCCGGGCCACGGGACACGCCGCACGCAATGCGTGGCCCCTGGCGCGTGGATCGTGGAACGTTTGACTTAGAGATCGACGGCCTTGCGGAGCTCCCGGGACTCATACGAGGTGAGAAAACGGCCCTGGCCCGGCGCGAGATGGCCGAGCTTCAAGGGTCCGAAGGAAAAGCGATTGAGCATCGTGACATCATACTCGAATCGTTGGAACACCCGCCGGATCTGACGTTTCTTCCCCTCGCGAAGCTCCACCATGACGATCCTCGGAGAGATCGGACGAATGTCCTCCAGCTTGAGAAAACCGTCGTACGAATGAAAACCTTCCAGCACCCGGTTGCGATCTCTCATATCCCAGGCGCGATTCAATTTCACCTGATACCATTTTTCCACATGAAATCGCGGATGGATCAGGCGATTCGCGAGCTCTCCGTCATTGGTCATGAGAAGAAGCCCCGAAGAATCCTTGTCCAGTCGCCCCACCGGGAAGACCCGGACACGATTGGTAGAGGATTGACGTGTTGCGTTCACAAGATGCCGCGGTAAAAGATCAAAGACCGTTTTCTTGGCATGCCGGTCCTCCGCCGTGACCACATAGCCTTCGGGCTTGTTGACGATGTAGTAAACATGCGGCGCGAGCTGAAGGACTTTGCTCCGGTACATGATCGTGTCATTCTGAAAATCCACCTGCCGGCCCAGGTCCTGCACGACCTCGCCGTTCACAGAAATAGCGCCGTTGGCGACAAAGACCTCGCATTTCCTTCGGGATCCAAGCCCCGCGCTGGCCAAGGCATGCGCGATCCTCATCGTTTTCTAAGCTCCATGTAATAAAGAGACCGGCCCTCGGCCGCCCATTTGAGTTCGTAACTGGTCTTGTTCATCCCGCCCAAAATCCTTTCATTGACTGATTCGCGCACATTCTCCCAGAGCGCCCCTGTCACCGCCACAGTTTTCTTCATCGCGTCAAAATAGTCCTTATCGTCGGTGGCGACCTCGACGAGCCCCCCCGGCACAAGCCGCCCGTGAAGAAGCGTGAGAAACTCTGAGGTAAAGACCCTGCGGGTCTGATGTCGACGCTTGGGCCAAGGATCCGGGAAATAGACATGAAAAACGCTCACGCTTTCCAAGGCGATCGCTTCCATCAGGAACGCCCGCGCCTCGGCGCGCAGGAACCGGATGTTGGGAAGCGTCCGTTTCTGGGCCCGCGTCTTCCCGATATTCATGAATTTACTGACGCGGTCGATCCCGAAAAAGTTGGTCCCGGGATGTTCGATCGAGCGCGCGACAAGGAATTTCCCCTTACCACATCCGATCTCCATCTCGACCGGATGAGAATTCCCAAAAAGTTCGCTGAAACAGAGAGGAGCGTATTTTTCTTCTATTCTTCCCCTCTGTCTTTTCTCTAGGGGGTTGACGGGATCTGGAACTACGGACGCGCAAGCCATACCAGGGTCTCCAAATGCCGGGTCCTCGGGAAAAAATCGAACGGCATGATCTTGCGGACCTGCCAGCCCGCAGACATCAGATGTTTCAGGTCCCGCGCAAGCGACTCGGGTGAACAGGAAAGATAGAAGAGCGACTTCAAACTTTGGGCTTCTCCCAGCGTTTTGAGCGCAGATTCTTCAAGACCGCCGCGCGGCGGATCGATTAAAGCCGCGCATGGCTTACCCTGGAGCGTCGCTAAGACTTCCGGGAGATGGATTTCAACCTTTCCCTCAAGCATTTTGATATGGGTCAGTTTGTGATAGTCGACATTGAACCGGGCCAAGGTCACGGAATCGCGGCATTCCTCGATCATGATCACCTCCTCGGCGCGACCGGCCAGCGCGATACCGAAAAGTCCGACGCCGGAGTAGAGATCGAGAAAAACCGTATCCTTCTGCCACTCGATAAGACTTTCGATCCTTGAAACGATCGCGTCCAGGATCGCAAGATTCGCTTGGAAGAATGTGTCGAGCGCGTAAAAGATCTTGCGCCCTTTGACGACTGTCCAAAAATAGTCCTCCGGTTTCATCCGAAGCGAGCGGCGACCGATCCCACCCCAAAACACCCGCCCCTCGTCCCCGACGCGGACCACAAGATTCGCGACCTTATAGTCCTCCGGCAATTTCCACACCGCTTCTTCTTTCAAGGCAGGCAAAAAAGCATTGATCTCTTTGCGGGCGATAGCGCAGACCGTGACTTCCTGGAGCTTTTGCGTCGCGGGCAGCATAAAACCCATTTGCCGTTCGCCGTTATTCCTTTTACGCAAGGTCAGATCGAGACGATTCCGGTAATGGTAGACTTCCGGCGACGCTGTGATCGGCATAAAAATATCCTCGAGAAGACTGAGTTCCGCGGTGAGCAATCCCCTGAGGACCTCTTCTTTGCGGGAAAGCTCCTCCTCGTACGGAATGTCCTGATACTGGCATCCCCCGCAAGCGCCAAACAATGAACATAAAGGTTTATCTTTCAAAATATACTCCGGGATTGAAGGTGTCAGAGTGTCCATCAGAGTTTCAAAGAGTTGAAACCCAGGCCTTTGACATCGTGACACGCTGATACTCTGACACTTTAACTTAGACAGAGAACAAATTCAAATATAGACTGTCCCTTATGAACGATAAAATTTTCATTGAAGGGCTTAAAATCTCCTGCATCATCGGAACGCTCCCCCAGGAGCGCAAAAAGAAGCAGCCCGTCGTGATCGACCTGGAGTTCCCCGCCCCTGTTGGAAAAGCGGCAAGACGCGATGACCTGCGGGAGGCCTTGAACTATCAGAAGATCGTCGAGCACGCAACGGTGTTCGTCTCAAAAAGCAGCTTCTACCTGATCGAAACCCTTGCGGAGCGCCTCGCCCAGAGATTGCTCCGCGTGTTCAAGCTGAAGGGGATACTTCTTCGAGTTTCAAAACCCCAGGCGCTTCGAAACGCGAAAAATGTCGGCGTGGAGATCTTCCGGAAGTAAAAGAAACGAATCAGGCGAGGATCTTTCTGAGTTTCTCGGAGGAAAGTTCCAGTTCATCCATCAGCTGATAGAGATGGGCTTCCTGTTCGCGGATGACATTGGGGATGGCCTGAGGGCTTCCCTTCCACGAGCGGAACAGGGCAAAAAGATCATCTTGCGCTTCGCGGCGGTCCAGAAAAACCTCGATCTTTTTAGCAAGACGGGCGATGGAAAGCAGCCGTTGCAACACTTCGGGATCAAGCCCTGAGATGAACTCGCGAAGTCCCCGGGTCAACTCCTCGCTCAGATATTGCGAGATCGGCTCCTTATGGATCAGAACATCCAGAGCCTTCGCGGAATCCATGATGCGGTACATAGAAAGCGTCCGCTTGGCCGGAAAACCTCTCGCGCCCCAGTCCCGCACCGCTTCCACCATGCGTTTGCTTAAAGTGTGCTCGGCGGCGTAACGGAATTCGACAGGGATCGGCACGTTGATCGACCGGTAGATCTCGTTCATGCGAAGGTTCTCTTCGTAAATGTGCTCGTAAAAATTACTAACCTTCGCAATCGTCTCATGCGTCAAAATGCTGATGATCTTCGCGCGATCCCCGAGCCGAAGGTCCTTGAGCGCATAATAGGTTTCCCCGAAATGCACGTCGATCCTCTTGGAGAGATCGAGGATCGGAAGCTGATAGAGCGCCTCGAAAAGCTCTTTTTCGAGCCTGTCGAATTCCTCGTCGCCGGCATAAGGTTTGACGGAACAGCGGAAGTCATAAAATCCGATCTGGATCACCACGAAAACAAGGTCCTGTTCTTCAAGCGTCGTCTGCGAAACAACGCGCACCCGGCCGAAATTCATGGTCACGGTACCGAAAAACTCTTTACGTTGATGCAGGACGTGGAGATCAAAATTGAAGATCTTGACGATATCAGTCTTCGGGTCCGGCGCGTAAAAATTATCGAAAATAGAACCAATAGCGTAATAGCTCACCACATGGTGGAGCGTGGCGACCGCGGGCTTCACGTACTTCTCGTAAACCCCCTGGCCGTCCTTGATCGACTCGATATTACTTTTCGCTAGGGCCAGATGCTCCAGAAAATCCTTCTCAAAATTCAGGCCGCTCACCTCCCTGGCAAGATGGATCGCCCGGGCCGCGTACTGGAGAATCTGAACCGTTTCGATCCCCGAAAGCTCCGAGAAGAACCAGCCGCAACTCGTGTACATCAGCATAAGATTGCGCTGCATCTCCAGAAGCTTCAGGCTTGTGGTGATCTCTTCTTTGGAAAGCTTCCTGAGAGCCTCACGGTCAAAAAAATCGGAAATAACCTCGGGGGTCCGCTTCAGGACCACCTGGATATAATGATCGCGGGCCGCCCAAACATCTTTCAGATATTTTGCGCCCTCTTTTTCATAGACCCGAGCCATCTCGTCCCGAAGCCAATCAAGCGCCCAACGAAGGGGTTTCCGCCAGTGCTGAGTCCAATTCGCAGGTCCATCGCCCCGGCATCCGCAATGGTCTTTCCACCGCGCCACGCCATGCGCACAGCTCCAGGAAGTCCCCTCGTTGTTTTCCCCTTCGATCAGACGCACTTCCTGGCGAGGCGGGTGTTCCTCAAGATACTCGCCGTAATTAACGAGACGGTATCCATGCCGCGGGATCTCCATGTAAGTAAGATAAGCCAGCACGCGGTCCCCGTAAGCCTTGTGGTGACCATAAGTCTCTCCATCGGTCGAGATATGGATGAGTTGGGGACGCTCATGCCCCACGACCGCACTCTCGAGGCGCTTCATGAAAAGTTTCGCGTCGAAAAGAAGATTGTCGAAGCCGACGGACTTGGAGATCGGCCCGTCATAAAAAAAGATGTCGATGAAAAGTGACGGATTGTTCCTGAGAAAATAGCGATAGGGTTCCTTCGGGTCAATACGCCCGCCGAGCACATCCTGCCATCCTCCGCCCTCCAGAGGCCGGACGGCCTTGGCCTGATGCGGCGACAAAATGATGTATTTGATCTTTTCCGAGACAAGGACTTCGAGCGTCTCTTCATTGCATGCTGTTTCTGACAGCCAGATGCTTTCGGGTAACCGCCCGAACCGGGAACGGAAGTCTTCGATCCCCCAAAGCACCTGGGTCTTTTTGTCGCGAAGATTCGCGAGCGGCATGATGATATGGTTATAGACCTGGGCAATGGCGTTGCCGTGACCTCGATGAGCTTCGCAACTCGCCCGGTCCGCCTGGAGAATGCTCCGGTAAGTGTCGGGATGTTTGGCTTCAAGCCAGGAAAGGAGCGTGGGACCGAAGTTAAAGCTCGTCCGCTCGAAGTTGTTGACGATCTCGACGATCTTGCCTTTGGCATCGAGGGCGCGGGCGCGGGAATTGGGATGATAGCATTCGTAATGAATGCGTTCGTTCCAGTCATGAAAAGGAGCGGCGCTGTCCTGCTGCTCAATCTCCTCGATCCAGGGGTTCTCCCGGGGAGGCTGGTAAAAATGTCCGTGGAGGCAGAAACAAACTTCGTTACCCATAAAGAAAGATCCTGCTTGTAAGATTGCGAGTCGCCTTGAGACTTCGGAGGAAGAATTATATCACAGGAAAAGGGCATGGCCGAAACGAACAATTCGAGCTTGGAGCTCGATTAGCAGGAGGGTCAGTACCGGGGGTCGTTCCGTATCAGGTTCAAAAGCTCGAGGGCGGAGGCCTCCGGCCCCTTGCGTTCCCATCCTGAAACGCCAAGACGCGTGCGCATCTGGCCCACAAAAAGGGCCTTTTTGAAAAAAGCTTCGAAGAATTTTTTGGCAAGTCCATCGTGCTCGACCTTGTACTGGATCGGACCAAAAACGTTCGAAAAGTAAGTGTGCACAAGCCCCGTGGTCTTCGTGGTCCCCTTGCTCATCACCGCCCCTTCGCGGAACACTTTGAGGGCCTCTTCCGACGTCTTGAACTGTTCGATGACGGGGTGATCCTCGTCGATATCTTCGTAATTATTCGCGTACAGGACGAAATCCACCGGATGCGGCTGAATAATGTTCGCGTAGGTCGTGATCGGTAGCGCGATCCGGGAATTCACCTTGGACGGGCTCATAATGATGGCCCGATCGATCTGTCCGAGAGCATACCCGGGCTTCAGGTCATCAAGCCGGAGGAAAGCCCCGGTCTCGGTCCCGTACCCGACGACATTCCCGTCCGCCGTAAGCTCAAGGGACCCCATATCGTCCGCGATCACCACAACGTCCTGGATCTCCTCGGCCCCGAAACCGCGCATCG
This sequence comes from Candidatus Omnitrophota bacterium, assembly GCA_043803685.1. Classification (GTDB taxonomy): domain Bacteria; phylum Omnitrophota; class Omnitrophia; order Omnitrophales; family Aquincolibacteriaceae; genus Aquincolibacterium. The sequence continues at coordinate 26,429 of JAZDJU010000037.1, forward strand.
CCTCAAGCGTTTCGGATTTCCCGGCGCCGGTGTCCCCGATCAAAAGGAGCGTGGCTGGTTTCTTGTTCTTCAGATAGATCTTCATAAACGCCCCATGGAACGGCATGCGCCCGGTCTTGATGCGCCGGATGTTGTGCAGGGTCAGGATCATTTTTTTAAGATACCCGAAATACCCGAACCGGTCCGACTCCGGGACCGCGCCGACCAGGATGTCGTTCTTTTCATCATCAAAGAACACGGTCGGAAAAACGCCCGGCCAATCGAGCGAACCTTCCGGGGCTCCGTAGAAAAAAACGGCGTCGGGCCGGCGTTTGAGGTCCTCGTCCGTGGCTAGCTCAAAAAGATTGCAAAGCGAAAGTCCCATCTCGAAGAATTTTTCATTGAAATAGACCGAGATCAGAAGATCCCCGGCCTTGACAGGATAACAAAGCCATTCGTCACGTTTCAGATCGAACCGCCCAAGGGGATTTTCCTGAACCCTTTCGAATTTGCCTTCCCGCGTGTTGTTCAGCTGGTTGAGCACGAGCGGAGGATAAAAAAGAACCTGGCGGATCACGGGGATCACGTTCAATTTCTCATAAAGACCTGAGGGATAGGGTGTCCGGACCGAGCAGAGGATCGCCGCCATTTCAGCGCCCGCGGCCACTTGGCGGTAAATGCGCGGGTGCTTGCCCGTGATATTCTCCTGGATCTCCCGGTAAGTCCGGCGGACAAGGTCTGTCAGGTCTTCGATCGTGTCGTTGAACGTACGGAAGGGACGCTTATCGAACTCCTCGTCCTCGGAATCGCAGAGGATGAACCGGTCGAAACTGCGCCAGTAATTGTAGAGATATTCAACGAAATCATTGAGGAGGTTCTTGTCTCGGAGAAATTCCTCGGAGCCTGCGACAACGCGTCCGACAAGGTCTACTGGCATCTTTTCGAGAAATTCAAGCGTCTGGATCAGAAGCCGGACGTTGACGTCGTTCACCTCCTTCGCCCCGAACACCTTCAGAAGGAACGACTTGCGACGGTCGAGCGCCGCGACGGCATGACGAACGATCTCGTAACAGAGTTCGCTCTGGAGCAATTCCTCGGAGGAGTCGCAGATCTGGTTCTTCAACCGGATGAAGACTTTTTTCCCGGAGATCTTGAAAGAACCGGCAAAGGACGCGGCAGTCATGGAAAGACTACTTGACCGGCCAGGCGGCCGCGATCCCAGCAACTTCTTCGAGCATTTTTTTCCGGTCCTCATCGGTCACGGTGGGAACAGAACCGAAATATTTATGACCGACCATCTCCATCCCGCAAAACCGGAACGTCTCGTTATCAATGATCTGTTCCATACTCTTGATCCCGCCCGAAGACTCGGCGACCGCGAGCGGGGCACCTAGCGTATTGATGATGAAAACCTTCTTGCCCGGCAAAAGGCCCACGGGCCCGGTCGCTGTGTAATCGTAAGCAAACCCTTTACTAAGCACGCGATCGATATAACCTCCCGCAACAGAGGGCATCCGTCCCCACCAAATGGGATAGAGAAATGTAAGTTGATCCGCCCAGCGAACGAGATCCTGCTCGATCGCGATGTCGCCTGGGATCTTTCCGGCAAGAAAGGCCTGAAAATCATCGGCCTTGAGCACGGGATCAAAACGCAAGGCGTAGAGATCGCGCACTCGGATCTCCTGCCCTTTGTCCTTCAAAACGCGAACCAGGGTTTCCTTGATAGCGTGATTAAAACTCGCGATGTTCGGATGAGCATAAACGATCAAATGTTTCATAGTGTTACCTCCTTTGAAAAACAGAACTTCAACTGCGCGTCATTTCCGGGATCTCTCGAAAGAGCTTTCGAAAACCCCCTCGAGGAACTATAAGCGCCCCGCGTTCTTCAGGAACCAGGCCACCGTGCGCCGGAGCCCGTCTTTGAAAGGCACGCCGGGCCGGTAGCCCAGAAGCCGCCGGGCCTTAGTAATATCCGCGGAGGTACGGTGAACATCTCCGTCGCGTTTAGGAGTATAGCGGATCTTCACCTTTTTCAAACCGAGGATCTTTTGGATCCCAATGAGACAATCAATGACCCGCGCTTCCGAATGGGCCCCGATATTAAAAACCTGTCCGGAGATACCCGGTTTTTTCATGGCGAGAAGATTCGCGGCCACCACATCATCCACATAGATAAAATCCCGGGATTGCTTCCCGTCCCAGTGAACCTCGGGAGAGACCCCGTCTAAAAGACACTTGAGAAAAATGGGGATCACATTCGCGTAACGGGATCGCGGGTTCTGCCGGGGGCCGTAGACATTGAAATAACGAAGCGCGACCGTTTCAAGCCCGTACAGTTCAAAGAAGTTCCGACAGTAATATTCTCCCATGATCTTGGAAGCGGCGTAAGGAGAAGTGGGACGCGGCAGGTCCTCTTCCCCTGATGGGAACTTTTTCGTTTCTCCGTAGATCGAGGAGGAAGAAGTGAACAGGAAACGCTTCACGCCGGCCTGGCGACTCGCCTCAAGAAGTTTCAAGGTCCCGGTGACGTTCACTTCATGGGTTTCAACGGGCTGTGCCACGGACTGCGGCACGGAGGGGATGGCTGCCATATGGAAAACGTAGGAAACTCCACGCAACGCCTTTTGAATATCCTGATCTTTCCGGATATCCCCGTGGAAAAATTCGATCTTGGGCCCCAAATGCGCGAGATTCTCCCGTTTCCCAGTCGACAAATTGTCGAGAACCCGGACCCGAAAATTCTTTGAGAGAAGTCCGTCCACGAGATTCGAGCCGATGAACCCTGCGCCCCCGGTGACAAGACAAAGTGGATTTTTTTTCATGCCTCCAAAGGACCTTTCAACCCCGAGCTAAACTTCCGCTGTAACATTCGTCGATTCAAAAAGACACATGCGCTGGACTTTGATCCCTTTCAAAAGAACCCCTCCTCCGAACCCTGAGGTCACGGCCCCTCCGTTCCAGATCTCCGCGGACCGCTTGCTGAGACTTTGACGGAAACTGATCACCTTTTCGGCCAATCGGCTCCCCAGAACGGAATTGTCCAGAAAATCATAGGCCGTGATGAGCGCCACCTTGTCCTCGTTGGCCAGAATGAGCCCCTCCGGGATCACGATCATCTTCATCGCCCGAGGGGCATCCCCGATGGAGTCTGAGGCGATCTGCGCTTCGTAAAGAATCTTGTCGGCGGGGATCTCTGAGACAGCCTGAATGGCCTGGTCCAGAAGAACCTCAAAGCCTTGAACATGTTTCAGTTTTTCAAGATAGAACCTGAGGTAGGTCACTTCACGCGGCGTATAGTAAGGATGATTTAGAAGCTTGTCCACTTTGACCGGAGAAAGACCCAGGCCTAAAAGCGCCTTCTTATTCATCTTGAAAAGGTCTTCACGGTCACTTTCATTGACTATCTGGTCGGCCGCGGCATTGATCGTACTTACGGTCAGCACCGCAGAAGCAAGCAACCCCACGGGAACAAAAAAAGTAGCGACAGCAACAAGCCCACGACCGCCCATATTGGCCTTGGCCATGGAGTTGAGTTTCTCCTGAAGGTCGGGATTCCGGCTATAGACATCGACGCCCAGTTTCTTGGCGATCTGTCTTTTTACGGAACTAAAAAAATTATCGCCTTTCTCGCCTTCTTCCTTTGTCCGGAAAACACCACCAATCTTCCCTCCCAGTTTCCCGATCCCTTTTCCGATCCCCGTCACAGAATCCACGGGATGGACGGCCAGGTTCTTCAACCCTCGCCCAGTATCTTTCACCGAGTCCACAGCGCCACCCGCGACCCCGCTCCCTGCGCCATCGCTCTCCTTGAGTTGCTCTAGCACATCGATCTCATGAAGACGTTTCCGGAGATCACTCAATCCTTGAACGATATAGTTGCCCTCGGGCGATGAGACCGAAAACGTCAGAAAACCCGGAAACTGCCGGTTCTCCTGGACAGAAAGGATCTTGGCGTAGGGCGACTGGGCCGGATAAAAATCCTTGGGAAGCCGGAGATCCTGCATCGTCACGGCCCCATAAGAAAGGGCTTGGGAAAAAGTGAGGGACAGGACGAGAAGAAAACCTATCTTTTTTTTCATAGCAACCCTCTCTAAGAACAGGTTAAGCGTTCTTTCCGGGAGCTTCCTGTGCCGGACCTGAATCCTGTTTCGCCATTTTCCCCCGCATCGGACATTGCATACCCATCATCGGAGAAGATGGCATTTTCACATCGACCTCTTTAACGATATTCAGATCCGCGTCGTACTTCATGAGTTTATTGCCCGCGAGAACGATCACGCCACCCTCATCGGTCGCAACCATCTGGGATCCGCCCATCATCGCGGCGCACATCTTTCCCATACCCGGCATGGGGCCTCCCGGCATTTCTTCTATCTTAAGCTCTTCGGCAAATGCCGCTATCGAAAACAAAAACGATGCCGCAAGCGCTAGCCCAATGATCTTTCTCATGGTTTCCCCCTTCGCGAACGGCGTTCGCTTTCCGGTATCGTTTTTTGATGCATCCTACTCAGCCATAAGGCATCGCAACTACAACAGCAATGCGCTCCTAAGCCTTCCCAGCAGAACCCAGAACATGTTCATTTTTGTGCTTGTACATCGCGACGAGCGCGTCACGCGCGGGACCAAGATATTTACGCGGATCGAACTCCGCGGGCTTCTCTTTAAAAGTCTTACGGATCGCAGCCGTCATCCACAAACGCCCATCAGAATCAATGTTGACCTTGCAAACAGCAGACTTGGCCGCCGTGCGGAGCTGCTCCTCAGGGATCCCCACGGAATCCTTGAGAGCGCCGCCATTCTCATTGATGATCTTGACCGCTTCCACGGGGACCGACGACGCGCCATGAAGCACGATCGGAAAACCCGGGATCTGTTGTTCGATCTCTTTAAGGATATCGAAACGAAGCGGCGGCGGGATCAATATCCCTTCGGCGTTCCGCGTGCACTGGGCCGGCTTGAATTTGTTGGCTCCATGCGAAGTGCCGATCGAAATCGCGAGCGAATCCACGTTCGTCTCTTTCACGAACTTCACGACATCCTTCGGATCAGTGTAAGTCGAGTGTTCCGCGCTCACATCATCTTCGATCCCCGCGAGCACGCCGAGCTCTCCTTCGACGGTCACATCGTTCTGGTGCGCGAATTCGACCACCTGCCGGGTCAACTCGATGTTCTTTTCGAAAGAATGATGGGAACCATCGATCATCACGGACGAAAAACCGGATTCGATGCAGGACTTCGCAAGCTCAAAGGTATCCCCGTGGTCGAGATGAAGCGCCATGGGGACCGGTTTCAACCCCTTTTCTTTCGCGTAGGCCTTCATCATCTCCACCGCGCCCTGGCCCATATACTGCAAGAGAATCTGGTTGGCATATTTGCGCGCGCCGCTTGAGACCTGGAGGATCACGGGCGATTGGGTTTCCACGCAGGCCATGACGATCGCCTGGATCTGTTCCATATTGTTAAAGTTGTAGGCTGGGACCGCATACCCGCCCTTAAAAGCCTTTTGGAACATTTCGCGCGTATTAGAAAAACCAAGTTGCTTGTACGAAATCATTTGAATTCTCCTTCGCTTAGACTGAGGACTGCAGACCGGAGACTACAGACAAAAAGCTTTTGCTTCGGTCTCTAGTCTCTTGTCTGTCGTCTGTTATGTTAATAATTTTCGATCCAGATCTCAAAGTTCCCCTGCGGATGATCGCAAACGGGGCAACGCTCCGGGGCCTTGGAAGCCTCGACGATATAACCGCATTCAAGGCACTTCCAATAAACCTTGCCGTCCTTGACAAAAAGCTTGTGGTGCTCCAACGCGTTATAAAGTTTGTTGTAGCGCTCCTCGTGACGTTTCTCGACCATCGCCACATGCTTAAAGGTGCGTGCCACATCCGCGAACCCTTCCTGTTCGGCGATCGCTGAAAAAGCCGGATAAAGGTCGGACCATTCCTCTTTTTCACCCATCGCGGCAGACTTGAGATTTTGAAGAGTGTCCGCGAATGCTACGGGATAACTCGCGTGGATCTCCACGGAGTTGCCGTTGAGGCCATGTTTGATCAGTTGCCCATAAAAAAGCTTGGCGTGTTCCTTTTCATTATCCGCCGTTTCCTGGAAGATGTTCGAGATCTGACGATACCCTTCCTTCAAAGCCGTCTTGGCATAATAGGTATAACGCATCCTTGCCTGGGATTCACCGGCAAACGATTTCATGAGATTTTCAGCTGTTTTACTTCCTTTGAACTCCGCCATAAACGTCTCCTTTATTTGAAAAACACATGCCCAGAATGGGTCTTGGGGGGATGACTGCTCTCGAAACAGGTCGGTATTATACCATCGAGCGCAGGGCGGTAAAGAAAAAGCTAAGGAGATGAGGCGGGGCTCAGTCGTTGCCGGCGGAGAAGGTCAGGATATCCCGAAGGGATTTTTTGTGGCGGCGAAAAAGCTCCAGATCCTCCTTGGTGGCGACCCAGGTCAACGTTTTCTCCCCTTGGGACCACTGGAACCTCAACGACTGATAATCCTGAAAGCTATAACTCCGCAACACCTCCACAAATTCCCGGGCCACGCGCTCCCAAAAATAGAGAATGTCTTCGTGAAGCCCCTGCTCTGGAGTATAGGCGATCGCTTTCGGATCTTTTAAAGAAGCCACTTGATTGAACAGAAAATCCGGCTGAGGCCTGGTTTCGAAACGAACCACGAGCTTGACGCTTGTGAACGTGTTGGAGATCCGTTCATCTTCAGTCGCAAGTATCTGGAGCCGCCGCGTCAGCTGGCGAGAGAGAAAATCCCCCATGGAGATATCCGGAGTTTTGAATTCCGTTTCCCAATTCGGAAGGCTTTTGGTGACCATGGCGCGCGTAAAGGTGAAGTCCGGAGCGGCACTCTTGTCATCCAGGTAAACCATCGGAATGATCCGGCGAATTTTTTCCGTATCGTCCGTGGTCGATACCTGGAACAAATATTCCATCACGCGGGGTTTGAAGCCGGTATCTTGGGGGTCCTTAGGAACGGCCTCGGCCTTGGCATAGACCACGATATCATTATCCTGGATGGGAATGCTTTTCAAGTCCAGGACGACCCACTGGGCGCGACTCCGCGGCAAGTCATGCCCTCCGGCATCCTTATAAAAGAACTCTTCCATCCATTTGGCAGAAGCGGTATTTTGGAAATAGCGGTCCCGGACATCGTTCGCTGTGGCCTCATTCAGATCCTTGAAGAAATGCCGCACGGACCGGTGCCAGAGCGCGGCGCGGTTCATGTGGAGATCGTGAACAATGCGCTTGCGATATTCACTGCGCGGGATGTCCCAAAACCGGACCCTCTTGAGATCATCGATCTGTCCGATAAAAGTCAGGTCCATGCCGCTTTTTTCGACATCGGTGGCCTGGAGATAGTAAAAATCGATCTTTTTATCCGTGCTGAGCATGATCCGGGACATGGAAAAAAGAATGTCTTCCACTTTATCGATCGCCTCTTCCGTCGGCTGAAAAAGACTTTCCATGTCCGTCACTTTACCGCTCATCAGCGCTTCTTTAAGGTCTGTCGTGAAAAGCTTATCGAGAGGCAGGAATACCCCGAGGGTCGTCCCGACGAACTCCACTTCAATGTGAGGGATCTTGTATTCCTTAAGAGCGATCGCCTGGAGGGCTTCCTTGCAGCGAGCTTCCGGATAGGTCACAGGGCCGCAACCTGAAAAAGCAGCGGAACATAGAACGAGGCCCGAGATCACAAAAAAACGGGACAGTCCCCCAGAAAACCCGGAGAAACTGTCCCGTTGATTCGAAAGAAACTCTTTTAGATCCAAAGCCTTATACCTTCGGCGGTTCCGTGCCCTGAGTCAAAAAAGACCTCCGAGGATTGACCTTGCCGAATTCCTCAAAAATAGCCTCGATCTCGTCGTAATCAAGTTCCTGTTTGGTCAAAAGCTCGTGCGAGAAACGTTCAAAAAGATCCTTTTCCTTCCGGAGCAGGGCATCCACTTCGGTCATGGCTTCCTTGAGGAGCTTGTCCACATCCTGATTGAGACGCATCTTGACGTCTTCGGAAAGGAGAAGCGCGTTGCTATCCTTGTAGATCGTATAATCCCCGATCATTCCGGAAGCTCCCATGCCGAGCACCCACACCATGAAATGAGCAAGGTTCATCGCCTGTTTGAAATCCGAAGTCACTCCGGTCGTGCTGGTGTTGAACTTGATCTTCTCGGCCACGTAACCCGCCAGGCAGATCTTGATATCCGCAAACAGGGTTTCGCGATCCCGACCATGCCATTCCTCGATCGAGGTAGGATGCACGACGCCGAGCGATGATTTTCTCGGAATGATGGAAGCCTTGAACACATCATCGCGAGGATGCGACAGATAGGTCACGATCAAATGACCCGACTCGTGATAAGCGGTCATCTCCCGCTCCCGCGCATTCACTGTAAGCTTTTGTTTCATCCCGAGCTCGATCCTCTCGATCGCTTCGGAAATATCGCGCAGACCCACAACATCCTTTTTATTGCGCGTGGCGATCAGAGCCGATTCCTTCACAATGTTCTCGATATCCGCGGGCGACTTATCGACCGCTTTTCGCGCCAGGCGCTTGCAATCGATCCCCGCCTCGTATTTGATCTTGCTCAGATAGAAGCGAAAAAGGGATTCGCGTCCCTCAAGATTCGGCTTTTTGATATACACCTTACGATCAAAGCGACCCGGACGGAGAAGCGCCGGGTCCAGGATATCTTCCGAAGCGTTCGTCGCTCCGATCACAATGATGTTCTCCGACCTGTCCCCCAAACCGTCCATGGCGACCAGGAGCTGGTTCTGCGTGGTGTTACCCTCACCGCTTCCGAACTGATTGAAGGTACGGCGCTGGCCCATCGCGTCCAACTCATCGATAAAAACGATGCAGCCTCCGAACCCATAGGCCAGACGCTGCGCTTTCTTGAAAAGCTGCCGCACGCGACTCGCGCCGACACCGACGAAGACCTCGTGGAATTCACTCGCGGCCATGGACAAGAATGGAAGCCCGGCTTCCGTCGCGATAGCCTTGGCAAGATACGTCTTCCCGCATCCCGGAGGCCCCATCATGAGAATACCGCGCAAGATCCTCCCGCCGATCTTTTTCAAGCGCGCGTGATCCTTAATGAGCTGCACGACTTCCCAACATTCGTCTTTGGCTTCATCGATCCCGATCACGTCCGAGAACTTGATCTGGACCTCTTTGGTCTTGATGCTTTTTTTATCAAGCTTCGAGAACCCGCTCCGGAAGACCATCATGTACATGTAGACGAAGATCACGGAGTTGATAATGACCATGAGGATCTGGAGCGGCAGCTGCGCCAGGGTGATATTCCGGTAATAGCTTTCGAGAGACGCCATGCCCCAGATCGACAGGACCACAAGGAGTACGGCAGCGAAAATAATGGCCGCCTTCACCCAGTGGTCCATGAGAAATAATTTCCAACGACGCCATTTATTCATAAAAACCGCCTTTTCTGAAGAAAAGTTAAGTGGGAGTGATCCCGAAAAACAGCGTGGATTATACCTGTTTTAAGGTCAAAACACACGCCTTAGTGCTGATTCCCCATAACCTTTTAATCATACCAGCACAATACCGTTAACCCTCCAAATTAAGGGAGAACGGTATAGAATTTCGGCAGAAATGTCATTCCCTTGAGAAGTGAACGCGCAACGCTGAGTTTCCCCCTCTTTGAAAAAGAGGGGCCAGGGGAGATTTCAAATCCCCCTCAAGTCCCCCTTTGCAAAAGGGGGAGAATTGGTTGGACAACTACGGCATGAAATAGAACACACACCCTTACGTCAAGGCGTTGAAAGGAAACGCGAATGGCTCAAGAGAAAGGGTTTCGCCGCGGACTTTGAGAGAGAGCCCGTAATCTCCACAAATGCGTTCGAAAGCTTTCCGACGTTTACCAGTTGGGCTTACACCCTTGGGCGGAAAAACCAGCTACGCCACCGTCGGCAGTCACATAACCTGCCGAGCATTCCCATTTATCAGCATTAACGCCCGTATGAAAACGGGCTATGGTGGGAACACCTGAAATCGGAGTACGAGCTGCTGCGCAATAGTACTCTCCTGCGGATGTGCTACACGTGTACCGAAAATCCTTTTGTATAATATTCCCCATGCCAAGAGAGCTAGGGGGAGTGCAAGTACTTGGAGGCGCAGCACAAATGAATGCCTCAGGCGTTGTCGACCCCTTGAGATCCATGTTTGCTTGTTGGGCGCGAATCAGAGCGCCAACCATTTGATAGGCTTCAGCCATTTTTGCTTTTTCAGGTGAGCCCAACATTCGAGGGATGACCAAAGCCGCAAGAACACCGATGATCACCACGACGATCAAAACCTCAATCAGCGTGAATCCCTGCTTGCTTGCTTGCTTGCTTGCTTGCTTTAGATCGTCTCATGCCTTCTCCTGCTGATCCGGCCATTTTTTCGGCGTCAAAACATCCGACCCTCTGGGGCTCTACAGTAAAACGACTTCACGAGGGGAAATCTTAAATCACCACCAGGTGTCTTCCTCTTTTTTCGTCGATGCGGCATCCTCGGTCTTTGACTCCGCCGCGGGCTCTTCCACGACTTCTTCGTTCAGGACCTTCTCGGTTTCTGGAGGAATTTCCGGAAGAGGTTCCGAAACCGCTTCGGCATGGGAATCCGTTTGAGGGTCCTTGGGTTCTTCCTCCCACCAGCTTGAGGTTCCCGCCGGCGAAGCGGCCTCCACGGCAACGGTCTTGGCGGAAGAATCTGTTTTTTCTTTTTCAATGGGAGGATCGATCAAGAAACCTTCCCGGGGAACATTCTTAACGTGATACATCAACGGCCCCTTTTTGCCATCCTTCTCCTCTTCCTTTTTCTGTTCATAAAGAATGGGATTGGTCTGCGTATCCCGGACAGGATCCTCCGACCTCCGGATCGACCCTACGTTCAGGCCCGCGAGAACACTTACAAAGATGAGGAACAAAATCTTTTTGTTCATAGGTAAAGGGTACCCTATGCAGACGCAAAGCGCAAATGTGCGCTTTGTGTGCGTCTCGGGAAACGGGGAACGTCGGACGCTTGCGTCACCCGTTCCACGTTCACCGTTCCCCGACATATTTTTTTAAATACCGCCCTGTATAGGAACGCTCGCACGCCATAAGTCCTTCCACCGTGCCCTGATAGACCACTTCCCCGCCTTTGCTGCCCCCTTCGGGCCCGAGATCGATCACGTGGTCCGCGAGACGGATCACCCCCAGATGGTGTTCGATCACAAGAAGCGAATGTCCCCGGTCCATCAATTCCTCAAAAGCCCGGATAAGATGCCGCACATCATCTTCGTGAAGCCCTGTGGTCGGTTCATCCAGAAGATAAAGGAGCGATCCGGAACTTTTGCAGGAAAGTTCAAATGCGAGTTTGAGCCGCTGAGCCTCCCCACCCGACAGGGTCAGCGTCGACTGCCCGAGCTTGAGATATCCGAGACCGATCTTCTTTAAAGTGGATAGCTTCTCCGTAAGCCCCTTGCTGGCCGTCAAAAAATCCGCGGCCTCCTCGACGGTCATCTGGAGCACCTCGTCGATGTTCTTGCCCTGATACCGGATCTCGAGCACCTCGGGCTTGAAACGCTTCCCGTGGCATTCCTCGCACGGCACAAAGATGTCCGCGAGAAAATGCATCTCGACTTTCACCGCGCCGTCGCCCTCGCAGACCGGACAACGCCCCTTCTCGACATTGAAGGAAAAATACCCCGCGTCGAATCCTTCGCGGCGAGCTTCAGAGGTCGCGGCGAAGAGCTTCCGGATCTCCTCGAACGCCTTCATATAAGTCGCCGGATTGGAGCGCGGCGAACGGCCCAGAGGCGATTGATCGATCATGGCAATGTCCTCCAAAGGCTCGAACCCGCGGATTTTCTTCACGCTCCCGAGCTCCTCCTGGGACACGGGCCGACCTTTCGCCTTGAGAAAGTGATTGTAGAGGATCTCATAAAGGAGTGTGCTTTTCCCGGAACCCGAGACGCCCGTCAAGACCGTGAATTTCCCAAGCGGCACCTCGACATCGATCTCTTTTAAATTATGCGCCTTAGCGCCGTGGATCACGATCCGGTGTTTCGCCGGCGTTGCCGCGCGAGCCCTTCTTTCGATCCCGCGTTTTCCGGTCAGATATTCCCCCGTCACCGAACCCGGACATCGCTTGAGTTCTTCGACACTTCCCTGAAAGATCAGTTCGCCGCCCTTCGCGCCTCCCGAAGGCCCGAGATCGATCACCTGGTCCGCGGCGCCGATCATGGTCCGGTCATGCTCCACGACCACTACCGTATTCCCAAGGTCCCGGAGCTTGCGAAGAAGCGTGATCAGCATCTCGTTGTCACGCTCATGGAGCCCGATACTCGGTTCATCCAGCACGTACAGGGTGTCTACTAGGGCCGAACCCAAGGAACTGGCCAGATGGATGCGCTCCACCTCCCCGCCCGAAAGCGTTCGCGACATGCGGTCCAGTGTCAGATAACCGAGCCCGACATCCTTCAGGAACCGGACACGGTTGAGGAGCTCTTCCTGCACCGGCCCTACTTTTTCCTTTTCCCCCGGAGTCAGCTCCAACGTTTCAAGGAACGGAAGGAGCGCTTCAACACTCAGGGCCTGGACTTCCGCGATGTTTTTTCCTGAAACAAGAAAGTCCAGCGCCTCGGTTTTAAGACGCGTCGTGTGACAAGTTCCGCAGGGCGCGTAGCCGCGAAAACGGTTGAGAAAGATCCTCACATGCACCTTGTAGGTCTGCTTGTTCATATATTCAAAGAAGCCACGGACGCTCACAAAGTCGTCGCCGGGATAGCCCTCGAGGATCCATTTCCGGTGCTGGGCCTTGAGCTCCTTCCAGGGCACGCGGATCGGAATGCGCTTGCGCTGGCAGAAGTCGAGAAATTGTCCCTGTTCCCAGCGGGTACTGGGCGTGGTCCAGGGTTCGATGACCCCGTCACGGATCGACCGATTGCCGTCCGGAACAACGAGATCCCAATCGATCGTAATGACACGGCCGAATCCCTGGCAGGACGGACACGCGCCGAGAGGGCTATTAAAAGAAAAAAGGTTCGGCGACGGTTCCGGAAAGGAACGGTTGCAGGAAGAACAACGTAGCTTTTCTGAAAACCTCAGGACTTTCCCGGCGACCCACGCCTGGGCATCGCCGCGTCCCAGACGAAAGGCTTGCTCGAGTGAATCGGTAAGTCTTTCCTTGCGCGAGCCTTCGATCTTCAAAAGGTCCACGCTTACTAAAAGATCCCCTGGGACGGTTTTGGTTCCGAGAAAGGCCGCCGCGTCGAGCCACTTGCCGGAATGAAAGAAACTGCTGAACCCTTGTCGTTCCAGTTCTGCCAGGTTCTCCCGGAGATATTTCGGGGCCTTTTTCCCAAGCGCCATTTGAAAAACAATGCGCGCTTCCTGTCCCCCGAACTCCGCAACCAGGTGCGCCGCCGCTTTGTTGGGATCATACTTTTCGACGGGGACCTGGCACCCGGGGCACAACAAACGTCCCGCGCGCGCGAACAGGACCCGCAAGTGATCGTTGATCTCGGTCTGAGTCCCGACCGTGGAACGGGCGTTGGTGATCGAATTCTTCGCCTGGATGGCCAAGGCCGGAGGAATCCCCGATGCGGACTCGAGGTCGGGCTTCGGCATTCGCTCGAGGAACTGACGCGCGTAAGCGGAAACGGATTCGATGTAGCGGCGCTGACCTTCGGCGTAGAGCGTGTCAAAAGCCAGGGAGGATTTCCCGGAGCCGGAGACACCGGTAATGACGTAGAGTTTCCGGTGCGGAAGTTCGAGATCGAGATTCTTTAGATTGTGGGTCTTAACCCCACGGAGCCGGATCGCATCCAAGGGCGGATCAGGATCGGATCTCGCGGCCCAAAGTCTCGCCGATAAGCTCGAGAAGCTTCTTGCCGCCAAAGACCTTTTGACTCTGGGGATCGATGGAAACGGACGACGTTTGTTGATCCACGCGTTTGATCACAAAGGTGATCACTCTCAGGTCCGAGTCGTCCAAACGGCTGTAATTCGTGTCCCGGACGCTGATAAAGCCACGCTCTTTGTCGGTCTCCTCGAGCTGCCAATGCTGCGCGTCATTCAAGGCTTCCAGAGTCCTGAGATAGGTCAGGTCATACGGCAGTTTGTAAACGAGCACCGCATCATTGGGAGGAAGGACTTCCCCCACGGAGTTGCATCCGGCAAGACTCAAACCGAGAATCAGAACAACCAACAATTTCGAAAAAAACTTCATGGACATTTCTCCTTACCCCGTTAGAGATTTCAACTCACTCTTGGGATCACTTTGAACAGTTATCTCGGCCACTCACAATATTTGCCCGTCTTAAGAAATGCAAGATCTCTAACGGCGCTTAGAATTTCCCGGTCATGCGCACGAACGGCCCGTGACTCTTGAAGCTGTTGGTGTCGCGAAGATCATCGCTGAAATCGGTGAAATTATATCCCACCCCGAGGCGAACGTATTCATAAAATTCACGGTCGATCTCGACCAGAGCGCCCTGCTTCAAGGTATCAAGGGCGTAGGTCTGCGCCAGAATCCGGTATTCGAGAGCCAGGTCCCATTTACGCGTCACGTGGAAGTTGATCCTGTTCGCGGAAAGGAACGCATTCACATTGACCGTGTCACCCGTAGAACTGTGTGTCCACGAGTGCTTAAAGGCCAGTTTCTCCACAAGGCTAAAATAGCGGTTCACGTCATAAGCCACGTCCGTCGCGAGGATATGGGCCGACTGGTCGAATTGATACCCGCCGTACTGGTTGTCATTGTACTGCGCATCAGAACCAAGGTCGCGAAGATAAGTGTAACGCGCGAGAAGGTTCAACTTGTCCAGTTTGATGGGACGGTAGGCAAACCCCGTGCTGCATTCCATGAAATTCGCCGGAGTGTTATTGGGATCCGTCTGACGGGTATCCCCGTAATTCATGTAGGAAAGGAAGCCCAGGTCTTCGTTGATCTGATAGCTGAAGGAATTACGCGTGACGATCTGTCCGATGTTGGGAGAATCCTGATCGTGACGCAATTCCCAGTAGGTCCGCGCCCGAAGCTTCTTGCCGTTCGCGTAGGCCAAGTTGGCGCCCGCGGTGTTATAATCGTTGGCGCGAATAAGCGAATTCTGCGCCGACTGATCGAGCAACCGGGTGCTGGAACCCTGCAGGTGGCGACGTTCATACTTCGCGCCGTAATCCCAATGGTCCCCCGCCTTTCCTTCGTAACCCAGAATGTCCGCGGCGCTGTCACTTCCATGATAGGAAGAATATTCGCGCTCCGAATAGACGCGCGACTTTTCCGTGAGCGCGAACGAATTCCCGATCGCGGTCGCGAGCGTCTTATCTCCGATCCCGCGATCCATGGAACGGATATTCGCGTAGCTGCGCGCGCCGTTGGGGTGCTGGCGCTCGAACCCGAAATAGGTCGAATCTCCGAGAGGCCCGATCATTTCTTCCAGGTAGGCAAAGAGATTGTTCACGATCTGATAACGCACACCACCGCCGAACTGATTGTCATGCCATCCCCCGATCGCGGTCTGGACCTTTACGTAAGGCAGGAGCCGGTCATTAACGTGATAGCCCAATTTTCCCGTAACCCCGTTCCTAAAAGGGATCTGGTTCGTGAGATCCGGCAACAGATTGCCGACATCCTGAACCTGATCCAGATTGCGCCGCTGATATTCCAGTTCCGCGAGATATTTGCCGTCGTCATATGCAAGCTGGGCGGTCTGAACCTCAAGGGTCTGGTAAGGCGCGAGGGTATTCGTAACATTCAGAGGCATCAGTTCACTCAGAACAGAGGAACGGTCATAACGATACCGGGCAGACAAACTATCCGTGAACTTGTACCGCGTGGATAGTCCGTACTTTTGTAAGCCTTCCTGGTCGCGCATATAACCGTTCGAAAAACCCGGATCCACGCCCTGAACATAACCGCTTGTCTCAAGACGCTTGACGGGTTCGGAAGAAGCGCGGATCAGGTACGCGCCCTCCTGCTCCTTTTGATGCCTCCCACTCAGGGAACTCAGATCCGCGTAGCTAATACCGCCATCATAGGAAACCGAGGTCCCCGTTTGAGGGTTGATCGTCCGCGCGTATTCCGCCGTCAACTTCGTATTGCGCCCAAACTTCATCATGGCGTCCACGCCGACCATGTCATAATCCTTGCCGGGCCGGTGTTCCGTAACCCCGGTCGCGCCGAGCCTCACGTGATCGCCCATCCAGGTGTATCCTCGAATACCTTGGTTCGTGACCGAAGGATTGACCGAGGTGGGATCGTATTCATAATCCACGATCAGGTAGACCGGACTTCCGTCCAGAATATCGACGGACGTCATGGTATCGGCCGCGGCCATAGAAGAAAGAGGCCGGGAAAGAAGGATGCGGCCTTCTCCATAAATGATCTCGTAATCGACGCCTTCCTGAAGATCGTAGCTTGCGACCGTCATGTTCTGGATCTTGTCACGGATCTCGACGCGGATCTTCTCGCTGCCCTCCACGATATTCCGGTTACGCGTGTAGAAGAGAGAACCCCCGGTGGCGTAAAGTTCGTTATGGTCCGCCTGGTGTTTAGAATCCGCGCTAAAAACTTTGAATCCCCGCTTCGGATCGCCGTAGGCCGTACTCGAGACCGTGTCGAAGTTGACCTTCAACCCGGAAAGCGTGCGATTATAGGTAGCAAGCTCGGTGTCCGTGAACGCGGTCTTGAAGCTCCCCCACTGCGCGTAAGAGCGGTCCATTTCAACCAACACGAAAAGTTTCTGGGCCGTGTCCTTCGCCTGGTAATCGCGCGTCGAATTGTCCCCGTAGATCGGATAGTAGTCGTTCGGATTGAGGTTCGTGAAAAGCGCGGTCCCTTCGGCCGCGGTGTCGTACTTCGCCTTCACAAGGAACTTGCCCTTGAGCTTCCCCTTCAAAAAGAGAGACATGCGGCCCTGCTCGCGGAACCCGTCGCGATAGACGTCGGACTCCGCGGCCTCCATCGCGCCCGTCGCTTCGTTCAAACCGAGCTGTTCTTCACCCAAAGCCACCATGAAGAACATGCTGTCCTTCACCTTAACCTTCTTATGGAAGCTCGTGATCTCTCCCTCCGGCGTCGTGGCCGACACGGTCATGTCATATTCGCCAGGCTCCACGATGAATTCCTTGTGGAACATACCGCTCTCCGAATCGACCGTCACGGGAGTCTCGTTGATCATGATCTTGTTCTTGGGCAAAGTCTTTCCCTGCACGCGAACGACCGGTTTCGCCACAAGAGGAATGCTTCGTTTGCCGTCCTTAAAGAGATTGAAATCACCCACGGGAGGGATCTCGGGATGATAGTTCGCCTTACCCTTAGGATCCATCTTGGTCATGACTTCGAAAAATTTCAGCGGGGTCCAGTCCTCGCGGTTCTTGGCATCACGAACCTTGAATTGATAGGAGTAGATCCCGGGCTTGACCAAAAGCCCTTGATTGGTGATCCCGGACCATGTCACTTCCGGCGGCGGCTGCCCGACCCCGTAACCGGTCCAAACAGGCTGTCCCATTTCGTCACGAACCTCAACCGTCCACTTCCTGATGAATTTCCCGTAATTGTTGTCGAACGTGAAGCTGGGTTCTTTCTCAAGAACGCCCACTCCAAGTTTCAGGACGTCAGGAGACACCTGCACGTCCAGGGTCGATTCCGCTACATCCACGCCCTGCGTGACCATCACGCTCAGATCTTTCTGAAAAGCCTCGGGGATCTCTGAGGGCGGCAACAGCACCGCAAAGTTCGCCTTGTTCATGATGCCCGGCGTGGTCTTCACAAGATACGCTTCTTCCGTAATGAACTTCGTCCCTTCGGGCAGGCTATGACCGTCGATCTTCACCACGTGCCGGCCGGGGCTCACTCCAGGAATATGATAGAGACCATTCTCATCGGTGACGATCGCGATTCCTTCCTCCGTATAAAGATGGGCCCAAGGAACTCCGACCTCACCACAATCCTGGACGCCGTTCTGGTTAAGGTCGTTAAAAACCTTTCCGATGATCGTTCCCTGTTCAAAGACCGGATCGCCCTGGACCATGAACTTCAAGGTCGCTGTTTCCGAAAGCGTGCCAGCCCCCACCAAGGTAAACTCCATCGAATACTCTTTCCCGATCTGGACACCGCTTGTCACGAGCAATGAAAAGCTCGTGGTATACACCTCGCCGGCTCCGATCGCCCCCACAGGGATGATCAAAGATCCTTCCCGGTAGCTGGCCTGCTGACCGTTCACGCGGATCGATTTCGCGGCGTAGTCGAAACCGTGAGGCAGGGTCGCCCTGAGCTCCACGCCGGTTAACGTATTTCCGGAAGCGTTGTTATAGCGGGCATTGATCCCTACGGCATCCCCCGGCGCGACATTCCGTTTCGAAGCGGACACGCTCAATTTTTCGGGATTCACTTCGCCGTTGGCTTTATCAAAACAGACGATCCCCGCAGCGCCCCCGAAAGTCCTGAGAGTGAAAACAACGCGCTGGGTTCCCGCAGGAGCAGTCCCTGCCGCCGTGAATGTTTGAAATCCTGCGCCGGCGTTGGCGTTGGCGGTCGTGATATAGACGGAAGGTGCGGTTGAAATAAGCGTGTCCGAACCGTCGGGATTGATCTTCTTGAACTCAATGACAAGCTGACCGCCCTGGTTCCCGGCGCCTATCAAGATGGTGGACTCTGCCAAAGCGCTGAACGTAACGTATTGCCCGGGTTTTACATTGTTCGCGACCTGGAAAGTGAAGTTCCCCGCGAGGCTGTTCTGACTGATCGCAAAGAGTCCATCGGGAACATTGGAAAACCCTCCCACAGGCTTAGTCGTGTTGGTGAAACGGGTGGTGCCGTTCGTGCTGTCCCAGTTTCCGTTGGAACCGCTCCCGATATCACTCTCGAAACTATAGTTTCCGAGCAGGTTCGCAAAGGCGAGCGGCACGCCAAAGGCCACAAAGCAGACCAGAAAACAAGCGAGCGGGAAGAAGTTCTTCATCTTCTTTTTTCCATCGCTTTTCCGTTCTGTCGTGACTTGGAGGCTCATAAAGTTCTTATCGTCAGAGTTAGAAACGCCGGCTCGAAAACTTGAAACCGAAACGAAGATCGTAATTGGGGATGAGCGGCGCCTCCCCTTCCTGCTTGACGCGCTGGGCTCCGCCGATACCGCACCACTCGCCGAAGATCGCCATCTTGGAAAGCCACTCGTTCTCTTTCCACCGGTAATTCCTGAACGGCATGATCCGCATCCCCGCCGCCACAAAAAACTGGTTCTGATACCAGAATGAGAACTCCGCGTTGTTCACGTGCTCGAAGCGCATGTACG
This sequence comes from Candidatus Omnitrophota bacterium, assembly GCA_043803685.1. GTDB lineage: Bacteria > Omnitrophota > Omnitrophia > Omnitrophales > Aquincolibacteriaceae > Aquincolibacterium. The sequence continues at coordinate 45,711 of JAZDJU010000037.1, forward strand.
GCATCAACACCAGTTCGTCATTGATGTAATTGTGAGGGAGAGGGATCCCGGGAAGTTTGACGCCCAAAATGACCGAAGAGTTGGCGATAAGCGCGTTGAAACTTTTTTCGGAACTGAACCCCGTTTTGGAGACATAGTAATTTCCGAAATACTCGCCCCAAACATACTGGCGGATATAATCCGAAAAAACTTCGGGCTTCGCCTCGTCGAGCGGCGGAAGTTCCGTGCCCCATTCGTAGTAGCACTGAACACCCCAGATAAGCTCATTGTCCCGGCTGCCCGTAATATCCCCTTTGAGATTGTAAAGATTGCCGTACTTGATATAGAAGCGGTAATTGCGCATCCATTCGAGGATCGGAATGCCGCCGAAGGGCTGGAAATTGAGAAGCCAGGGATTACGCGCGAGAGGTCGCCATTCCAACCCCGCGAACACCTGGAGATTGCTGGCATAATCCGCGGAATCGGACTGCAAGCTGACCGTCTCTTCGATGAAAGGGTCGATATTGTGCAGGGGGAAACGGATCCCGCTAAAAACCAAACGATTGGTCCAGTAGCCGACCTGGGTGTCGAAATGATTGGAAGCGAGGTTTGTGAGACGCCAGCTACTCTCGCCGAAAGACTGCCAAGTGATCGACGTGCCGCACGGAGGTCCCTGAAGGACTCCGTACATCTTTTCCCCGATGCCCAGCTGGTCCGTGAACTTAAGAATGAGTTCTTCTTCCTTCTGGAATTGCGCGGGCGTCTTGATCTCGATCGGTTTCTCAACCTCGGGTACGTAGAACGGCGTGGAGCGCACGGCCTCTGAAAAATTCCCACCCTGGAGCTCAACGTTCGTCTTGCTCGCAATGATCGCCGTCATGGCTTCTTCCGATGACGCAAACGCCCGGTCCCCGACCCAGAAAAGGTTCGCGACGCCGCCCTTCGCATTGGGAATGGAAAGCTGACGTATCTCGACGCCCTGGAAATTGGCGGTCTTGACATTCTTCTTCACATAATCATCGAAGGCCTTCATATCTTTAAAGCCGGAGAGAGGCCGGGACTTCACAGCGCCGCCGCCGAAATCTGTGATCACGGAGAATTCGGAATCATGCTCACGAGAGTGGCTCTTCAAGACCGGGAACCCACGGACCTGGGTCACCTTATGATCAAGCTTCTGTGAACCGGAGGCAAAAAAACGTTCTGCAAAAGGATTGGAAGCGGGTTTGACCGGAACCGAAGACTTGGGGCTTTTCTTCGCCGCCTCCAAAACAGAAACAGCTTCTTTCTTTACGGGCGCAACGACAGGCTTGATCTCAATGACGGGAGTTGTTTCTTGAGCGAAGGAGGAAAAGGCTGTAGACAGGAAAATAGCGATGAGGACTATTAAAAAGTTTTTAACTCTCATCGCCGATAAGTTTTTTCTTTTGTTGTAACGCTTTGAAAAACTTCGGGAAAGGATCCGCTGGGCTATATTCCCAACACTTGGTGCATATGATAAAGACCTTGCCGCTTTTTCGCAAGGAATTTTGCCGCTAAAATAGCCCCCCGGCCAAAGGCCTCTCGGGACGAGGCCTTGTGGACTAGTTCCACCCGCTCGCCGTCCCCGAAGAAAGACACCGTGTGGTCTCCGATAACGTCCCCGCCCCGGAGCGCAAAGACCCCGATCTTGCCCTTCTCCCGGGTGCCGGTCTCGCCTTCACGCCCGTAGATCACGTCTTTTTTGAGGTTCCGTCCGCGCACCGCGAGCAGGATCTCCAGAAGCTTCATGGCCGTGCCGCTCGGCGCGTCCTTCTTCATCCGGTGATGGACTTCCGCGATCTCAAGATCATAGCTCTCATCCAGCACCTTGCCGGCAATGGCCGCCAGTTTGAAAAGCAGGTTCACGCCCACGCTCATATTGGGAGACTGAATGACCGGGATCTTGCGAGAAGCCGCCTGGATCTGCCGGAGCGTCGCTTCCGGGATCCCCGTGGCCCCGAACACACAAGCCGTGCGCGTTTTGACGGCGGCCTTGAGGTTTTCCGGGAGCGCCGAGAAATGGCTGAAATCGATCAGAACGTCCGCCTGCTTCATCGCGGCCGTTGCGTCCTGCGTCACTTTCACCCCCATCAGGTCCCGGCCAAGGATCGGCCCGAGGTCCTGACCTAACGCGGCGTGTCCACGCTGTTCGAGCGCGCCCACGATCTTGAAAGCCTTGTCCTGCATCGCCAGTTGAAGAATGATCTTCCCCATCCGCCCCGCGGCGCCGGCCATCACGAGCTTGATCATTTCACGACCCCCAGTTTCTTGAGAACTTCCGCGAGTTTCTTTTCGTTCTCCGACCGCATTTCACAAAGCGGCATACGGAACTCCGGCTTGAGCTTCCCCATCATCCCGAGCGCGGTCTTCACCGGGATCGGGTTCGTTTCGATAAAGAGGGCCTTCGAGATCGGATAAAGTGTCTTGTGGATCGAACGGGCCTCTTCCATATTTCCGTTCAGGGCCGCCGCCACCATGTTCTTCATAAGTCGCGGCACCACGTTCGCGACAACGGAGATAATGCCGCGCGCGCCGATCGAGATCAGCGGAAAATTCAGCGAGTCTTCGCCCGAAAGCACCGGAAGATCGCAAAGCTGCATGATCTGCTCAGCCTGGTCCATACTGCCGCTCGCTTCCTTGATGGCGACGATCGTATCGATCTTGGAAAGACGCGCAACGGTCTCCGGAGCCATGGAGACCCCTGTGCGACCCGGCACGTTGTAAAGCACCACCGGAATGTCCACCCGGCTCGTCAGATACTGATAGTGGCGGAAAAGACCTTCCTGTGTCGGCTTATTATAGTAGGGCGTCACAACCAACACGCCGTCCGCCTTGATCTTCTTGGCATGCTGAACGAGGCCGAGAGCTTCGGTCGTGTTGTTCGACCCGCAACCGCAAATCACCGGAATGCGGTGATGGACGTAATCCACCACAAAGGACATGGTGGCGCGGTGTTCATCATGCGACATCGTGGCGGATTCTCCGGTCGTGCCGCAAGGAACGATCACATCGGTCCCTTCCTTCAAATGAAAATCGATCAGTCCTTTGAGCGCCTTCTCGTCCACCTTCCCGTTACGGAACGGCGTGACCAGCGCGACCATCGAACCTTCAAAAATAGACTTTTTCTTTTTCATAAAAAATATTCCCCTTTGTAAACGAATTGGACTTTGCCTTCCAAAAAGACCTTCGCAACTTCATCCCCTTTTTTCTGGATATCGATCCGGAGCTTTTCACCGCCCCGCGTCAGAACGCTCACCGGGGAATGGACATGTCCCTTGAGAACGCTTATGACCGCCGACGCCGTGGACCCGGTTCCACACGCGAGCGTTTCATTCTCCACGCCGCGCTCGTAGGTCCGGACCGCGATCTCTTTCTTGCTCCTCACTTCCACAAAATTCACGTTCGTTCCGAACGGCTGAAAACGCGCATGGCCTCTGACAGCTTTGCCGATCTCGAACACATCGACCTTCTCCAGATCCTCCGAAAAGATCACGACATGCGGAACGCCGGTATCGAGAAAAGCATAAGATAGACGACGCTTGTCCGCCTCCAGAATCCCTTCCATTTCAAAAATACGCGGCTGGACGAGCTGGACCCTGACACTGTCCTTGGACCCCACCTCTGCCTCGATCGGCCCGGATCCAGACTCAAAATGCATGCGTGAAGAATATTTCAAAACATCGTGGGCGTAGCGCGCGATGCAACGGAACCCGTTCCCGCACGCCGAGGCCTCGGAACCGTCAGGATTCAGGATCCGCATCTTGAAATTCGTCTTCTTGGAATTCTCGAAAAGCAGGAGTCCGTCCGCGCCAACGCCCTGATGCAAGCGACAGATCCTCCTCGCGAACGCGACAGGGTCCTTTACTGCCTTGCGGCGGTTGTCCACCACCACAAAGTCGTTCCCTGAAGCAACCATCTTATAGAAAGGAATAGAGTTTCTCATAGTCCCAATACATTTCAATTTCCGCAAAGCGGTCCCAATACCTATCAATCACAGCCAAGCTGTGATTGGGGCCGTCCTGACTACCCTATATCAAAAGAAAACAAAAGTCAGGACGGAAATTGGGGCAATCCCAACTACCCTTTATGAAAAAATAAAAAGTTGGGATGGGTAAATGCATACCAAGCTTTCAGTTGCAAGCGAATGCATTGTATCAAAAAATCACCCTAGGGGGAACGGGAAACGGGGCACGCCCAACGGATCGTTCTCCGTTATACGAGTATTATTTTAGCCGGTTCAAAGCCGTTGAAATTGGGGACGGCGCTGGCCGAGGAATAGGCTCCAATGCTCTTGGCGTACACCACGTCACCGGCGTAGAGCTCCGGAAGTTCTTCGTTATTGGAAAGAATATCAAAGGAATCGCAGGTCGGACCGGCAAGCGTACTCTTGTACTTAGCTCCGCGACGCAGGGTCTTGAACTCGTACTTGCAGTGGTCAAAGACCATCCCCGAGAAATCCTGGTAGACGCCGTCGTTCAGATAATAAAAGTTCTGGTTGTCCCGGAACGCGCGACCGATCACCTGAGTCACAAGGATCCCCGCGGGTCCCGCGAAAAAGCGCCCCGGCTCGGCGATGAATTCTGTCTGCTTGGAAAAGAGTGCCTTCATTTGCTTCCGGATCTCAGCGGCCATACGCTCGAAGTTGATGCCGATCTCGTTCTCAAAATGCTGGATCGGGAATCCGCCACCGATATCGACGGTCTTAAGCGGCATGTCGTTCTCTTTCGCTTCGCGGAAAATGTTCGCCGTAAGCTCGAGCGCCTGCAGATAATTCTCAACGTTCGTGGATTGCGACCCAACATGGAAGCTCACGCCCCGAGGCACGAGTCCGAGGGTCTTGGCTTTCCGCAAAAGATAGAACGCCTGGTCCGGCTCCGCGCCGAATTTAAGCGACAACTGCACCACGCTCCCCCGATTCGCGACCTTGATCCGGACGATCACGTGTGCCTTCGGGAAATTCTCCGCGATCTTGTAAAGCTCAGCCTCGTTGTCGAAGGTCATAAGCTTGACCCCGCGGCGACGGGCGGTGATGAGATCTTCCTTGGATTTGATGGTGTTTGCAAAAATAATGCGGCCCGGAGCAACGTCGTGCTTCAGGACGGATTTCATTTCCGCGGCGCTGGCCACGTCGAAATTCGCGCCAAGCTCCGCGAAGGTCTTCACGATCTTCGGGTGAGGGTTGGCCTTGATCGCGTAATAAGGCGTGACCTCGGGGAACGCTTTTGTGAAACGGGCAAATTGCTTTTCCAGCACGCTCTTGCGGATCAGCATAAAGGGTGTCTTATGCTTTTTGAGCATCGTGCGAATGAGATTCTCGACTCCCGAACCCTCGACGGGTTTTGCGGGCTTGAGAGTGACGGGCGAATTTCCGTTCAATAACGGAAGTTGTGTCATCAGGCGTTACACCCTTTCGTTCACAAGGAACGAGTTGAACTGCCAAAGCTCCTCTTGGCCTGGAGCCTTGGCGCCAAATTTCAAGTACTTCGTATTGAGATTCTGAAGCGGCGTCCAGTCCGACGGAATGGAAACAAAAGGAACAAGGTACGGGACCGCGAATTTCAGGATGAATTCGTGATCGATGTCGTCGGGGAGCAGGAACCCTTCCTTGGGATTCTGGATCATCCAGAGCGCCGCGGCGACGACAGAGACAGCGACCTGAAGCGTGGTGGCCTGCTGATGCGCCACAAGCTTCCGCGTCGTGTGGATATCAAGGAGCGACCCGCACCACCAGGACTTGAAATCATGCCCCATGAGAAGCACTCCAAGCTCGTCACGGCCGTCTGTGATGTCATCGGAAAGAATGCGCTGATTTTCCTGCATCTTGTACTGCCGCATCCGGAGCTCGTGAAGCGAATTGATCGCGGAGTCCGAAGGACAATACGCGTAATGAACGGTCGGACGATAAACAGCCTCCCCATTCTTCCAGACCGTCAACCGGTCGGAAAGACTGTACGCCTCACCATGGCGAATCACCATGCCATTGATCTCGCCGCACGGTACCCAGGACCGGACGAGCGTGTTCATGCCGAGCGTTCCAAGACAGATCTGGTTCTTCGGACCTTCCTTATGTTCGTAACCGTCCTTGGGCAACTTCTTCTCGTGCGTCCCCCAGCCAAGCTCCGCTGGCGCCACGCCTTCTTCATAGAAACCTTCGATCGACCACGTGTTCACGAATTCGTTAACCTGCTTGGGAACGTCCGTGACCTGCGTGTCACGCTCGCTGATATGGATCACCTTGACGCCGGTGAGCTGCGCAAGCTTCGGAAAATCCCGTGAAAGAAGAGCCGCCTCAAGCGACTTGCGGCGCGGGTCCCGGGATTTTTCCTTAAGGATCTTTTTCGTAATATCGATCAGGGCCTTTTTCGTAAAATGCGACACAAGCCCGGGATTCGCACCATGGTCCACGATCGCGGTGGCCCCTTTGACGCCCTTCCAGTGTTTTGCCATCTTCTTGCGAAGCATCATGTGACGGGCGTAAAGCGTGTACTTCGTCGGATCCGTGCGTTTCTCGTCCCCGTAAGGGTCCCATTCCTCGATCGAGGTGTTCACATAAAGCACCTCGTTCGTACGGCACCAGTCGAGCATCTCCCAACAATGAATGTTCCAGGCAAGATCGATGATCATGTCCCCCGGACCGACGTACTTGGCGAGAAGTTTTTTATAATTGTCCTGAGTCACTTTGTCAAAAACATACTTCACGCCGCGCTTCAGGGCGTCCTGTACCCGGGGACGGTTGTCCACAAAATCCATGATCGTGATCTTCGAAGCTGGCATATCGAAGTGTCGCAGGACGAGCGGGACCGTACACTGCGCGACACCGCCGCAGCCGATCATGAGGAGCCTGCCGCCAAACTTCACTTTCGTTTTCGGAATGACCGCCTTGACCTTCGGGTATTTAAATCCGCTCATGTTCTTCTTTTTCTCCGACTCTAAGTTAAGAGGGACAGGCTGCTTTTAAAAAGCTACCTGTCCCTTGGAACGCTTTGAAATAAGACAGCAGGGCACGAATACTACATCAAAACATTTTCCCCATCAAGAAATACCCTGAGCGAACAGGGAAGTCTAAACCTGGAACCCCCTAAGATTACGACACCACCTTGATCGTCCGGATCTCATTCGTGTAACCGTCGGAAGCCAGCCCGTATTCCACCTCGATCGTATCGCCTTGGATCCAGCTCAAATTCGTAGAGCTTCCGTCCTTATCCCTGATCATAGCGTCAGGCGCGACCCAAAAGAAAAACTGCCTTCCCACCCGGTCCCGGAGCGTCAACTTCTGGACCTTTTTCCCCGCGTTATCTCCCGTTATCACCGAATCGACTTTGCCCACAAGGACCTCGAGTTTTCCCGCAGGGCCGGTTCCCTTGTGATATTGCTCACTCATCATTTTTCCTGATTCGGAAAACTCCCGGGAGAACCCCCGCAGCTGCCCTTGATCGTAATTCTTAAAACCTTTGAGTGGCCCTGACTCATAATAGAACTTGACCGTACCGTTAAGCTTTCCTTTTTCATAGTACTCCTCTTGCTTGATCGTTCCGCTTGGATAATATCTCTTCAGCTTTCCCGAGAGATCCCCATTAAAGTAATCCGCTTCGGTCTCCGGCGTCCCTGTCTCATAACAATCCTTAGACACGCCGCTAAGCAATCCGCTCTTATAAGGCTTCTCGCTCTTTAATTTTCCCGTCTCGTAATATTCCTTGGCAGTACCCTCGAGCGTTCCTTCTTTATAAATCGCTTCGCTTAACAAGGTTCCCTTTTCGGAATATTTCTTAAGCGATCCCTGGAGCTCTCCGTTCAGGTAATAAGCCTCGGTCTTCAAGACCCCTGACTCATGATATTCCTTCAAGAGACCCTGAAGCTTTCCGCCCCAGTAAACCTTCTCGCACTTAAATTTTCCCGTCTCATAATATTCTTTGACCGGTCCCTCTAGCACCCCGGCCTTGTAAGTCGCCTCGCTTTGCAATTTTCTTTTTTCATAATATCTCTTAAACGTGCCCGAGAGCTGATCGTTGGCGTAGGTAGCCTCGATCGCCACTTGTCCCGATTCATTATATTCCCTGGCGGAACCCGAGAGTTTTCCACCTCTGTAAATTTTCTCGCTCTTTAATTTCCCCGTCTCGTAATATTCCTTGGCCGTACCCTCCCGTTTTCCGTCCCTGTAAACCTCTTCCGACTTCAACCGCCCATTTTCGTGATACCCCTTCACCACCCCATCGAGCTCCCCGTTCTTGTGGAACTTCTCGCACATCAGATTCCCGGACATGTAATATTCCTTCGCGGGGCCGTGAAACTTCCGGCCCTGATAAGCGACCTCGCTTTTCATTTTTTTATTCACGTAATATTCTTTAAGTAACGCCATACGTTCCAACTCGAAAATGGCCTCGCTCTTGATAAACCCGTTCTCGTAATACAGCTTCTTCTTCACAAGCTTGCCGTCGCTATAGAATTCCTCTTTTTTTATTTTGGCAGGGCCCACCTCGGGCTTGGGGAAATACTCCTCGGTCCTTTCAAGGTAAACATCAACGAAATATTTGACCAACCGCTTCTCCCCATTAGGGAAATATTCCACTTCCATACTCCGGTCTTCCTTCACCGCCCCGTAGACGAGAGCGCTTAAAGCCCCTGTCGAAACGAGAAGCGCCGCCAGTAAGCCGCTTATCCAAATTCTTTTTTTAACGATCATAAAAACCTCCTCTTTTCATCGTAGGCTGTAGCCATCGTCGTGGCCCGTGGCACGCGGCTCACTTTTCTTCTAACCACTCCACCTTGCCGGTCTTAATATCGTAGAGTGCGGGAACGATCTTGAGCGCGCCTTGATCGGCTAAGTCCTTGATCACGGGGCTCCCAGACCGGAGGTCCCTTTCCACCTGGAACGCGTTCCGCTTCGCGACCTCGTCCGTCAGTGCAGCATCCTTCAGGTCCGGAAATTCCAGCATCACTTGCTTCACGACCGATTTGAACTGTTCCTGGATATCGGCGAGACTTCCCTCAAGTTTCTCCCCCGAGACGGCGGCCCCGGCCACGCCGCATTGCGTGTGACTCAGGATCACCAGAAGCGGCACGTGCAAATGCCCCGCCGCGTACTCCAGAGAACCGATCACGCTGCTATCCACGGCAATGTTCCCCGCGACCCGCACCGTAAAAATATCCCCGATCCCCCGGTCAAAGATCATTTCCACCGGCACCCTCGAATCCGAGCACCCGATCACGACCGCGAACGGCTTCTGCCCGTAGAAGGCAGTCTCTTCCCGCCTCGCGCTATTCTCGTCAGGATGCTCCATCTTCATATCCACGAAGCGGGCGTTGCCTTCCTTGAGAAGTGCAAGAACATCGTCCGCCGTCCGTTCTCCCCCCTCCTCAGCCGCGAACCCTGGCCCGATGCTTGCAACCCAACCTGTCATCAACGCGATAAAAAAAAGTGTTTTGATTTTTTTCATCTTCATAAGTTTTTCATACCCGTAAAAATCTGAAGGATACCGTTCAGCGTTTCTCTCCTTGAGCTGACCGATCCCGATCTTCACGTCAATTTTGAAGCGTCTGATCTCCATAGTCAAGCCCGACGGACGACGATAAACTCTTGCGGGGGTCTTCACTCGTGGTCCATGGATCGTAGAACGGGAAGGGCGACACACGAAAGACGGCCGTAAACCCCACCCACCTAGATCTCAGATTAAGACTAGGGTCTATCGGCTGCTTATTATTTTTACTTCGGAGAAACTACTTAAAAATCGAAGCAATCCGTTGGACGGCGGTTTCGATGTCTTTTTCGGAGGTGGCGTAGCTCATGCGGATATGCTGGGCGCTGCCGAAAGGCTCACAGGGGATGACGGCTACGTGGACTTCGTCGAGAAGTTTCTTTGCGACCTCAAGGCCGCTTAAGCCCGTCGCGCGGATATCCACAAAAAGATAGAAAGCTCCGTTCGGTTTGAACGGCTTGAAGGACTTCACGACTTTCAGTTTCTCGATAAAAAGGTCACGGCGCTTCTGGAACACGGCGCACATCTTCTGGGCTTCCGCATCCCCCTGGTCCAGGGCGACCACGCCGCCGGGCTGCGTGAAAGAGACCGGGTTCGACGTCGAATGACTCTGGATGCTCTCGACAGCCTTGGCGAGGGCCTTTTCCGGGATCGCGGCATAGCCCAAACGCCAGCCGGTCATCGCATAGGCCTTGCTGTGTCCGTTCACGATCACGGTGCGCTTGGCGATCTCGGGATCCACCGACGCGATCGAAGCGTGCTTCCGGCCGTCAAAAACAAGTTTCTCGTAGATCTCATCACTTAAGACGGTCACGTTCGGGAATTTTTTGAGCACCACACAAAGCGCCGCGAGCTCCTCCGCGGAATAGATCGCCCCAGTGGGATTCGACGGCGAGTTCAGGATCAGGACCTTGGACTTCGGCGTAAGCGCCTTCGCGAGCACGTCGGGGGTGATCTTGAAATCCGTTTTTTCCGTCGCAGGAAGAAAAACATTCGTGCCGCCGAGCACGGTCACCATTTCGGGATAGCTCAACCAGTAAGGCACAGGGATGAGGACTTCATCGCCGGGATTCAGGAGCGCGAAAAGTACATTGAAGATCACGTGCTTGGCGCCGCAGCCGACCACAATCTGGTCAGGGGAAAAATCAAGCCCCTGGTCGCGTTTTAGTTTGCGGCAGATGGCCTGTCGAAGTTCGAGGATCCCAGAAACGGGCGTGTATTTGGTATTGCCCTTCTTCAGGGACTCGATACAGGCGTCTTTGATAAAGGAAGGAGTGTCAAAGTCCGGCTCGCCGGCGGAAAGGGAGATTACGTCGATCCCCTGCGCCTTCATGGCTTTCGCCTTAGCCGCGATCTCGAGCGTGACCGATGGTTTTACCGCTTGGACTTTGCTAGAGAGTTCCATATTTACCCCGTTAGAGATAAGGAGCGCTTTTTCAAGCGCTCCTGTGAAACATTTTCAATATAATCAAAACTAGAGGCTTTAGCCCTGAGCTCTAACGGGGCAAGTTCTAGTTCTCGTCGCCCTTGAGAAATTTCCGGAGCTTCCCGAGGAATCCGCCTTTTTTCTCGGCGTCTTTCTTTTCTTCGACCTTCAGCGTCTCGGCTTCTTTCTCTTTTTTCAAGTCCGAAGCCTTGGCTTTGGGTGATTCTTTTTCCGGGGCTTTTTCAGCTGATTTTTCCGCGGGCTTTGCGGCTTTTTTCTTCTTCGTTTTTTTGGCGGGCGCCTCGAATACAGCGGTCCATTCCAAAAGAGCCATCTGCGCGCCGTCCCCGGCACGATAGCCTAAGCGAAGGACGCGGGTGTAGCCGCCTTCGCGTCCCTTGAAAAGCGGAGCGATCTTCGTGATCAGAATGTTCGCGATCTCCGGGTCCCGGACCTTGGTGATCAAAAGACGGCGGGCATGAATTCCGTCCCGCTTTGCGATCGTGATCATCTTGTCCGCGAACGCGCTGGTCTCTTTGGCCTTGGCATGCGTCGTCTCGATGCGTTTCTTTAAAACGAGCGCGCGCACAAGATTCCTGAGCTTCGCGGTGCGATGAGCGGTCACTACTCCTAATGTTCTTCTGCGGCGTTGATGGCGCATGTTAGATCCTTATCATTCTGTCGGGGCCGCGTTGGAAGCGGCCTTGTTCGAAGAAGCATCCTCAACGTTCATTCCGAGACGCAGGTTCATCGCGACCAGGATCGCGTTGATCTCGTTCAAGGATTTCTTCCCGAAGTTTTTGTATTTGAGCATTTGCGCTTCCGTCTTCTGGATCAGCTCGCCGATGGTCTTGATATTGGCCGCCTCGAGACAGTTGGCGCTACGGACGGAAAGTTCCAATTCGCTGATCGGCTTGTGGACCATATCCAGAAATTCCTTGTCCTCAACCTCTTCTTCTTCCTCTTCCTCCGGCAACTCACCGTAGTTGACGAAAACATCGAGATGCCGCTGGAGAATGTTCGACGCGTAAAGAAGCGCCTCTTCAGGCCCCATGGCGCCGTTCGTCCAAACCTCGAGGACCAAACGGTCATAATCCGTCACCTGGCCGACGCGAGTGTCTTCCACGTAGAAATTCACCTTGTTCACGGGCGAAAAACAAGAATCGACAGTGACCACCCCGATCGAAGCGTCTTCCTGCTTGTTCTTTTCAGCAGGAACATAACCGCGACCGCGACCCACTTCCATCTCCATCTTGAAGCTATGGGACTTGCTCAGAGTGCAGATCACCAGATCCGGATTGACGATCTCGACCGTCTCATCCGCCTGGATATCGCCTGCCGTGACCGGGCCTTGTTTTTTGACGTCGATATAGATCTTTTTCGGCCCCTTGCCCTGATAGCGAAGTACGATCTTTTTTACGTTCATCACGATCTGGGCTCCGTCTTCCACCACGCCCTCGACCGCGGAGAATTCATGCAACATTCCGTCGATCTTGATGTTGGTCACCGCAGCGCCATCAATTGAAGAGATCAACACGCGGCGAAGCGCGTTCCCGACCGTCGTTCCGTAGCCCCGTTCGAACGGCTCGGCGATAAACTTACCGTAATTGGGCGTCAGCGACCCCTGTTCCACTTCAAGGCGCTTCGGCATTTCAAACGTTTTCCAACGAATACCCATGATAGTTCCTCCTTATGCGATCCGAGATAAAAAATACTGTGAGAAATAGCCCTGTCTTACTTCGAGAACAACTCCACGATAAGCGCTTCTTCGACAGGGAGACCTGCGTCAGCCTTGGTGGGGAGCCTTGTAAGCTCTCCGACCAGTTTCACGCGATCCAGCGCGAGCCATTCCGGAGCATTCAGATCCTTCCACTTCTCCATCATCGCTTGCACTCTTTTGATCGGCGCTTCTTTTTGCTTCACGCTGATCTTGTCCCCGAGCTTGCAAATGAAGGACGCGATATCGACCTTCTTGCCATTCACGGTAATATGCCCGTGTCCAACCATTTGACGCGCTTCCCGGCGGGAACCCGAAAAAAGAAGCCGGAACACCACATTGTCCAGGCGCCGCTCGTGAAGCTGGATCAACATCTCGCCCGTCACGCCCTTCATCTGGACCGCACGCGCGAAGAACACGCGAAACTGGCGCTCGGTGACGCCGTAGATCCTCTTCATCTTCTGCTTCTCGCGCAACTGCACGCCGTAGTCAGAGATCTTCTGCCTCGAGAGGCCGTGCTGGCCGGGCGGCTTCGACAAACGTTTGTCATGCTTTTCATCGGTCGTACGACGCCCCTTGAGGCCGAGGTTGATCCCCTCGCGACGATGCAATCGGATGACCGGACCGCGATATCTTCCCATAAATTAAACTCTCCTCTTCTTCGGCGGACGGCAACCGTTGTGCGGCACCGGCGTGATATCGTGGATCGCGCTGATCGCGAGGCCCGCGGCTTGAAGCGCGCGGATCGCCGATTCACGGCCTGCGCCGGGACCTTTGATATAAACTTCCACTTCTTTCATCCCGTACTCCATAGCTTTTTTGGCAGCCTTTTCAGCGGCCATCTGGGCTGCGAAAGGCGTCGATTTCTTCGACCCCTTAAAACCGGCCGAGCCCGAGGATTCCCAGCAAACACAGTTGCCGCCGGCATCCGCGATCGTAATGATCGTGTTGTTAAAACTTGCCGCGATGTGCGCCACGCCGCGAACGATATGTTTGATCTTCTTCTTTTTTGCCATAGAATTCCTCTTGTCTCCAGTCAGCTCAGATTATTTAGGCGCGGGCGCTCCCTTAGCGAGCCCCCCCACGGTTTTGCGTTTGCCCTTTCGGGTACGCGCGTTCGTATGCGTCCTCTGTCCGCGACAGGGCAGACCTTTCAAATGTCTCGACCCCCGGTAGCAACGGATATCCATCAGACGTTTGATGTTCATCTGGATCTCACGACGAAGATCCCCTTCCACTTTCGTGGTCTTCTGGATGATCCCTGTGAGAGAAGAAACCTCCCCCTCTGTCAGGTCCTTGGCGCGTTTCGCCGGATCGACCTTCGCTTCCGCCAAAATCTGCTTCGAAAGCGTCTTCCCGATCCCGTACAAATAGGTCAACGCCACATCCACTCTTTTTTCTCTCGGGATATCCACCCCAATGATACGCGGCATACTCTGGGTCCTTTCTTAAAAATTCAATTAACCTTGTCGCTGCTTGTGTTTTGGATTACTGCAGATCACATACACGTAGCCCTTGCGACGCACGATCTTGCAATTCTCACAAATCCTACGAACCGAACTTCGAACTTTCATTTTTCACCTCAGATAATTCATTTAACTCGAAAAGTGATCCTTCCCCGCGTCAGATCATACGGAGAAAGTTCCATCTTTACTTTGTCCCCGGGAAGGATGCGGATATAGTGCATCCTCATTTTCCCCGAGATGTGCGCCAACACCTTATGTCCGTTCTCAAGCTCCACGCGAAACATCGCATTCGGCAAAGGCTCGATCACAGTTCCTTCTACTTCAATTGCATCTTCTTTCGGCATCGCCTAGTCCCACTCCTTATCAATTTCAGAGAATCTGAAATTGGGCCAACCCTTGTCGACCATCCAAAAAAAGAATCATATACAAGGGTCGAAAGCCTGACTGCCCGTTAAATTTATAAATCCATTTTCCGTAAAAGCGATCGTATCTTCATAGTGGCTGGCGTTTTTTCGATCTTTCGTGACCACCGTCCATCCATCCGCGAGCGTTTCCACCGCATAGTTCCCTGCGGTCACCATCGGCTCCACAGCGATCACTAACCCCGGCTCGATCTTCGCTCCACGTCCGCCCTTCCCATAATTCGGGACCTGCGGATCTTCGTGAAGCTGTCGTCCGATCCCATGGCCTGCGTAATCCCGAACCAACTGGAATCCCCGCCCCTCCACATGCTGTTGGATCATTTGAGAAATGTCACCGATCCGCCAACCAGGCTGATAAGCCGCAAGCATTGCGTCTAGCGAGTCCTTCGCAGTGCTGATCAGGGCTTTTTTTTCCGGCCCCACCTCGCCCACCGGCCAAGTCCTCGCCGCATCCGCGTAAAAACCGTTCAATTTCACTCCGACATCCACGCTAACGATATCGCCATGCTTCAATCGACGTGCGTCCGGAATTCCGTGGACCACGGCTTCGTTAACGGAGATGCAGGCCGTGCTTGGAAACCCCCGATACCCCTTGAACGCCGGCTGGCCGCCGTTCTCAAGTATCACTTTCTCCGCCACGCGATCCAGCGCTTCCGTCGTGACACCTTCGACGACTAAAGGCTTCACGGACTCGAAAACTTTTCTTAAGATCTTTCCGGCCTCCGCGATCAGCTGAATTTCGCGCTTCGATTTCAGCTCGATCATGCGGGCCTAACGGATCTTTTCAAAGAGCGATTCTAGGACTTTCTGGACCGAGGGAGCATCGCCTCCCGCCGGAACATCGTGCAACAGTCCTTTGTTGCGATAAAAATCAACGAGCGGCTTTGTCGATTCCTGATAGACCTTGAGCCGATTCAGAATCGTTGCAGGTTCATCATCCTTGCGGGTCGTCAACTTCTCCCCGTCCACATCGCAAATCCCGTCCTTCTTCGGCGGCATATTACGAACGTGATAAATCTTCCCGCACTTGGGACAACCCCGACGACCCGAAAGGCGGTCGACAAGCACGTCATCCGACGTTACAAAATTGATCACGGCCGTTAATGCGATCTTTTCCGTGGAACAGAACTTTTCCAGCGCCTCGGCTTGCACGATCGTTCGAGGATAACCATCGAGAATAAAACCCTTGGAACTCTTTAAGGCGCCGACCTCATCGAACATCATGTTGTTCACAAGTTCGTCGGAAACAAGTTCGCCGCGTTCCATCACGGCCTTCGCCTTCAACCCAAGCGACGTACCTTCCTTGACATTTTTTCTTAAGATATCGCCCGCAGCCATCTGCAGCACGCCATACTTTTCGCAGACAACCTTGGCGTGGGTGCCTTTTCCGGCTCCCGGAGGGCCCAAGAAGATTAGATTCATCAACGACGCCCCTTCAAACGGCCTCGTTTGATAAAGCCATCGTAGTGCCGCATGACGAGCTGGGATTCGACGGATTTCATCACGTCCAGAACGACGCCAACAATAATAAGCAGCCCGGTCCCACCGAAAAAACTCGCGATGAGGAACGGTATGTTCAGCACGTGCGTTGACGACACGATCTTCGGAAAAAGGGCTATCAACGCCAGGATCACGGCACCCGCGGTTGCGATCCTCGTCATTAAATAATCTAAATATTCAGCCGTGTTTTTTCCAGGACGGATCCCCGGTATAAAACCACCATATTTTTGAAGGTTATCACTCACTTCGATCGGATTGAACGTGATCGCCGTGTAAAAGAATGTGAAGAATACGATCAGAATTGCGTCCAACGCCATATAACCTCCACTGCCGTAACTGATCGCTTGAGCGATCCTCGTGAAAGCCCCGGCGTTCGGAAAGAAACCCGCGATCGTCGCCGGGAACAAGATCACCGACTGAGCAAAAATGATGGGAATAACGCCTGCCTGGTTCACCTTGAGCGGCAGATACGTGCTTTGTCCCCCATAGGTCCTGTGTCCCCGGATCTGTTTTGCGTATTGGACCGGGATTTTTCGCTGTCCCTGGATAATGAGGATCAGAAAGATCACCGCCCCGACGAAAAGACCACACATGATCACGAACTTCCACCACGCAAGCTGCTGACGGGACGGATCGAGCGGCGAAAGAAGAACCCAGGTTTGCCGCAACGCTTCCGGAAGAGAATCAATAATCCCCGCTGTGATAATGATCGACATCCCGTTCCCAATGCCGAAATTGTCGATCTGTTCACCTAGCCACATAATGAACGCCGTTCCCGTGGTCATGGTGAGCATACACATCAAACGAAAACCCCAACCCGGATCCGGCACAATGACCGATCCCCCGAACGCTGCAGGGTTTTCAAGCCAAAGGGCGATAAAGAACGTCTGCAAAATACTCAGAACGATCGTCCCGTAACGTGTGTACTGAATGATCTTCTTGCGACCCTCTTCACCTTCCTTGGCAAGTTTTTCCAAGGCGGGGATCACGACCGTCAAAAGCTGAAGAATAATGGAAGCCGAGATATACGGCATGATCCCGAGCGCGAAGATCGTTGCTTTTTGAAGCGCGCCGCCGGTGAACATCCCCATG
Source organism: Candidatus Omnitrophota bacterium (assembly GCA_043803685.1). Taxonomy (GTDB): domain Bacteria; phylum Omnitrophota; class Omnitrophia; order Omnitrophales; family Aquincolibacteriaceae; genus Aquincolibacterium. The sequence continues at coordinate 62,804 of JAZDJU010000037.1, forward strand.
AAACCCAAGAGGGAGCCGCCTGACATGTGCTGCTGGAAAAAACGCGCAAGCGCCACCCCATCGATACCCGGGGTCGGCAAATAAGTCCCCATGCGGTACACGGCGATAATGCCGAGCGTGAAGAGGATCTTTTTACGTAGATCCGGGACTTTAAGAATATTTCCGAACGCGTGTAGCACCAAAACTCCGTTCTATATTGTTTACTTACCGATCAGGACGGCTTGACCGCCCTTGGCTTCGATCTTTGTTTTTGCGGAACCGCTGAAAAGATGGGCCTTCACCGTGACAGCTTTTTTGAGCTCCCCGGAGCCGAGGACCTTCAAGCCATCATGCAATTCTTTAATAACGTTCTTGGCGAGCAAGAGTTCCGGAGTGATCTCCTTGTCCTCAAGTTTTGCCAACGTCTGAAGATTGACAATCGCGTAGACTTTTTTGAACGCAGCGCGGTTAAAACCCCGCTTCGGAAGGCGACGGTAAAGAGGATTTTGTCCGCCCTCAAAGCCCGGGTTGAGCGCAAAGCCTGCACGGGCCCGCTGGCCCTTGTGCCCCTTAGTCGATGTTTTCCCGTGCCCGGAACCAATCCCGCATCCCAAGCGCTTTTTTCTTTTTTTGTAAGGAGTCTTGTGCCTCATGACGCTTTTTCGCTTTCTGTATCGTAACGCACTTTGCGGTCGACGAGAGCGGTCAACCCATTGATCGTCGCCTTAAGAACATTAATGGAATTATCACTGCCAAGGCTCTTCGTTAAAATATCCTTGATCCCGCAAGCTTCACACGCCGCGCGCACCGACCCACCCGCGATGATCCCTGTACCGGGAGAAGCTGGTTTCAAAAGTACTTTCGCCGCGCCGTAGCGTCCGATCACCTCGTGTGGGATCGTGGTTCCCTTCAGAGTGACCTTAATAATATTCTTACGAGCCGCGACAAGCGCCTTACGGATCGCATCCGCGACCTCGTTGGCCTTGCCTTGCGAATAGCCCAGTTGAGCGGCTCCGCCACCCACCACCACCAACGCGCTGAATGAAAAACGTTTTCCGCCTTTAACAACCTTAGCGCAGCGGTTGACCTGAATGACCTTTTCATAGGTCGTCGAACCATCCGCCGACATGGAGGGAGTTCGGGAAGATCTCGAGGGAGCCTGAGGAGCCCTCCCGCCTGTTCTTTGCTGTGTCTTCGGCGCTGCAGCTGTCTTTTCCATGCTTCGTGTATTTCCTTTCGGTAACTACTTTAGAATTGAATGCCGCCCTTACGGATGGCTTCAGCGACGGCCTTCACACGGCCATGGTAAAGATATCCGCCGCGATCAAACGAAATTTTTTGAACGCCTTTTTTCTTAAGCTGTTCAGCAAAAAGCTGCCCCAGCTGCTCGGACACGTGGATCTTTCCTTTTTTCGTGGCGGCTTTCGCAACCGTTTCATCCAAAGAAGACAACGAAGCGATGGTCTTCTGAGAAACATCATCGATCGCTTGCACGAAAATATTTTTCAGGGAACGGTGCACGACCACCCGAGGCCTCTCGGACGACCCCGTGATCTTCACTCGGACCCGACGATGCCTTTGGATCCTTCCCCACTCTTTATCTTGCGACATAAGCTCTTAACTCCTCTGCACTGCGTTACTATTGGGTCTATAGATTCGTGGTACAGCACCGCGATCTATAAAAATTTAACTATGACGGAACTCGCCTGGATTAACTGACTGTTTTACCCTGTTTGCGACGCACATGCTCGCCCAGGTAGCGAATTCCCTTGCCTTTGTAAGGCTCGGGTTTCATAAAGCTTCGGATCTCCGCCGCTGTCTGCCCCACGCGCTGTTTGTCAGCTCCGGTAATAACGATCGAAGTCGGCTTCGGACATTTGATCTCCACGTCTTTGCCGAACGCATAATCGATAGGATGGGTAAATCCGAGCAAGAGTGTCAACATGGTATCTTTCACGGAAGCTTTCATGCCGACGCCGACGATCTCGAGTTCCTTGGAATAACCCTGCGTCACTCCAATGACCATATTCTGGATCAAACTGCGCGTCAGACCATGAAGCGCACGATCGGTGCGGATATCCGTGGGACGAGTGACCGTAACTTCCGTGCCATCGACCTTGACCGTTATGCGCGGATGTACGTTCATGGCGAGTTCACCCTTCGGGCCTTGGACCTTGAGGGTTGTTCCTTGAACAGCCACTTTAACTTTTTCGGGGATCGTTACTGGTTTTCTTCCGATGCGTGACATAATTCCCTTTTGCTATCCGCTTAATGGATCTTTACCAAACTGTGCAAAGAATTTCACCGCCGGCCTTGGCTTCACGAGCCTGCCGTCCGGTTAAAACGCCCTTAGGCGTTGAAAGGATCGCCACCCCGAATCCTCCGAGAACTTTCGGAATCTCCTGATATCCGACATAACGGCGCAACCCCGGCGTCGAGATGCGCTTCAGCCCCTGGATCGCTGCCTTTTTACCCCCAGGAAGATACTTCAGATGGATGCGCACAAAATTCTTATTCCCATCGTTGAACGGCTTCACGTTCTCGATGAAACCCTCTTTCTTCAAAAGCTCCGCGATCCGTACCGTGATCACCGAAGCCGGAGCGGTCAACTTCTCTTTATGCGCCTTCGAGGCGTTGCGGATCGATGTTAAAAAATCTCCGATAAAATCATAGCGCGACATGAAAACCTTTCCTCCTGATTACCAGCTGGATTTGACCACGCCCGGCAGCATGCCCGTGTTAGCTAATTCCCGGAAACAGATACGGCAGATTGAAAATTTCCGGATATAGCCGCGCGGACGTCCACACCTCTGGCAGCGGTTGTACTTTCTGACCTTGAACTTCGGTTCGAGCCTCTGTTTGACGACCAAACAAGTCTTTGCCATTTGAAATCCCTTATTTCCTGAAAGGAAAGCCCATCAACTCAAGGAGCCGCTTTCCTTCTTTGCTGTTCTTGGCCGTGGTCACAAACGTGATGTCCATGCCCTGGGTCTTCTTCATCTTATCAAATTCAACTTCCGCGAAGATCGTCTGTTCAGTGAGACCGATCGTGAAATTCCCGCGTTGGTCAAAACTCTTATCCAGAAATCCTCGAAAGTCACGAATACGCGGCATGGCAAAGTTAAAAAGGCGGTCCATGAACTCGTACATACGGCTTCTCCGGAGCGTGACCTTCAGTCCGATCGGAGAACCTTCGCGAAGCTTGAACGCAGAAATCGATTTTTTCGCGCGAGTCACCACCGGCTTTTGTCCGACGATACGCGAGAGCTCGATCGCAAGCTGATCCAGGATCTTGATATCCTCCTGACCTTCTTTCACCCCCATATTGACAACGATCTTCACCATCTGAGGCGCTTGCATGTAATTCTCATAGCCGAACTCTTTAAGGAGAACAGGAGCTACGTCCGTGCGGTATTTCTCGAGCAATCTTGGGAGTACGGTCACTTTTTGATTCATGTTGTTTATAAAACCTCACCTGACGCTTTAATAATACGGTGCTTGGTCCCGTCCGCAAGAATGGAATACCCGACGCGGGACGGCTTCCCACTGCGCGGGCAAATGAGCTTCACGTTCGAAATATGGAGCTTCCCTTCCATCTTGGTAATCCCGCCCTTCGGATTTTCCTGACTCTTACGCAGAAAACACGTCCGGTAATTGATCTTCTCGATCAAAAGCCTGCCCTCTTTCGGGAACGTGCGCATCACGCGGCCTTTTTTCCCGGCATCCTTCCCCTTGGTCACCATCACTTCATCACCTTTACGAATCTTCATAACTTAAACGACCTCCGGCGCGAGTGAGATGATCTTGGAAAAATCGCAGTCGCGAAGCTCACGTGCCACGGGGCCAAAAATACGTGTGCCGCGCGGGTTCTTCTGGTTATCGATCAATACAATCGCGTTCGAAGAAAATTTCACGGAAGAGCCGTCCTTGCGACGGACCGGGGACTTCGTCCTCACGACCACCGCCCTCACAACCTCTCCTTTTTTGACCGCTCCGCTCGGAAGTGCTTCCTTGACCGACGCGGTGATAATGTCTCCCACTTCGGCGGAACGCTTACTGTGACGTCCGATCACGCCGATCATTGCTGCTTTTTTCGCGCCGCTGTTATCGGCGATCTCAAGAACGCTTCGCATCTGGATCATGACGGCAGCACCTTTACGAGACGCCAACGCTTGGTTTTGGAAAGCGGCCGGGTCTCAACGATCTGGACGCGATCCCCTTCCTTCACCTCGTTCTTTTCATCATGCGCAAAATACTTCACGTGGCGTTTGATGATCTTTTTGAATTTGGAATGCGTCAACAGACGCGTCACAAGTACCGAGATGGTCTTGTTCATCTTGGCGCTGACGACCACACCCTCGCGAATTCGCTTTCCTTGAGCATCCGTCTTGGTCTCGGTCATGACTTTTTCTCGCCTTTCATCTTTTCAGTGATCACGGTCTTGACACGCGCGATATCGCGCTTAGCTTCCTTGAGAGTGGAATGGCGTTCGAGCTTGCCGGTCTTATGTTGGAACCGGAGCTGCATCAAACCTTTCTTGAGGCCATTGACCTTCTCATTCAATTCCGTAACGCTTAGCTCTTTTAACTCCGCAACTTTTAACATATTAAACCGCTACCTCACGTTTCACGAATTTTGTACGGAACGGGATCTTATGAGCGCAAAGCCTCATGGCGGAACGCGCCATCTCTTCAGGAACGCCCCCCATCTCAAAAAGGATCTTGCCGGGCTTAACGACTGCGACGTAATGCGACGGAGCCGCTTTTCCTTTACCCATGCGCGTCTCAGCCGGTTTTTTTGAAACCGATTTATCCGGGAACACACGCAGCCAGATCTTGCCGCCGCGTTTGACGTGACGCGTCAAAGCCACACGAGCCGCCTCGATCTGAACTCCCGTTAACCAATGACAGGAAAGCGCTTTTAGACCGAAATCCCCAAAAGACAGCTCACTCCCACGCGTGGCAACCCCGCGCATCCACCCGCGCTGCTGCTTTCGGAATTTAACCCTTTTAGGCTGTAGGGGCATCGCTCTTATTCTCCTGCGTCCCGCTATGAGGGGTCGCTTCCGTAGTTTCCGTTTTCTGGATCTCTTCTTCCACGACTTTAAATTTTTTCTCAAGCTCGAGCTTTTGAGCTTCCTGTTCTTTCTTCACAAGCACATCTCCCTTATAGATCCAGGTCTTGCAACCAATGGTCCCATAGGTCGTGAAGGCTTCGGCAAAACCGTAATCAATGTCTGCGCGGAAAGTGCTGAGCGGAACTTTTCCCTCATGATATTTCTCCTCGCGGGCGATCTCCGCTCCTCCGAGACGTCCCTTGCACTGAACTTTGATACCTAGGGCACCCTTCTGCATCGCGAGCTGAATGGATTTTTTCATCGCGCGACGGAAACCGATACGTTTTTCAAGCTGCAGGACGATATTTTCGGCCACGAGCTGCGCATCGATCTGCGGCATCTTCACTTCCTTGATGTCTAGAAACACTTCATTCTTCGTCAAAGCCGCGAGATCTTCTTTGATCTTATCGATCTCTTGCCCGCGGCGGCCAATGATCACACCGGGCTTGGCCGCAAAAATACGGATGCGAATACGGTTCGACGCACGGTCGATCTCGATCGAGGAGATGCCGGCAATAGCCAACTTCTTCTTCAAATAAGCTCGGATCTTAAGATCTTCCATGAGAATCGTCCCGGCATCACGCTTGGCGAACCAACGCGCTTTCCAGGGCTTGATATACCCAAGCCGTAAACCGTAAGGATGCACTTTCTGACCCAAAATAACCTCCCTTAGACTTCGTTCTTTTTAAGCCGCAGTAGCGGTTTTTTTCTTACTTGTCGTTTTCGCGTCTTCCGGCGTTCTTCCGCACCAGATGTGTTCCCCTTCACGAACTTCCACCGTCAAGTGGGTAGTCCGTTTCAGGATCTTATCCGCACGCCCCATCGAACGGGTGAGGAACCGCTTGAACACTGGCCCACCGTCAGCGCGAACATTCGAAACATAAAGACGATTTTCATTCAGTCCCAGGTTCTTAGCATTCGCGATAGCGCTTTTCAGCGTCTTGACCGCAAGTTTCGCACCCTTTTTTTTTAAGAAGCATCAGGATCCCGACCGCTTCCAGAGCCGGCTGCCGGCGGATCGTATCGATCACAAGACGCATCTTTCGCGGGGCGATCCTAATATGCTTCGTGAGCGACCGGACCACGCGCGGCGACGGCGCGACCATTTGTTTCACTTCTTTGATTTCTTTTTTTTCTTTAGCCATGATGTTCTTTCAGATCAAGTCGTTGAGCCGGAGGCAAGGGCTTTCGCCTTATCGCCCGAAGCACTATGCTTTCTGAACGTTCGCGTCGGAGAGAATTCCCCGACCTTGTGTCCGACCATATTCTCAGTCACGAACACATTGATAAAAGTTTTTCCGTTATGGACCGACAGCGTCACGCCGATGAACTCCGGTGTGATCGTAGAACGCCGCGACCATGTTTTGATGGGGCGACGATCCTTCTTTTGATTTGCGGTCTGGACCTTGCCTAAAAGTCTGTCGTCAACGTAGACGCCTTTTTTTGCTGAACGGCTCATTTTCTGCGATCCTTCACGATGTATTTGTTCGATGCCTTATAGCGCTTGCGCGTCTTGAGACCCTTCGACTTCTGCCCTGTCGGACTCTGGGGATGATTCCCGCCCTTTGACTTACCCTCACCGCCACCCAACGGATGGTCGACTGGGTTACGCGCCACACCACGTGAAACAGGACGACGTCCCAACCACCGTGCACGTCCAGCTTTCCCAAGAACAATATTCTCATGGTCGATATTGGAGCACTGCCCGATCGTCGCGTACGACTTTGCCGGGACAAGCCTCACTTCTCCCGAGGGAAGTTTAATATGCGCCATATTATTCTCCTTCGCAAGGATCTGTGCCACGACACCCCCGGCACGCGCCAACTTACCTCCCAGTCCAGGACGAAGCTCGATATTGTGGATCATGGATCCTTCAGGGATCTTCTCAAGCGGCAAATGATTCCCAACCTTTACATCCACATCCGGCCCGCTCACAACTTTCTCGCCGACTTTGAGACCGTCCGGACAAAGAATATAGCTCTTGAGCCCGTCCGTATACTGGACAAGCGCGATGCGTGCGCTTCGGTTAGGATCATATTCCACGGTCAAAACCGTGGCTTCCATACCGATACGATTCCGCCTGAAATCGATCAAACGAATACGCCGCTTATGCCCGCCCCCAATGCGACGCGAAGTGATATGACCATGGTTGTTACGTCCGCCCGAGCCTTTTTTAATATAGGTCAAAGGTTTATAAGGACGATCCGTGGTAATCTCCACAAAATCAGAAACGTTTCCGTATCGCCGCGTCGGTGTTGTTGGTTTAAATTTAATGAGTCCCATAAATCCTTTTCTCTTTTTACTTCGTCAGATCGATCTTTTCGCCCTTTTTCAGGGTCACGATCGCCTTTTTCCAGGCCGCCGTCTGTCCGGGCACGTGACGCACGCGACGCCATTTCCCAGAAACATTCATCGTGTTCACACTTTCCACGTGGACCTCGAAGATCTTCTCGATGGCCGCTTTCACTTCTTTTTTATTCGCTTGCGGATGCACACGGAACCCATACTGGCTCGCAACCTCGGCAGCCTTGGACAGCTTCTCAGTGATCCAAGGCTCGATCACAACATCGTAAAGATTAAGCTTCATTCGACTTCTCCTTCACCGTTACCGCTAACCGCTTTTCAATCAATTCGATCGCGGCCTCATCGATCACAAGTTTTCCGCGCTGCATCACATCATACGCCGTGAAATCCGAAGCCTCTTTCACAGCGATCTTCTCGCGAAAATTGCGAGTCGCTCGTTTAAAAATCGGGGTCGCTTCCTTGACAATATAAAGAGCCCGCTTCTTCGAGATCGGCAACGCTTTCACGATCGCTGCGAATTCCTTGGTTTTTGAAGTCTCGAGCTTCACCGCCTCAAGCAGGATCAGATTCTTTTCCTCAGCTCGCTTGCTCAGCATCACCCTCAAAGCCAGGTTCCGGATCGTTTTGGATAAGTTAACGGTGTAATCCCTCTGATGAGGACCAAACACCGTACCTCCACCCACCCAGATCGGAGAACGGCTCGAACCAGCGCGCGCCCGTCCAGTCCCTTTTTGCTTCCAAGGCTTTTTTCCGCCACCACGCACCTCACCGCGTGTTTTGGTGTCGACAGTCCCCTTACGGAGATTGCCCGAGTAAGCATTTCTCACAAGCTCCAAAAGGCGGTCGTTAGCCCGAACCCCGAAGATTTCGGGATTCAAAACCACCTCTTGTTTCTTCTTACCCTCTTTTGAGTAAAGAAGCACTTTCATCTCTTATGCCTTTCTTTCGATCCTTAGATCGTTCAACCTGAGCTTAACTACTAGGAGCGTGCTTTCGTTCCGTCTTGAGGTTTTTAAGCTTTGGAAGTTTCCGAGGAAGTTTCCTTCGGGGACTCCTGCTTACCACTTCTCACTTTCCAGGAACTTTTCCTGCCGCGCTTAAGCGCGCTACGAATGATCAAATACCCACCTTCGGCGCCCGGGACACTACCGCTAAGCGCAAGCAAATGATTCTCCGCATCCACTTTCATAACCTTAAGATTATGTATACAGATATTTTCGTCGCCCATATGACCGGGAAGCCCTTTGCCCTTACGGACTTTTTTACGGCAACCCACGCCGCCGGCTTTTGATCCGATAGAGCCCGGTACGCGACCAAACATGGAACCATGACTCGAACTCGCGCCGCCTTTATAATTGAGACGCTTTACGACACCCTGGAATCCTTTTCCGATGGAGACGCCTTCAATGTCCACATATTCCCCGATCTCAAAGTTCTCTGCGCGGAGCTCGCTGCCGACACTTAAATTCGCAATGTCTTCCGTTCTGATCTCACGAATAAATCTTACCGGCGGAACATTCGCCTTACGAAGCGCACCCAACTTGGGCTTGTTCAGGGTCTTCTCCCTGACAACATCAAATCCAAGCTGAACGCCAAGATACCCATTCTTCTCCTTGGTGCGAAGCGCCGTCACAAAACACGGCCCCACCTCCACCACTGTCACCGGAATCTGCTGACCTTCGCCGTCGAAGATTTGGGACATTCCGACTTTCTTACCTAGTAGACCGATCATAATTTTCTCTTTTACAGTTTAATTTCAACATCCACGCCTGCCGGGAGGTCGAGTTTCATCAACGCGTCCACGGTTCGGGAAGTCGGTTCTTCGAGTTCAATAAGACGCTTATGCGTCCGGATCTCAAATTGATCGCGAGCTTTTTTATCGATATGCGGCCCACGGAGCACCGTCGTTTTCCAAACATGCGTCGGAAGAGGGATCGGACCGATCACCTTCGCGCCGGTCTTCTTCGCAGTTCCCACGATCTCCTGGACCGACTGATCCAACACGCGGTGGTCATACGCTTTTAATTTGATACGGATCTTTTCTTTAGTTTGCGCCATTTTTTTTATCCTGCGATGATCTTTTCAGCGACCATTTTTGGAACTTCTTGATATGTGTGCGGCTCCATCGTATAAGTCGCTCGTCCCTGCGACAAGGAACGGACCGAAGTCGCATAACCGAACATCTCGGACAAGGGAACAAGCCCTTTGATGGCCTTCAGATGGCCACGGTTCGTGAGCTCCTGGATTACGCAACGGCGGGAGTTCAGATCGCCGATCACATCGCCCATATATTCCTCAGGGACCAACACTTCGACGAACATGATCGGTTCCAAAAGAACAGGCTTCGCTCGTTTAAAAGCTTCCTTGAAGGCGAAAATTCCGGCCATTTTAAACGCAATTTCCGAAGAGTCAACATCGTGATAACTTCCATCATAAACAATAGCCCGAACATCCGTCACAGGATAACCTGCCAACACGCCGTTCGCGCAAGCGTCCTCCACCCCAGCCTCGACCGCAGGAATGTATTCGCGGGGGATGGACCCGCCCTTCACCTCATCGACAAATTCATTTCCAGTGCCACGCGCAAGCGGCTCGATCTTGATATAGCAGTGACCGTATTGCCCGCGTCCACCCGTCTGCTTGATGAATTTTCCTTCAGCTTCACCCAGGGCTTGGATCGTCTCTTTATAAGCCACCTGCGGCTTGCCAACATTCACCTGAACAGCATATTCCCGTTTCATGATATCAACTTTGATCTCTAAATGAAGCTCCCCCATTCCGCCGATCAAAGTCTGCACCGTATCTTGATCCGTTTTCACGCGGAAGGTCGGATCCTCATTGACAAGCTTTCCAAGCGCGTCCGACATTTTGTCGCGATCGGCTTTGGTCTTAGGCTCAACCGCCATCCAGATCACAGGCTCCGGAACAAACATCGTCTCGAGCAGGATGGGATCTTTCTCAATACAAAGAGAATCGCCCGTCTTCACTTCTTTGAGACCCACCGCCGCAACGATGTTTCCAGCACCCGCCTCATCAATTTCCTCACGCTTATTGGCATGCATAAGAAGAAGACGACCAATGCGCTCGGTCTTGTTGGTACGGACATTGTAAATATAAGAGCTGGATGACAGCGTCCCGGAATAAATACGAATATAGGTCAGCGAGCCAACAAATTTATCACTTGCTATCTTGAAGGCATAACAGGACAAAGGCGCTTTGTCGTCTGCCTCACGATGGATTTCGACCTCGGTCCCGGGTTCAGTCCCTTTCACTGGAGGAATGTCTTTAGGCGAAGGAAGATAATCCACAACCGCATCCAAAAGCTGCTGCACGCCTTTGTTTTTGAGAGCAGAACCGACAATGACCGGAGCCATCTTCAGGCTGATCGTCCCTTTGCGGATCGCAGACTTGATCTCCGCAACCGTGGGCGCTTGCGCCTCTATGAACTTGTGCATCAGGGCATCATCATATTCGGAAATCTTTTCGATCATGAAATCGCGCGCTTTTTTGGCCTGCTCCGCGTATTCGGCGGGTATCTCCTGAGTCTCAAATTTTGCCCCAAGACTTTCGTCATTAAAAACGTAAGCTTTCATCTCGACGAGATCGATAATGCCACGATGCTTTTCCTCAAGACCGAGCGGGATCTGGATCGGGACAGCATTCGCACCAAGCTGATCGCGCATCTGCTGAACATTCTTTTCAAACTCGGCTCCTGTGCGATCCATCTTATTAATGAAGGCAATGCGCGGCACATTGTAACGGTCCGCTTGGCGCCACACGGTCTCGGATTGCGGCTCGACGCCTTCCACGGCGCCAAAGACCGCCACGCAACCATCCAACACGCGCAAAGAACGCTCAACTTCGATCGTAAAATCCACGTGTCCCGGAGTATCAATAAGGTTAATGCGGCAATCACGCCAGAAACAGGTCGTAGCGGCTGAAGTGATCGTGATCCCGCGCTCCTGCTCCTGCTCCATCCAGTCCATAACCGCCGTTCCCTCGTGAACTTCACCGATCTTATAGGTGCGACCGGTATAGAAAAGAATTCGCTCAGAGGTCGTAGTCTTCCCTGCGTCAATATGGGCTGCAATGCCAATATTGCGAATTCTGTCTATCGGAAAATGAATTTTTTTATCGTCTGCCATTTTAAATACCGTATTTTGTAAGTCGTATATTGTATGTCGTTAAATGCTCTTTGACCTTTTCACCGTATTTCGATATACGACATACGATTTACTTCCTTCTACCACCGATAATGCGCGAAAGCCCTATTCGCTTCCGCCATCTTGTGCATATCTTCCCGCTTCTTGATCGAAGGGCCCGTCTTATTAAAACCGTCGATGATCTCCTGCGCCAACTTTTCGTGCATAGGCTTTCCCTTGCGGTCACGGGAATAGCTGCGGATCCAACGAAGAGCTAGGGAGTAACCTCGATCTTCAGAAACGCTGACCGGCACCTGATACGTCGCCCCACCTACGCGCCGGGACTTTGTCTCCAGGAGAGGGCGCACATTATCTAACGCCGCGCGGAAAACTTCAAGAGGTTCTTTTGATGTTTTTTCTTTGACGATATCGAGGGCATCATACACGATTCTCTCGGCGGTGGACTTCTTGCCGCATTCCATCACGATGTTGATGAACTTAGCGATCAAGAGATCCCCGTAGCGCGGGTCCGGATCGATCAATCTTTTTTGAGCGCGTCTTCTTCTCATGTTTTCTTAGCATCCTTTTTCGGGGTTTTCGCGCCGTACTTCGAACGCGATTTTTTGCGGTCCGCAACGCCGGAGGCATCCAGTTTCCCGCGAACAATATGATAACGAACGCCCGGAAGGTCCTTGACGCGACCGCCGCGCACGAGCACGATCGAGTGCTCCTGGAGGTTATGACCCACGCCCGGAATGTATGCCGTCACTTCCTGCCCATTCGTCAGACGCACACGGGCGATCTTTCGGAGAGCCGAGTTCGGTTTTTTCGGAGTTTGGGTTCTGACGATCAAGCACACGCCTTTGCGGAACGGAGAATTTTGCAATGCGGGTGACTTAGATTTTCCTTTAAACTTATTCCTTCCAAAACGGATCAACTGGTTGATGGTCGGCGCCATTATGAAATCTCCTTGGATGCGCTGGCTTCTTCGGCAGCTTTTTCTTTCTTCCCGGCGTCAGGGTCCGGCAAAACATCAGAAAGATCTTTGATGAGGTCAATATTATGGTGGATCTTGAAACCCGTTCCCGCGGGGATCAAATGCCCCATAATGACATTCTCTTTGAGCCCTTGCAAAAAGTCCCGCTTGCCGGCAGAAGCCGCTTCCGTGAGCACGCGCGTGGTTTCCTGAAAACTCGCGGCCGAAATAAAACTGTCTGTCGTAAGCGACGCCTTGGTGATCCCCAGAAGGATCGAGGTGCCTTTGGCGGGCTCCTTACCTTTCTTGATCATCTTGGCATTCTCTTCCGCAAACTTAAGTTTCTCGACATGCGAACCGACGAGGAATTCCGTATCTCCTGAATCCTCAATGCGAACCTTGCGGAGCATCTGGCGGACGATCGCCTCCACGTGCTTGTCGTTCAGTTTGACCCCTTGCAAACGATAGACTTCCTGAACTTCGTCCACGAGATACTGCTGCAGATTTCTTTCCCCCGAAACACGGAGGATATCCTGCAACACGACAGGACCGTCCACGAGTTGCTGGCCGGCGAGGACCCTGTCCCCCTTGTACACGTTCAAGTGCTTACCGTGAGGAATCAAATATTCCTTAGCCATACCGGTCGAGCTCTTCACGATGATCTTGCGTTGCCCCTTCACGATCTCACCGATTTCCACCACACCATCGATCTCGGAAATAACGGCCGGATTCTTTGGCTTGCGGGCTTCAAAAAGTTCCGCAACACGTGGAAGACCGCCTGTGATATCGCGGGTCTTGGCGATCTTGCGCGGCGTTTTCGCGAGAAGCGTTCCGCCCGTGATCGCTTGTCCATCCTTCACCACAATGTGCGCCCCTGTCGGGATCGGATAGAACGCGATAATCTCGTCCTTATCCCCAACCAAAAGCAATTGCGGATGCATGTCTTCTTTGTGCTCGATGATCACGCGCTCGGTCAAACCGGTGGTCGCGTCGAGCTCTTCATTCATCGTAACGCCAGCTTTAATGTCCTCGAAACGAACCTTTCCGGAAACCTCGGTCAAAATCGGAACTGTATACGGGTCCCACTTCACAAAGATCTCACCCTTCTTGACCTTTTCCCCGTCTTTAAAATGGATAAACGCCCCGGTCGGGATCGTGTATCGTTCGAGCTCGCGACCCGTTGCGTCGTGAAGCGACAGTTGGCCGTTACGATTAAGCACGACAGTTTCGTTCGTTTTCGTGACGACCGTTTTCAAATTGTGGGACTGTAAAAAGCCTTCATTGCGTGCGCGGTAATAGGACTGCTCGACCACACGTGACGCCGTTCCACCGATATGGAACGTACGCATGGTCAACTGAGTCCCGGGTTCGCCGATGGACTGTGCGGCAATAATACCGACCGCGGTCCCATGCTCCACAAGACGGCGCGTCGCAAGATCCCGTCCGTAACATCTCGCGCAAATACCTTTTTGAGATTCACAGCAAAGCACCGAGCGAACGCGGATCTTCTCGATCCCCGCGCCTTCGATCTTCTTGACAATGTTTTCATCAATGAGATCGCCAGACTTAACGATTACCTGGTCAGTGATAACGTCCACAACGTTGTCCAAAGCCACGCGCCCGAGGATCCGGTCGTACAGGGACACGATCACTTCTTCACCCTCGTACACAGGTTCCATCACGATCCCGTTCAAGGTGCCGCAATCGTCCAAGCTAATAATCACATCTTGCGCCACATCCACCAAACGACGGGTCAAATACCCAGAGTCTGCCGTCTTAAGCGCGGTATCAGCCAAACCTTTACGCGCACCGTGAGTGGAGATGAAATACTCAAGCACAGTCAAACCTTCGCGGAAATTGGCAGTGATCGGGCTTTCGATGATCTCACCGGAAGGCTTCGCCACCAGTCCGCGCATACCGGCCAACTGGCGAATCTGCTGTTTCGAGCCACGGGCACCAGAGTCGGCCATCATAAAAATTGGATTGAAAGCATCAAGCGCTTCAAACATCACGTCCGAAACGCGGTCGGTGGTATGCGTCCAGACGTCGATGACTTTGTTGTAACGTTCACCGTCGGTAATGACGCCCTGCTTATACTGACTCTCAATGGCTTTCACTTCTTTGCGGGCTTCATTTAAAATGCCCTCTTTAGCATCAGGGATCTGAATATCATCGATCCCGATGGAAAGACCGGCCTTAGTCGCTTCCGCAAAACCGAGCGCTTTCAATCTATCGAGAAGCATCACAACAGCTTCATGTCCGAACGTGTTGTAACATTCCGCAATAATCTTGGAAAGCTTGCCCTTATTCACAATGTCGTTTACGTGACGGAACCCCTCGGGAAGCTCTTCGTTAAAAATAATGCGCCCCATGGTCGTTTCCACGATCTCGCCGGTCTCCAAGCGAAGTTTGCACTTCGCGTGTTTATGGATCTGCCCGTCCTGATAAGCGAGCATCGCCTCTTCCGCGTCGCTGAACGCCAGACCTTCTCCGAGAACCTTATCGCGAACTTTGGTCAAATAATAGATCCCGAGGACGATGTCCTGCGTCGGCGTCATGATCGGCTGTCCGCTCGCGGGCGAAAAAATATTATTGGCAGAGAGCATCAGAATTCGCGCTTCCATCACAGCCTCCATGGAAAGCGGCACGTGAACGGCCATCTGGTCACCGTCAAAGTCGGCGTTGAAGGCCGTACAAACGAGTGGATGAATGCGGATAGCGTTGCCTTCAATCAGCATGGGCTCGAAAGCCTGAATGCCCAAGCGATGGAGCGTCGGCGCGCGGTTCAGCATTACCGGATGTTCTTTAATCACTTCTTCCAAAATATCCCATACTTCGGGCTTCACGCGCTCAACCATTTTTTTCGCAGAGCGAATGGTATGCACATGCCCGCGTTCCTTGAGCTTGCGGATAATGAACGGTTCGAAAAGTTCGAGCGCCATTTTCTTAGGCAACCCGCACTGGTGGAGCTTGAGCTCGGGACCGATCACGATGACGGAACGGCCGGAATAGTCCACGCGTTTTCCAAGAAGATTCTG
The DNA here is from genome assembly GCA_043803685.1 of Candidatus Omnitrophota bacterium. Lineage (GTDB taxonomy): Bacteria > Omnitrophota > Omnitrophia > Omnitrophales > Aquincolibacteriaceae > Aquincolibacterium. The sequence continues at coordinate 78,359 of JAZDJU010000037.1, forward strand.
ACGGAAACGTCCCTGCTTTCCTTTGAGCATATCGCTCAAGGACTTAAGCGGACGATTCCCTGCGCCAAGCACCGGCCGACCGTGACGACCATTATCAAAAAGGGCGTCCACAGCTTCCTGAAGCATGCGCTTTTCGTTGCGAATGATGACATCCGGCGCCTTGAGCTCGAGAAGCTTACGCAGACGGTTATTCCGATTGATCACGCGGCGATAAAGATCGTTCAAATCGCTCGTCGCGAAACGACCGCCATCCAGGGCCACCAACGGACGAAGATCGGGCGGAATCACAGGAATCACTCGCATGATCATCCATTCCGGATGATTGCCAGATTTATAAAAAGCTTCGACGATCTTGAGAATCTTGACGGCGCGAGCGCGGGACTGCTTGGACTTGGCGGCTTTGAGCTGACGATGATATTTCGCCGTCAGTTTATCCAACTCCAACTCCGACAAAAGCGTCTGGACGGCTTCGGCGCCCATTTGTGCCACAAAATTTTCTGGCCCATACTGCTCCTGCGCCTTCAAATATTCATCTTCCGTCAAAAGCTGCCGCGGCTTAAGCGGAGTCTGCTTCGGATCGAGCACGATATATTCTTCATAATAGAGAACTTTCTCAAGAGCACGCACGCTCAGATCGAGCAAGTTCCCAATACGCGACGGCATGGTCTTAAAGAACCAGATGTGAGAGACCGGCGTCACAAGATCGATATGGCCCATTCGCTCGCGACGAACCCGAGCTTGGGTAACTTCCACGCCGCAACGGTCGCAAACGATCCCCTTGTGCTTGATGCGCTTATACTTGCCGCAGGCACATTCATAATCTTTCGTGGGGCCAAAAATTCGCTCGCAAAAAAGACCGTCTTTTTCCGGCTTAAGCGTACGATAGTTGATCGTTTCAGGCTTCTTAACCTCGCCCCGGGACCATTTACGGATCGATTCGGGCGACGCTATGCGGATTGAAACAGAATCAAAAGTATTCACGTTGTAGTTCATACTTTCAGTTTCTCCCTGGCTTCTTCCTGTTTATCTTCCGCGGATTTTTCTTTAGATTCATCGCTCAACAATTTTCCTCCCGCATTGCGCTCGGGATCAATATCCAGACCGAGAGCCTGAAGCTCTTTCACGAGAACGTTGAACGACTCCGGCGTCCCGGCATGTAGCGCGGGTTCACCCTTCACGATTGCTTCATAGACTCGCGTTCTGCCGACCACGTCATCGCTTTTCACAGTCAGCAGTTCCTGCAAAGTGAAAGCTGCGCCATAAGCTTCGAGCGCCCACACTTCCATTTCTCCGAAACGCTGTCCGCCGAATTGCGCCTTACCACCGAGGGGCTGCTGCGTCACGAGCGAATAAGGCCCGATCGAGCGAGCGTGGATCTTGTCATCCGCGAGATGCGCGAGCTTTAACATATAGATGTAACCCACCGTGATCTTTTCATCGAGCTTGTCGCCGGTGCGTCCATCGCAAAGCGTCGTCTTCCCATCGCCTGGGATCATGGCATCTTTCATGACCTGACGGATCTCTTCTTCGGTAGCGCCACTAAAAACTGGCGTTTCAACGTGAAATCCGAGGATCTTGGCCGCCCACCCCAAATGGGTCTCAAGGATCTGTCCGACGTTCATACGAGAAGGAACACCAAGCGGATTCAAAATGATTTCCACCGGCGTCCCGTCCTCAAGGAACGGCATATCTTCTTCTGGAAGCACTTTCGCGATCACACCCTTGTTCCCGTGACGACCCGCCATCTTATCGCCGACGGATATCTTGCGTTTCGAGCAGACATACACCACCACTTTTTTGATGACCCCTGGAGGCAATTCATCGCCTTTCCTCACGCGGTCAATCTCGCGAGTCCGTTCGGCCACGAGCTCATCAATCTCATCTCCCCAAACCCGAGCAATCTTCTTAATGCTTTCTTCAAGGTCCGGATCCTCGTCGATGCGAAGGGAATCCCAGTCGCAACCGTCCAATTTCTTAAGATCCGCCTTGGAGATCACGTGTCCACTCTTGATAAGCACTTCGCCCAAAATATCGTCGAGCAGGTCTTCAGAAAGCCTTCTTCCGACCACCATGTCCGCGACTTTGTTCAGGCGTTCGCGCTTCAGAAGATCAATGCGTTCGTTATAACGCTCCTTGATCTCATTGATGTCTTTATTTTCCTGACGCCGCTCTTCTTTGGTCTTAGCGGCCGATTCCTTGCGAGCAAACACCTTCACGTCCACCACGACACCTTCAACACCCGGCGGCACGGAAAGGGACGCATCACGCACATCGCCGGCTTTTTCGCCAAAGATCGCACGGAGAAGTTTTTCCTCGGGAGAAAGTTCGATCTCGGATTTCGGCGTGATCTTACCGACAAGAATATCGCCGGGCTTCACTTCCGCACCAATGCGAATCACACCTTCTTCATCAAGATCCTTAAGAGCCTCTTCGCTCACGTTGGGGATATCACGAGTGATCTCCTCATTCCCAAGTTTCGTGTCACGCGCTTCGATATCGAACTCTTCAATGTGAAGGGAAGTATAAACGTCTTCCTTGCAGAACTTTTCGCTCACGATGATGGCGTCTTCAAAGTTATACCCGCGCCACGGCATGAACGCTACAAGCACGTTACGCCCGAGGGCGAGCTCGCCGCCCTGGGTCGCTGCACCGTCCGCGAGAATGTCCCCACGCTTGACCTTATCACCAATCTCAACCAAAGGACGTTGATTGATGCAAGTGCCCGCATTGGAACGCTTGAATTTGCGAAGTTTGTACACGAAATCGTCTACGACAATCTCTTCGGAAGTAACTGATTTCACAGTCCCCCGGGACTTGGCCTGAACCACAGCTCCGGAATCCATCGCGACATGACGCTCCATCCCGGTCCCCACATAAGGAGCCTGGGGAATGAGAAGCGGCACGGCCTGGCGCTGCATGTTCGAACCCATCAACGCGCGGTTCGCGTCGTCGTGCTCCAGGAACGGTATCAGGGCGGCAGCCACGCTCACGAGCTGGCGCGGCGACACGTCCATGTAATCGATCTCTTCGGGCTTCTTTTTCGGAAAATCTCCACGGGAACGGCACGACACCGCATCCTGCGTAAAATTCCCTTTGCTATCGAGCGTCGCGTTGGCCTGGGCGATCACATACTTGTCTTCAACGTCCGCCGTAAGAAAATCGATCTGTTCCGTCACACGGCCCTTTACGACCTTGCGATAAGGACTCTCGAGGAATCCGATATCATTGACACGCGCGAAGGTGCTCAAGGACGAGATCAAACCAATGTTCGGACCTTCCGGCGTTTCGATTGGACAAACACGTCCGTAGTGCGAAGGATGTACGTCGCGGACTTCAAATCCCGCACGTTCGCGCGAAAGACCCCCGGGCCCGAGCGCGGAGAGACGCCGTTTGTGCGTCAGCTCTGCCAGAGGATTCGTTTGGTCCATAAACTGGGACAGCTGACTGCGACCGAAGAAATCCTTGATGGCCGCGGAGATAAGCTTCGGATTGATCAGATTGTGCGGCATCGCAGCTTCCAGGTCATAGATCGACATACGTTCCACGCAAGAACGCTTCATACGCGCAAGCCCTACGCGGAACTGGTTCTGCAAAAGCTCGCCCACAGAACGCACGCGGCGATTGCCCAAATGGTCAATATCATCGATGCCCACTTCCCCAGAACGGAGCTTGAGAAGTTTGCCGATCACCTTCATGACGTCATCGGGTCGAAGCGTTGTGTTTTTCGTCTCCGCAGCGCTAGTGCCGAGGCCCAGCTTCTTATTGAGCATGAAGCGGCCGACATGACCGAGATCATAACGCTGGGGATCAAAGAAAAGCTTCTGGATCAAGTCCTTGGCGCTAGCCTCGGTCGGAGGATCGCCCGGACGAACGCGGCGGTAGATCGCAAGCTGCGCATCCTGGGAGTTACGGTAAGGATCCCGCTCAAGCGTGTTAACCAGAGAACGGTCTTCCTTGGGAAGCTTGACGATCGAAAAAGTCGTCACATCATTGGAGAGAAAAGTCGCAAGCACTTCTTTGGTCAGCTTGCTCGCAGCAGCCGCGATCAGTTCCTTGCTGGCCGGATGAAAAATATCTTCCGCAAGAATTTCGTCTTCGCAATCTTTCATCTTGGAACGGTCAAACCCGCGAATCTTTTCGACAGGATAAAGCTCTTTGCAAATATCATAGGTCGAAGAATAACCCAACGCTCGCAGGAGCGCCGTCGCCAGGATCTTCCGGCGGCGATCGATATAAGCGTACAGCACATCGTTCGCGTCAGACTCAAACTCGAGCCATGCGCCGCGATACGGAATGATGCGAACGCTAAACATCTTCTTGCCGCTGGGATGGAGACTTTCCTCAAGCGACATGCCCGGAGAACGGTGCAACTGACTGACAATAACACGCTCAGCCCCGTTGATAATGAACGTCCCGGTTTCGGTCATAAGCGGCAACTCGCCGATGTAAACTTCCTGCTCCTTCGCTATTCCCTTACGAACGAGCCGGAGCTTTACCTTGAGCGGCGCCGCATAAGTCATGCTTCGCTTCTGACACTCCGGAATGGAATACTTCGGCTTTCCGAGAGAATACCCCTGATACTCGAGCCTGCACGTCCCGTCAAAACTTTCGATGGGAAAACAGTCCGCAAACGCCGCTTCGAGCCCCTGGCTCTTGCGACGACGGTTGGAACGGCCGCTTTGCAAGAATTCCTCATACGACTTGATCTGGATCTCGACCAAATTCGGAAGGTCCATGGTATCCTGGATCTTCGTGAAGCTTCTTCTCTTGATCAAAGGCAGCATTATTTTTCGTCCTCCTTAAGGACAGCGTTCCTGATTCACCCGTTAATTGCGGGGTCTTACTTGATCTCGACTTTTGCTCCCTGAGCTTCCAAAACCTTCTTGATCTTCTCGGCTTCTTCTTTGGTCACATCTTCCTTGACCGTCTTTGGAGCGCCTTCCACGAGATCCTTGGCTTCCTTCAGCCCGAGGCTCGTGACCGTGCGGATCTCCTTGATCACGTTGATCTTCTTGTCGCCGGCGCTGGCAAGAATGACCGTGAAGCTGGTCTTCTCTTCCGCCGCTGCCGCGCCGCCTGCCGCTGCTGCACCGCCGCCCGCGATGGCCATAGGGGCCGCAGCTGCCGCGCTCACGCCGAACTTCACTTCAAGCGCTTTGACAAGCTCTGCGAGCTCCAACACCGTTAACGTTTCGATCGAGGTGAGAATACTCTGTAATTTGTCGGAAAGTTTTACTTCGGTTGCTTCTGTCATGGCTGATGCCTCCTTGATTGAATTTCCTTTATCAGGACATTCGTTGTGTTCTGGCGTTCTTAGGACGCAGCGCCAGCGGCTGCTTTTTTCTTACGGACCTCTTCCAAAGCAACCACGAGATTGCGCGTGAGAGCTCCGAGGACGTTCGCGAAACCCTGGATCGGCGAGTTCATGCGCAGAACCAACTGCGTCAGGAGCTCTTTACGCGACGGGAGCTTCGCAAGCTGCTTGACGAAATCCTCGCCGTAGACCTGTCCTTCAAAGATCACCCCGGCGGGTTTCCACTTCTCATTCGTTTTGGAGAAATCAACGAGCCTCTTCGAAATCTCTTGCGGATCCTTGTCCCCGAAAGTGATGACGACGGAGCCATTGAGATATTTGTCGGCACCCGCCACGTTGAACTGCGCAAAGATCTTGCGAGCCATCGCGTGCTTGACCATCAGCGAACGCCCGGAAACCTTTTCAAGACTTCTCCGCGCTTCCGAAGTGCTAAGGACTGAGATCCCGTTCAAATTGGAAATAAACGCATAAGGGCTCTTTTCGAACTCCTTAACGATCTCCTGGAACATCATTTTCTTTTCAAGTGAAGGCATGACTTAGAGCGCTCCCGTATTCAGTTTAAGACCCGGACCGTGGGTCGTCGCGATATGAATGGCCCGGAGATATTCCCCTTTGCTCGTCGCGGGCTTGGAATCCTTTACGGCCTTGATCACCGTCCGCGCATTCTCCAAAAGAGCTTCTTCCGTGAAAGACAACTTGCCGCACACCGCGTGCAACCCCGCGGTTTTGTCGCTTTTAAATTCAATGCGGCCACCCTTGACTTCCTTGACCGCTTTCCCAACCTGCGGCGTTACGGTGCCGGTCTTCGGCGTCGGCATAAGACCCTTAGGCCCCAACACGCGTCCGAGTTTACTGACCTCACGCATCATATCCGGGTGCGCGACAACCACGTCAAAATCAAGAAATCCATTTTTCACTTTTTCAACGAGCTCTTCAGCGCCAACAAAATCCGCCCCGGCCGTCTCAGCGTCCCGTGCGCTTTCGCCCTTCGCAAAGCAAAGCACACGCAAGGAGCGTCCGCTTCCGTGAGGAAGACTCACCGTGCCGCGAACGTTTTCATCACCCTGCTCCGCGCGAACACCCAACTGAAAATTCAGCGAAATCGTCTCGTCCGCCTTGCTTTTTTCAACTTTTTTCAGGATCTTCACGGCGTCCGGCAAAGAATAGATCTTGCCTTCCTCTACCAGCGTTGCTCTTTTCTGATACCGTTTGCTACTTTTCATCTTTTATCCCGTTCTTACTTTGATTTCACGACTTCGATGCCCATGCTGCGAGCCGCACCTTCGACGATGCGGGCCGCGCTTTCGATCTTGGTCGTATTGAGATCCACCATTTTTTTGCGTGCGATTTCGAGAACCTGTTCGCGAGTGATCTTGCCGATGATCACACGTCCGGGCTCCGATGAAGCCTTCGCGAGTCCCACAGCCTTCTTGATCTCCGCCGCGACCGGCGGGGATTTCAGAATGAACGTAAAAGACTTGTCCTTGTAAACAGTGAGCACCGCCGGAAGGATCGTGCCCGGACGGTCTTTAGTACGCTCATTGAATTGCTTGCAGAACTCCATAATGTTAACGCCATGCTGGCCAAGCGCGGGGCCGATCGGCGGCGCGGGATTTGCTTGCCCGCCCGGAATTTGCAATTTGATTTTTGTTTTGATTTCTTTTGCCATTTTAGATTTTTTCCACTTGCCAGTATTCCAGCTCTACGGGTGTCGACCGACCGAAGATCGTTACCATCACGCGCATCTTGCCGCGGTCCGGATTGATCTGCTCGATCGTGCCGTTAAAATTAGCGAAAGAGCCCTCTTTCACACGAACGCTTTCGCCCTCTTCAAATTCAACTTTTGGCTTCGGCTTTGTTTGCTTCTCTTCCTGTTCACGGATGATCGCGCCGACCTCTTTTTCCGTGAGCGGGATCGGATTTTTTCCCGACCCGATAAACCCCGAGATCCCAGGAGTATTCCGGACCAGATACCAACTCTCGTCGGTCAACTCCATCTTGACCAGGATATAACCCGGAAAAAACTTCCGCTCCGTGATCCTTTTCTTTCCGCCCTTGACCTCGCTGATCTTCTCCAGAGGAATCAACACCTCATGGACCAAGTGCGACAGCCCTGCGGTCTCCGCATGACTGATCAAACTCGCGCGTGCCTTTGTTTCCACGCCCGTCTGCGTATGAACCACATACCACTTTGCGTCGGCCATAAAATTAGCTGATCACTATCCGGAGAATATTCGAGATGCAAAAATCTACAAACGCGATAAATGCCGCCGTAAAGAATGTCACAACGATAACAACGACCGCCGCTTGCCACAACTCATTCCAGGTCGGCCAAGTGACCTTTTTGAGTTCCTGCTGCGTCTCTTTTAAAAAATTCGTCGCCTTCTCCATACCGAACATCCCTTTGTTATTTCGAGTTTCCGTCACCCCGCCCGCATCAAAACAGGCCTGGCAGGACTCGAACCTGCAACATGCGGTTTTGGAGACCGCCGCTCTACCAATTGGAGCTACAGGCCTCTATCCCGAGTGCTCCGAAAAATTATTTTTTCTCCCGAAAAAGAACGCGCTTCCGACAACTCGGACAATATTTCTTCCGCTCGATCTTGTCCGGATTCTGCTTCTTGTTCTTCCGCGTCCAGTAAGTCGACTTATGCTCACAAGACGACACGAGGGAAATGATCTCTTGCATCGGGATAAAACCTTTTCCTTTGTCTTAAAAAAACCGCGCCAAAGACACGGCTTTCGATATTTTATTTCGGCTTGCAAGGCTTCTTACGGCGAAAATAAACGCCTTACAGCCAGCAGGGCTTCGCCAAAAATGCTAGACTTGGGCCAACCGAGATGTTACGCGATGATCTCGCTGACAACGCCGGCACCGACCGTTTTTCCACCCTCACGGATGGCGAATCGGAGCTCTTTTTCCATTGCGACCGGCATGATCAGTTCCGCTTCGATTGCAACGTTATCGCCCGGCATGACCATCTCAACGCCGGCCGGCAAAGTCACGATCCCCGTAACATCGGTAGTGCGGAAATAAAACTGAGGCCGATACCCTTTGAAGAACGGCGTATGACGGCCGCCCTCCTCCTTGCTTAACACATAGATCTGCGCTTTGAACTTTTTGTGAGGGGTCACGGAGCCAGGCTTCGCGATAACCATCCCTCTTTCGATCTGATCCTTTTCAACGCCGCGCAAGAGAAGACCGACGTTATCGCCGGCACGCGCATCATCAAGCAGCTTGCGGAACATTTCAACGCCCGTCACCGTGGTCTTCATCGCACCTTCTCGAAAACCGATGATCTCGGCATCATCTCCAACCTTGACCACGCCGCGCTCAATACGACCGGTGGCAACCGTTCCACGACCGGAGATGGAAAACACGTCTTCCACCGGCATCAAAAACGGCTTTTCAATATCACGCTTCGGCTCGGGATGGCTTCATCCAACGCCTTAACGAGATCCATAATGCACTTGTTGGCTTTTTCATCCGTAGGATTCTGGACCGCGGGAAGGCTGGAACCGCGAACGATGGGAATCGTGTCACCCGGAAAATCGTATTTCTTAAGAAGATCCCGGACTTCCATCTCGACGAGGTCGAGAAGTTCGGTGTCTTCGACAAGGTCACATTTATTGAGGAACACCACAACCGCAGGCACACCGACCTGGCGGGCGAGCAGAATGTGCTCACGAGTCTGGGGCATCGGTCCATCCACGGCAGAAACGACCAGGACCGCACCGTCCATCTGCGCAGCGCCCGTGATCATGTTCTTGATGTAGTCTGCGTGTCCCGGGCAGTCGACGTGGGCATAATGGCGTTTTTCCGATTCATACTCCACATGGGAGACCGCGATCGTTACGATCTTGGAATCGTCACGAACCGTTCCACCCTTGGCGATATCCGCATATTCACGAACCGTCGCCATCCCCTTCGCCGACAACACCTTCGTCAAAGCGCAGGTCAAAGTTGTTTTTCCGTGGTCCACGTGTCCGATCGTTCCGACGTTCACGTGAGGCTTGGTACGTTTAAATTGCTCTTTTGCCATAGGAGTTCTCCCTTATTGAAGTTTTGTTTTTCACATCCTAAGCTGGAGATGGGAATTGAACCCATGACCTCATCCTTACCAAGGATGTGCTCTACCAACTGAGCTACTCCAGCGCTTGACTCTGCTCAGCGCTTTCGATCGCTCGCCACAACATGCTAACCACAGCAAAAAAATAAAACCTTAAAAGAAATCGCCTCACATGAAGACAAAAATCACCTTACGCGGAGACAGCTCTTCTCTGAGGAAAGAGTGGACATTCTATTGAAAACGAAAATCGTGTCAAGCTTTTTTAAAACTATTTTTCACACTCACATAAGGCGCTGCGGCAATCAAACCTATTCCCCCCTGAGGGTCGCCATAACCTTACTGAAAAGACCGGACTTTTTTGCGGCGGTTGGAATGGAACGGCTCTGAAATTTCTCAAATTGCGTTTCAAGATATCCCATCCCCATCTTTTTCAAAACTTCCTGGACCACGATCGCGACCACGTCCTGAATCCCGCGGATATCGTAATAAGTGGCGCCGCGGATCCCAGCCTGGTAACTATTTCTTCTAAGGGCCGGACCGCTCGTATCCAAATAACTGATCTCCCCGACCGAGAGAATCAGTTCATCAATGATAAGTTCGGGCGCGCGCTTTCGGATCTGAGCCATGACAGCTTTCTCAGAGGAAGACTTCTGTTCCTCAGCGCTTTTCTGTAAGGGCTTCAACGCTAGGATATTCAGCCCTTTCCGCGAAGCGTTGATGACCTGCATCTCCCGGAGATCGATTCCTAGCGCTTTGAGACGGAAAACCCCTTTTGGGATACTGGGAAGATCCACTGAAACGATCAGCAGCGGAATGCGCGCGAGCGTCCCTTTCGGAAAATCGTAAGGGTTCCCGATCTCAAGACCCTGGATCTCAAAGCCCGAATTCTTCCAGTCCATTTTTACGCTTTGCACGGAAACATCCGCGCCAAGTTGATACCCGAGAGATAAAATAACGGCTTGTTTGATCACCCATCCGTGAAAGATGACAAGAAGGAGCAAAAGAAATATCGCGAGACGCAGCAACCCAAAAATGAATTTAAACATTCCTTTGATCATGACACTCCTCTCCCGTTTTCGGGACCTTCACTTTATCGGCACGCAGTCGGAAAATCCAGAATAAAATATTAAAATCGGGAAACGTGGAACGGGCAACGAAAATGAGAAATCTTTTTCCGTTCAACATTCGCCGCTAGCCGTTTTCCCGTTTTCTGCATCTTGCCTTGACAAAGAAAGAGGCTTTGAAAGATAATGTCGCCCGTCAAGTTCCATGCTCGGAAACAGCATGACAAGCAGGGTAAATTCCCCCCGGACCCCTTGGATACCATCAAGAAAGATCTTCAGAAGCTCTTTTGGATGCTCGGACTGGCGCTGACCCTGCCCACGGTTCTTTTGAGCGGCCCCTTCGCAGGTTATCTGATCAGCCGTTGGTTGATCGTGAAATGGGGTTGGGCCCCCGGCACCACACTGGTACTTGTCCTGTTGGGGCTTGTCGGTTCGGCCGTCCAGACGGTACGGGTTTTGAGGCTTCTATATAAAGGTAGCGAAAAGAAGGATCTATGAGCGTCATAAACGAACAGCACGTTACAGCCGCCGTACAAGCCGTCGCACAGGCCCACGAACAGACCGCTGAGGAGCTCCCAAACTTCATTTCGTTGCTCGAACATTTTTTCCCGAAGTCCCCTCTGGTCCATTTCCTGTTCAGCTGGGAAAATCTCATTTTTTCATTTCTGGTCCTGGGCTTTATCGCGATCCGGTCAATCCAGGCCGCTCGCAAAAACGAATTCCTTCCCGGTGGTCTCCAGAACCGGTGGGAACTTGTTTTTGAAGGCCTCTCCGAATTCGTCACTAGCATCCTTGGACCTCGCGGGATGAAACATGTTCCCTTCCTCGGCACGATGTTCCTTTATATTCTTCTTCAGAACTGGCTCGGGCTGCTTCCACTGATGAAATCGCCAACTAGCGCGTGGAGCACCACGATCGCCCTGGCGCTCATCACCACGGTTTATATTCAATGGATCGGTATCAAAGAGCACGGCTTTGCCGGCTACGCAAAACATCTCGCGGGAAATCCCACCGGCATCCTGGGGATCGTCCTCGTCCCCCTGATGCTTGTCATCAACCTGAGCATCGAGTTCTTCGCCGTGCCCCTGAGCCTCTCGCTTCGTCTTTTCGCCAACGTCTCGAGCGAAGACAAGCTTCTGTACAAGTTCGCGGAGCTCAACGCGATGTATCATTGGCTCCCCTTCTTTTTCCAGCTCTTCGCTAATGTTCTTGTCATTCTCTTTAGCTTCATCCAGGCTTTTGTTTTTCTTTTACTCTCGACCGTGTATATTTCACTGATCCTGCCGCACGAACACGACGAGGAACACAACGCGGCATCCGAAACATCATCCGATTCTGTTCATTCACACTCAACGTAAGGAGAATTAACATGGATTCACACGTCGCATTAGGTTTCGCACTTCCGATCGGTCTTGCCATCACAGCATTCGGCTCTGCGCTCGGTCTCGGTAAAGCCGTCGCCTCCGCGATGGACGCCACAGGCCGCCAGCCCGAAGCTTCCCAGAAGATCCTGGTCAACATGATGGCCGGTTGCGCGCTGATCGAAGCGCTCACGCTTTATGTGCTGATCTTCGGTTTCGTATTAATGGGCAAGATCTAGACCCCGAGCGTTTATGGAATTCTTTCAAGAGAACATCCACCTCACCGAGGTCCTGGTCCAGCTCGTCGCCTTTCTGATCGTGTTCTTCACGCTCAAGAAGTTCGCCTGGAAACCGCTTCTCGCCATTATCCGGACACGGCGTGAAAAGTTCGAAAGCGAATGGAGCGGGATCGAGAAGACCAAACAGGAGGTCGCCCTCCTGCAAAAGGATTACCTCACGCACCTTCAGAAGATCGAAGAAGAAGCGCGCGCAAAGATGCAGGAAGCGATCCAGGAAGGACGCCGCCTCGCCCGGGAGATCCAGGAGAAAGCGCGCCTGGAATCCCAGACCTCATTCGAGAAGGCGAAAGCCAACATCGAACTCGAGGTCCAGAAGGCGCGGCTCACGCTCCGTCAAGACGTCGCCGATCTTTCGATCCGCGTCGCCGAAAAGATCCTGGCGGAAAAAATGGACGCCTCCCAACAGGAGAAAAAAGCGCTCGAGATCCTCGGGGAGCTTGAGAAAAAACTATGAAGAGTGACATTGCCGCGGGCCGCTACACCCGCGCCTTATTCCAGCTCGCGGAGAAGGAAAAACATCTCGCCGAGATCGATTCCGGACTCGACGCGCTCGTCAAGGTCCTCGCGACCCAGCCGAAGATCCTGCGTTTGATGGAGAATCCCGTACTCACGAACGCGGAGAAGTACTGCCTGGCGCTGGCGGCCCTTGCCGGAGACAAGACAGGACTTTTCGCAAGATTTCTCCGCCTCCTGATCGAGAAAAAACGTTTTGCCCTTCTGCCCGAGATCCAGAAGGATTTTCACGAACGCTTTGAGAAGAAACAGGGCATCCAGGAAGTGGAGATGCTCTCGGCCGTGCCGTTCTCCACCAAGGCGCTCGAAAAATTCAAGGCGACGCTTACAAAAAAACTCAACTCCAAGATCCGTTTGATCCCCAGGACCGACCGCGGGCTCCTGGGAGGATTCGTTCTGCGTTTCGCCGGCAAAGAGATCGATTGCAGTTTCAAGAACCGTCTTCATGAGATCCGTCAAAAACTTTTCAGCTCCGCCGAAGAAGGGGTCATTTAAATGCTCAAACCTGAGGAAGTCACGCAAGTCATCCAAAAAGAGATACAGAAATACGAGACCAAGCTCGAAATGCAGTCGGTCGGTTACGTGCTGCAGGTCGGCGACGGCATCGCCCGCGTTTATGGCCTCGACGAGGTCATGGCCGGCGAACTGGTCACGTTCCACGAGGGAACGACGGGCCTCGTGCTGAACCTCGAGCCGCACCACGTCGGCGTGGTCATTCTGGGCGAAGACAGCAACATCAAGGAAGGCGACCAGGTCAAGCGCACGGGCAAGATCGCGCAGGTCCCTGTCGGCGAGGCCCTGAAGGGTCGCGTCATTAATCCGCTCGGAGTACCGCTCGACGGCAAAGGGCCGATCGTCTCGCAAAAGACGCGCCCGATCGAATCCCTGCCTCCCTCAGTCGTCCAGCGTCAACCCGTCAAGGAACCTTTGCAGACCGGCATCAAGTCGATCGACGCGATGATCCCCATCGGTCGCGGCCAGCGCGAGCTCATCATCGGCGACCGCCAGACCGGGAAGACCGCCATCCTGATCGATACGATCTTGAACCAGAAGACGACCGGCGTGCATTGCATTTATGTCGAGATCGGACAGAAATTGTCGAGTGTCGTGGCGCTTGCGGATACGCTCGAAAAACAAGGCGCGATGGAATACACCACGATCGTGTCCGCCTCTTCCGACGATCCCGCTCCACTTCAATACCTCGCGCCTTATGCCGGCGCCGCGATCGGCGAGGAATCCCTTTTTAATGGAAAGCATGCCCTGGTGGTCTACGACGACCTTTCGAAACACGCCGTCGCTTATCGTCAGCTGTCGCTCCTCCTTCAAAGACCTCCGGGACGCGAAGCCTATCCGGGCGACGTTTTTTATCTTCATTCACGCCTGCTCGAGCGCGCGGCCAAACTGCGCGAAGACCTGGGCGGCGGCTCGCTCACCGCGCTTCCCGTGATCGAAACACAACTCGGCGATATCTCGGCTTATATTCCGACGAATGTCATTTCCATCACCGACGGACAGATCTATCTGGAAAGCGATCTTTTTTACGCGGGCGTGCGGCCGGCCATTAACGTCGGTCTTTCGGTTTCGCGCGTCGGCGGAAATGCCCAGACCAAAGCCATGAAACAGGTCGCTGGCATGTTGCGCCTTTCACTCGCGCAGTACCGGGAACTCCAGGCGTTCGCCCAACTCGCGACCGACCTCGACAAAGCCACCAAAGATCAGCTCACCCGTGGCGAGCGCATGGTCGAGATCCTGAAACAGACCGACCTTCATCCGCTCCCCCTTGAAAAACAGGTCGTGAGCATTTTCGCCGGGAACGAAGGCTTTCTGGATGATGTTCCCGTCACCAAGGTGCGGGACTTCGAGACGAAGCTCTTGGACTTCATCGACAAGAACTATCATGAGGTCCTGCTCGAGATCGCGGAGAAAAAGGTCCTTTCGGACGCGCTGAAAGAAACCATGAAGCAAGCGGTCGTTAAATTTAAACAAACCTTTAAATGACGGATAACGGATGGAGGATGGAGGATGACGACAGGCAAGGTTTTTCGCCTTCCGCCATCCGCCTTCCGCCATCCATAGCGAAGCTATGAGTGGACAGCTGAGAGCTTTAAAAAACAGGATCCGCGGCGTCGAGAGCACGAAGAAGATCACCAAAGCCATGGAAATGGTGGCCGCGGCGAAGCTCAAGCGCTTTCAAAGATTGCGGGAGCAGTCGACCCCCTACGTCCTGGCCGTGGAAGGGGTCCTGGACCGGCTTCTCGCGACCGATGTTCCGCTCGAGCATCCTTTGCTCGAGATCCGTGAAGAGAAAAACGCCGCGCTTCTCGTGGTCACTTCCGACACGGGGCTCTGCGGGTCCTTTAACCAACTCCTCATCGAGGAAGCCAGGAAATTTCTCCGGAATAGTTCCAAGGCGCCCCTTTTGATCGGCGTCGGCAAGCAGGGCGTAAACGCCCTTTCGCGCGCGGGTCACACGTGGCACCAGACTTTCACGGACACCAAGACCTCGCAGGTCGAGTCGGTTATTTCGCAAGCGAGCGCCCTGATCGAAACGCTTTTCACGGAAAAAAAGGTCGATGCCGTTTACGCGGTCTATACTCATTTCATGGGAAAATCCATCTACCGCGTCACGACCGAAAAACTTCTTCCGTTCACCCTAGCCTCTTCTCAAAAAGAAGAGGATGCGGGGGACGACACCCATTACATCCTGGAACCCAGCCGCGAAGCGCTTTTTACAAGGCTCATTCCGCTCGTTTTTGCGGCCAAGGCACGCATGATGTTCATGGAATCCTTGATCTCGGAGCAAATGGCGCGAATGAACGCCATGTACCAGGCCACCGAGAACGCGAAAGAACTGATCGACACGCTGGTCCTTTTACGGAACAAGGTCCGGCAGGCCGCCATTACCAAAGAACTTATTGAGATCGTTTCGGGCTCGAAGGCTTTAAAACAATAGCGTTTAGCGCATAGGGTTTAGGGAATAGAAAAGCTTTTGTTTTTCCTGAACGCTATACGCTAAACCCTAAACGCTCGTAAAAAGGAGTCATTTATGTCATCCGGCAAGATCATTCAAGTCATGGGCCCCAGTGTTGACGTCGAATTCGAGACTGACCATCTACCCAGGATCCTGAACGCCCTCGAGGTCAAGATGGCCGACCGCGTCCTCGTGCTCGAAGTCGCCCAGCACATCGGGGACAACGTCATCCGCGCGATCGCGATGGCCTCCACCGACGGGCTCGTACGCGGCATGGAAGTCGTGGACACCGGCGCCGCGATCTCCGTTCCCGTCGGCGAACAGACTCTCGGCCGCATCTTTAATCTTCTCGGACAACCGATCGACGAACAGGGAGATGTGAAAGACCCGGCGAAGAAAAGCAGCATCCATCACGCCCCGCCCGCGTTCGAGGAACTACTTCCGGTTTCCGCAACCCTCGAGACCGGCATCAAGGTCATTGATCTTCTGGCCCCCTACCCCAAGGGCGGCAAGGTCGGACTTTTCGGCGGTGCCGGCGTCGGCAAGACCGTCATCGTCATGGAACTCATTCACGCGATCGCCAATGAACACGGCGGCGTTTCGGTCTTCTGCGGCGTCGGGGAACGCACCCGCGAAGGGAACGACCTCTGGCTCGAACTCAAGGAATCGGGCGTCATAAAAAAAACAGCGATGGTCTTCGGTCAAATGAATGAGCCTCCCGGCGCGCGTCTCCGTGTGGCGCTCTCGGGTCTCACCATGGCGGAATATTTCCGCGACGAGGCGCATCAGGACGTCCTCCTTTTCGTGGATAACATTTTCCGCTTCACGCAGGCAGGTTCCGAGGTCTCGGCGCTTCTCGGCCGTATGCCTTCCGCGGTCGGTTATCAGCCGAACCTCGCGACCGAAATGGCGGCGTTACAGGAACGCATCGCGTCCACCAAGTCGGGATCCATCACTTCGGTGCAGGCCATTTACGTGCCCGCCGACGACCTCACGGATCCGGCGCCGGCCACGGCGTTCTCACATCTGGATGGGGTCACCGTGCTGTCGCGCCAAATCGTGGAGCAGGGTATTTTCCCAGCCGTCGATCCGCTCTCTTCCACGTCGCGCATGCTCGACCCGCGCATCGTCGGACAGGAACACTACGACATCGCCCGCGAAGTCCAACGCATCCTTCAGCGTTACAAAGACCTGAAGGACATCATCGCGATCCTGGGGATTAACGAACTTTCAGCGGAGGACAAGGAGCTTGTGATGCGCGCTCGCAAGATCGAGCGTTTTTTCTCGCAACCTTTCTTCGTCGCGGAAGCGTTCACGGGACGCAAAGGCCGTTATGTTCACTTGAAGGACACGATCGCCAGCTTCAAGAAGATCCTCGCCGGGGAATTGGATCATATCCCCGAACAGTGCTTCTACATGGCGGGCGGAATTGAGGACGTTCTGGAAGCGTATGAGAAGATCAAAGTAAATGCATAAACACAACGAGCCACGTTCCACGAGCCACGAGCCACGGATTTTAGAGTCCGTGGTCCTTGGCCCGTGGCCCCTGGCACAGGTTTAATGATGGCCGCGACTTACTCTCTGAAGATCATCACACCGCAAGGGATCGCCTACGAAGGAACCGTGTTCCATACGTTCCTTCCCACGGAGAACGGCTTTGTCGGCGTGCTCGCGCATCACGCGCCGTATCTGGTGTCGTCTAAAGGCGGGAAAATCACGGCCAAGGAAAGCATCGGCCTTGAAAAAACCTTTCAGGTCGGCCCGGGCTTCTTCGAGGTCCACCACGACCAGGCCGTGTTCCTCACCACAACATTCCAAGAAGAAGGACTATCATAAAAGTTGTGGTTGTCCTGATTTCTTTTGATAAGAAATAAAAAGATCAGGGCACCACGACCTTCTCCGAACAAAGCTAAAAGGGACAGTCCCCCTAAAATTTAAGGGGACTGTCCCTCTTTTTTTTCGCGAATCTTTAAAAGAAGATCCCCATCACGAGGAGCGCCACGCCCACAGACGCGGAACTGAGCGCCACCACACGAAGCGCGAGCGGCTCGGCCACAAGCGCCATCAGGAATTCCCGGGATTTTTTGTAGAAGAAGACCATCGGCGCGACCTTCATGAGCGCGAGACTCATCACGAGCGTCACCACAAAGTTCTCCATACTCGCCGCTCTTGCGAATTCAATCCAGGTCCACAACACAAGCACTAGCACAACCATCCCCACGACCGGCATCCAACGGGGCCGGGTTTCGGGATAAACCTTCATCGTAAGACGCCTCAGACTTTCCACCGAAAGGGCCGCCCACGCTCCCCCGAGCACCATCCACGCACCGAGTGCAACGCTCAGGATCTCAAAATAGATCATAAAACCTCCGTCTACGACGTGCGCTCTATGCGCTGAAATATTTCCGAAGGATGACTTTCGGATCCATCGCGAGAAACTCAATAAAAGTCTGGGTTTTCAGGTAGGCGTTCCTGAATGCGTCGCTACGGCACATCACCGTAAGCCGTTTGATACAACTCTTGGACGTTTCGGTGACGTGTTCGCGAAGTTCGGCGATCACACGATCCGCCTCGGCCGGATGATCCCGGTGGATCCAGAAAACGTTCATCGCCAGCCGTACGATCGCTTCTTCCAGGCTCATAAGCGGCACGATCCCTTTGAAATAAGGCTGGTATCGCTGGACGTCTTCGCAATACTCAAAAAGAGCCATGTTCGTGACATACTGGAGGGCATGTTGGAGATCGGTCTCCGAGATCGTGATCTTGCCGTCGCCTTGAACATAGATGGCCGTCACATAATCGCACGAAAGATACTTTTCCATTTGTTCGAGGAACGGCAGAAGTGGTTTCATCGCCGAGCAGAGCACGTCCTGTCCCCGGTGAGGACAGACCTTGCAGGTCTTGAAATCGTCATGTTGCCGCATTGCAAGAGGCAGGCGATGAGGATCCTTCCAGAACTCTTCGCTCAATTTTTGGATGTTCTCGACGGAAAGATCCAGGGTCTCCCCATTCTGGAAGGAAAGGTACATCCCTTCTTTTTTGTATTGCTCCGTCTTCAGTTGCATATCCGAACTCCTTGTGAAAAACATTCGCTACAGGCTTTGAGCTCTTGACTAGAGTCTTCGGTCTTCTGTCTTAGGTCTTCCATCCTTAGCCTTCTTCCATCCTTCAATGATCAGCGTGACACCCACGAGAAAGAACGAAAGGAACCCCAGAAATGAAAAGACCATGCTAGGAAGCGTTCCCACCCAGAACGCGCAAAGAATAAGAACGGCCCCGGGAAGGAAATATTGCCAAAGATAGCTTCTCATAGAAGCTCATTCTCGCAGAACTGATCCCCCACCGCAAGCGGGACGACTAACCGTCCTGCGTGAGACGTACGCTCACTCAGCCTCCTTGATTTTGAAGGCGATCCCAAGTAACATTCCCCATCAAAGGAGATGAGAAATGATCGAGGTCTTGCTGGACGCTTTCAAAGATACGTTGGCCATGGCGCCGTGGCTTCTGGGGATCTATATCGCGCTCGAGTTCCTGGAAAACCGGTCGGAGTCCTTCATCGGCGAGAAGATCAGCCACCGGATGGGCGCGGCGCCTCTCCTGGGCGCGCTCTTCGGCTGTATCCCCCAATGCGGCTTCTCGGTCATCGCCGCCACGCTTTTTGCCCGCCGGTGCATTTCACTCGGAACTCTCATTGCCGTTTTTATTTCGACCTCGGATGAAGCAGTCCCGGTTATCCTCGCCCAACACGACAAGGCGCCGCTCGTCCTCTGGCTCCTGTTTGTAAAAGTGATCCTCGCAACGGTCGCGGGCTACGCAGTCGACTTTTTTTGTAGAAAAGATAATCCCCGGGAACCGCATTCGTCCCACGCCCCCGTCGTCCCTCAGGGAGGATACCGCCACTGCAGCTGTCACGCCCACGGCCGGGAAATTCCCCGGTGGAAAACATTCTTTCTCTTCCCGCTCAAACACACGCTCAAAGTCCTTTTCTTCATTTTCGCGGTGTCGCTGTCGATCGGTCTTCTTGTCGCGAGATCCGGAGAAGCGGGCCTGGAGCACCTTTTTTTTTCAGGCACGCTCCTGCAACCATTCTTTTCCGTCCTTGTCGGCCTGATCCCGAACTGCGCGGCTTCGGTCGCGATCACCGAGATCTATCTGAAAGGCGGCATCACTTTCGGCTCCGCCGTCGCGGGCCTTTCGGCAAGCGGCGGTCTGGGCTTCCTGGTCCTTCTCAAAGAGAACAAGGACCGGAAAGAGAACGCACTCGTCATCGGACTTCTCGTGCTGATCAGTCTTACCGCCGGAATTCTTCTGAATATATTGACCTGACGTACGGCGCAAGGCGTACATCCTATCGCGAAGAACATTTTCTTTTTCTCCGCACGCCGTGCTCCGTATGCGTAACGCTTTGTGATATAATCCGCCGACCGATACGAAGCTGTAATGGGTCAGGCACCAAGGTGCCCGACCCCCTCCTTCAGTCATTAAAAGGAAAATTCTATGGATTGGAAGATCTTCTTAGCAACTTTAAGCGCTATTTTTTTCGCGGAACTGGCCGACAAAACCCAGCTCGTGAGTATCACGATGGCCTCCAAGACCGGGAAGCCTCTTTCCGTGTTCCTGGGATCGATCGCGGGCTACGCGCTCGTAACCCTCATTTCGGTCATACTCGGAACTCTTCTGGCGAAATACGTAAAACCCGAGTTCATACGCTACTGCGGCGCGACGGCGTTCGTGGTCATCGGGACGTTGATGTTTTTTAACAAACTGTAGATAACTGCATAACGCGCAACGGGCAACGCACAACGGAAATGGTTTCGTTGCGCTTTGAACGTTGTACGTTGAGCGTAAAAAGGAGTGTTCCATGGCCAAGAAAGCGAAAAAAGTTGCAAAAAAGAAAGTAACCAAGAAGAAAGCCGCAAAGAAATCCTGCTGCTGCCGTTAATCATTCCGACGCCTCCGCGGAAGCTGGATCTTCTCCTCTTCCGCGGGGGAAGAGGTTCCCCCTATGGAAAATACGAATTCTAAAAAAGAAAAGAAAAAAGGGTTTTTCGCGAAACTCTTCGAAAAGATCGACAAGAAGCTGGAAGACAAGGCGAAAAAATCCGGTTGCTGTTGCGCCCCTTCCAAGGATAAAAAAGACTCGGACGGAGATTCATGCTGCGGGTAGCCGCAGACTGGTGGGTCTACTCCGTTCTGAGGCTTCCGCACGACACGCTCAGGGCCGAGGCCCTTTCCTTTTTCATCTACGATTCCCTCAAAATTCTCATTCTGCTCTTCGTCATGATCGCGGGGATCGGCTTCCTCCGAACATTTCTTCCTCACGAAAGGATCAAGGGATGGCTGGAAAAAAAGACGGGGTGGGGGAATTTCCTGGCCGCTCTTTTCGGGGCCGTCACTCCGTTCTGTTCATGTTCCTCGATCCCGATCTTCCTGGGATTCATCAAGGCCGGGATCCCTCTGGGGATCACGTTCTCGTTCTTGATCACTTCCCCGCTGATCAATGAATACCTGGTGGTGGTCATGCTCGGTTTTTTCGGATGGAAGATCACGGCGGTTTATATCCTGAGCGGCATGTTCCTCGGGACCGTGTGCGGCATACTGCTCGGAAAAATGAAGCTCGAGGCCCATCTGGTGAATGATATACGGCCCGCCGACGGCCCGGTCGAGGCCTATCCGAATTCCACCGGTTTCGGATCGAGGATCGCCTTCGGGATCGGCGAGGCCGTCTCGGTCATCAAAAAACTCTGGCTTTGGATATTGATCGGGGTCGGGATCGGCGCCGTCATCCATAACTATGTCCCGGAAACCACGATCCAGAACTTGATCAGCAAGACCGGCGTTTTTTCCGTTCCCCTCGCGACCTTGCTCGGCGTCCCGATGTACGGAAGCTGCGCGGCGATCGTTCCGATCGCGGTCGTTCTCTTTCAAAAAGGTGTTCCGCTCGGCACCGCGCTCGCGTTCATGATGGCGGTTTCAGCCCTGAGCCTTCCCGAGGCCGTGATGCTCCGCCGGGCCATGAAACTGCCGCTCATCATGATCTTTTTCGGTATCACGACGGCGGGGATCATTCTCACGGGTTATCTTATTAATGCCCTGCAACCGTTCCTGACCTGAACCCATGACGCATTCTCCTTACACCCAATGCCCGGTGCTCTTTGAAGACGCGGACCTTCTCGTCATCAACAAACCCGAAGGGGTTCTATCGCACCCGAATCCGGGAGGCAAAGGTCCCGGCGCGGCTTTCGAAGGTCCTTATGATCTCGGAGACAGGCGTTTTCAGACCCCCGGAGGTCCCCTCTGGTTGATCCACCGCTTGGATCAGGATACGTCCGGAACCCTTCTCGCCGCGAAAAACAAGAAAAGCGCCGCGGCCTGCCGTAACGCTTTTGACAAAAGAGAGGTCAAAAAAAATTACGTCGCCCTGGTCTCCAGGAAACCGATGCCACCCCACGGGATTTGGCGCGATACCCTCATGGAACAGCGATCCTCCGGCGGCGTCCGTTCGGCGATCAATTACGCGGGAAAGCCCAACGCTTTTTTGAATTACAAAATGAAGGAACATTTTCCGAAATATAATCTCTCGCTCCTCGAGATCGAACTGTTGACCGGAAAAACGCACCAGATCCGTGTGCAGTCGACCTACCGCGGTCATCCCGTAGCCGGCGACCGGATCTACGGAAATTTCACTCTGAACAAGGAATTGCGACAGGCGCTGGATCTTCACCGGATGTTCCTTCATGCCTGGCGGCTAGCCCTTCCTCATCCGGCAAGCGGCAAACTTCTCACAATCGAATCCCCGCTTCCCGAGGACCTTGAAGACTGCCTTCTCAGGGTCTCTTCCTCGAAACGATGAAGGTCCTGCTTTTACAGCCTCCGGTTCAGGACTTCTATAATACGGACATCCGTCTGCAACCAATCGGTCTGGCGTATCTCAAGGCCGCCGCCAAAAAACATCTTCCGGACGTTCACGTCACGATCAAGGACTATCACCACGGGTGGGGCCGAAGAACGATCGCGCTTCCCCGGGAACTCGCCTACTTAAAAGATTTTTACGCCAAGGACGACAAAAGCCCGTTCTCGACCTTCCATCATTATTATCATTTCGGCGTGGACTTTGAGACGGTCGCCCGAGAGGTCGCGAAAGCGAAGCCCGATCTCGTAGGTATCGCTGCCCTTTTCGCCCCTTATCACCGCGAGGTTCTCCGCTGCGCGGAAGCTATTAAAAAACTCTGCCAGGTCCCCATTCTGCTCGGAGGCAGCCAGGTCTCCGCCATGCCTGAACACATGCTTGAGCATCCTGCGGTCGATTTCGTGATCCAGGGCGAGGGCGAAAAACCGTTCGTGGAACTTTTGAAGGCGCTAAAAAAGGGCGGGAATCCCAAGAAAGTGCAAAATCTTGGATACAAAAAACGCGAGCAACTGTTCTTAAATCCCCGGGAGGAGAACTATCCGGTCGAGAGCCTACCTTTTCCCGATCTCACCGACCTGCCTCAAAGTCATTATCTCTTCGAAAAAAAACCTCTTTGCTTCATCATCACTTCCCGCGGCTGTCCCTACCGCTGCGCCTTCTGTTCCGTCCATAAAACATTCGGGCACAAATGCCGCCGCCGTTCCGCGAAGAACATTCTGGCCGAGATCAAACAACGTTACGCCGAGGGCTACCGTGTCTTTGACTTTGAGGATGATAATCTCACGTTCGACCGGAATGAAATGACGGCTCTTTGCCAAGAACTCATCCGGTTATTCCCCCAAAAGGATATCCAGCTGCTTGCGATGAATGGCGTCTGCTACTGGACGCTCGACCGCACGATCCTCAAGCTCATGCGACAGGCGGGATTCACGCACCTGAACCTTTCGCTCGTAAGCACGAACACCCAACTGCTCAAAACAGTCCAGAGGCCCGCCCCGCTCAAAAAATACCGCGAGGTGATCGGTCACGCGACCGCGCTTGGTTTCAAAACCGTTGCTTACCAGATCCTCGGTCTTCCGGGAGACACGCTCGCTTCGATGATCCGGACACTTATCTTTAATGCGGGACTTCCCGTGCTCTTGGGAGCCTCTCCCTTCTATCTCATTCCCCGTTCTCCCATCGCGCGGCACTTCGACGAGCCGTCGGAGGCGGATATCTACAAAGCTCGCCTGACAGCGATGGCCGTTGAAACAAAGGATTTCAAACGCGAGGACCTTTACACGCTCCTTATCACGACCCGCATTTTGAATTTCTTCAAAGGTCTGCCCCTTGCCGGAAGATCCGTGCCTCTCTCCAAGGCCCTCGCGATCGCCGAAATGCAGGACAAGCGGTCAGCGACAGGCGCTGAGATTCTGAAGAGACTTCTAAAAGAAAAGGTTCTCTATGCGGCGACCTCCAAAGGCCTGGAGCCTCTTCCGCGTTTCCGGCCGGAACTTTTCTTCCGGCTGTGGCATAAGCTTGATATTATAAAAACTCAGTCCATGATCTCGATCCAAATTAAGGGAGGCCTGCGATGCTGATCAAGCTCATGTTTTGTGTCCTTTTATGTCTTTCGGCCGGCGGCATCGGATCCGCCTTTACCGCGTCCGCGATCCCCGGGTGGTACGCCACGCTCCAGAAGCCATTTTTCTCACCGCCCAATTGGATATTCGCTCCCGTTTGGACGCTCCTTTATATCCTGATGGGCATTGCGGCCGCGCTTGTCTGGAAAAAAGGGCTCCGGGCCCCCCAGGTCCGCACAGCACTCGTGATTTTTCTCGTTCAGCTCACGCTGAACACGGTCTGGTCGGTCCTTTTCTTCGGTCTCCGGTCGCCCCTGCTCGGGCTCATCGATATTCTGTTCCTTTGGGTCGCGATCTTGGTTACAATAGCGCGTTTTTCCAGGGTCTCGGTCCCGGCCGCCTTGCTCCTCATTCCCTATATACTTTGGGTAACTTTTGCGAGTGGGCTTAACTTTGGGATCTTTCTTTTAAACTGACAAGAACATCGGGAAACGTTGAACGTGGAACGCAGAGAAATTCCGTTACCCGTCCCCCGAGGAAACGGTATTTAAACATGGAATGGTTGCAGGAATTTTTTTCGCGGCTTTATAACTTCCAGGAACTTATCCGCTGGGGCGGCTATCTTGGCCTCGTGATCATCATCTACGCCGAAACAGGACTGCTGGCCGGCTTCTTTCTTCCCGGCGATTCCCTGCTCGTCACCGCCGGCCTCTTCGCGGCGGTGGACGGAGCCTTGAACATCTGGATCCTCATCCCGCTTTTGTCGGCGGCCGCCATTGTCGGCGACAGCACCGGTTACTGGGTCGGATATCACTTCGGCCCGAGGCTTTTCAGCCGCACCGATTCTTTTTTCTTTCACAAAGACCATTTGGCCCGGACGCAGAAATTTTATGATAAATACGGGCCTAAAACGATCGTGCTCGCCCGTTTCGTCCCGATCGTCAGGACCTTTGCCCCTACGGTCACGGGCGTCGGGAAAATGGCCTACGGAAAATTCCTTTTTTATAATGTCGCGGGCGGCATCCTCTGGATCGCCAGCATGACGCTCCTGGGGTTCTTTCTCGGGAAACAGATCCCCCACATCGAAAAGAACGTTCACTACGTCATTGCCGTCGTGATCATCCTGTCGGTCCTGCCGATCCTCAGGGAATGGCTCCATTCGAGGAAAAAGCCTCAGCCATGAAAGTTTGGACCGTCGCGCTTCTGATCGTTTCCAATATTTTCATGACGGCAGCGTGGTACGGGCATCTGCGTTTTAAAAATACAGCTCTTTGGACCGTCATTCTCGTTAGCTGGCTGATCGCCTTCGTGGAATACTGCTTCCAGGTGCCCGCCAACAGGATCGGGTCCTACCATTTCTCGACGGCGGAACTCAAAACGATCCAGGAAGTGATCACGCTCGTGGTATTCTGCGGTTTTTCTGTTCTTTATCTCAAAGAAGAATTAAAATGGAACTATCTCGTGGGCTTCGGTTTCATGATCGTCGCTGTCTTCTTTGTCTTTAAAAAGTGGTAATCCGGATAACTTGAAAGGTCTTTATGGCTCTCAAAGAAACTTATGAAAAACAGGGCGCGTTCCTTTTCCGCCACCGAAGCTATCTCCCGCTCCTCGTCGCGCCTCTTGTCGTAGTCGCCTTCTTAAGCCCGTCCTATACTCATCCGCTCTTTAGCGGGTTCGCCGGCGGCCTCTGGAAAACCATCTGCATCCTGGTTTCCTTCGCGGGACTCCTCGTCCGCTGCCTTGTGGCCGGCTACGTGCCGCGCGGCACCTCCGGGCGCAACACGCAGACCCAGGTCGCGGAAAGCCTGAACACCCTGGGCCTTTATTCGATGGTCCGGAACCCGCTCTATCTCGGCAACTTCCTCATCATCCTGGGACTTCTGCTCTTGATCCAGGTTTGGTGGTTCACACTCGCCGGAGTCCTCATTTTCTGGATCTTTTACGAGCGCATCATCTTTACGGAAGAAGAATTCCTCCGCCAAAAGTTTGGCGCCACGTTCGTGGAATGGTCCATGAAGACGCCTGTCTTCATCCCCAAATTCTCGAACTGGCAGAAACCGGCGCTCCCTTACGCGTGGAAGACCGTCCTGCGACGTGAACACTCCACGCAGTTCGGAATGATCTCTTCTCTCACGCTTCTCGGGATCGCCTCCGACCTGTTCACGAAGCCTGATCACAAGATCGCAACTTTCTGGTGGATCTTTTGGGGAACTTCCCTTTTGGTTTATGTCGTCTTCCGTTTTCTGAAGAAGAAGACCCACGTTCTTGATCTGGAAGGAAGATAACTTCCTTTAAAGAGGAAGCGTGGAACGGTTCTCGGGGAACGGATCGTTCTACGCGGCACGTTCCCCGGCCTTTCAGGAGGTGCTCTATGAAAAAATCGCTCGGTGCAAGAACGCTCCTTTTCCCCACGCCGGTCCTGATCGTCGGCTCCTATGACGCGAAGGGCGTCCCTAACGCCATGAATGCGGCCTGGGGCGGCATCGCCAGTTCGGAACCGCCTTCCGTCACGGTCTCAATTCGCAAGAGCCGGAAAACCTACGAGAACATCCTGCTGACCAAGGCCTTCACCGTGAGCATCCCCTCCGAGAAATATATGAAAGAGGCGGATTATCTCGGGATCGTTTCCGGCAAGACCGAGGACAAGTTCAAAGCCACGGGCCTTACGCCCGTTAAAAGCGACCTTGTGAACGCCCCGTACGTCGCGGAATTCCCGCTTGTGCTCGAATGCGTCCTTAAAGAGACCCATGATCTCGGCGCCCACATACAATTTATCGGGGAGATCAAGGACGTGAAAGGGGACGAGACGGTCCTGAACGCTAAAGGATTCCCAGACCCTGAAAAGATGAAAGCGTTCATGTTCGACCCTTGCACGGGCGCTTATTACGCGACCGGAAGATTTCTCGGACAAGCGTTCACCGCAACAAAGAAATCCTAGGACAACCATTCCTATGACGAAATGGATCGGATTGGCGGCAGGTGGTATTCTCGGAACTTTCGCCCGCTATTTTCTTTCGGGGGCCGTACATCGTGCTTTCGGGCCCTCCTTCCCCCTGGGCACTCTCATCGTGAATCTCGTGGGATGCTTCGCGGTCGGGTTCCTAGCTGTTCTCGCGGAAGAAAAATTCCTGCTGGGACCGGCGGCCCGCGTCTTCCTGATGATCGGCTTTTGCGGCGCCTTCACGACCTTTTCAAGCCTGATCCTTGAGACGTCCAATCTTGCCAAAGCGGGTGAGAATCTTTTCGCTTTTATGAATATCGTAGTGAGCGTGATCCTGGGCCTTCTGGTCTTCCGCCTGGGCGTCATGCTTGCACGATCGATCTGATCTAAACCGGAGGCATTCATGAAAATACCAGAGGACGGAAAGCTTTTAAGGGTCTTCATCGGCGAAGCGGATAAATGGCAGGGACAGCCACTTTATGAGGCGATTGTGCTTCTGGCCAAAAAGGAAGGCATGGCGGGAGCCACGGCTATTAAGGGTTTCATGGGCTTCGGCTGTAAGAGCCACATGCACACGACCAAGATCCTGCGCCTGTCCGAAGACCTTCCCATCGTGATTGAGATCGTCGACAGCGAGGAAAAGATCGCGAAGTTCCTTCCGCTCCTCGACCCGATGGTAAAAGAAGGCCTCGTGACCCTCGAAAAAGCGAACGTCCTTCTTTACCGCGCGGGGTGATTGTCCCCCGAGCGCTTCGAGAGATTCCGGCGAATGGATTCCCGGAGAGAATAAAGACAGCCGCAGTAATTCTGGCGATAAAGACCTTCCTCTTTGCTAATCCGTTCCATCCCCTCCTGACCGCCGCCGAGCCGCCAGTTATGCTCCCAGTAAATTAGCCCGGGAAACAGAGAGGCGGCGCGCCGTCCCGCGCGATTCACCTGCTCGAGATCCTTCCAACGGGAAATGCCGAGACTGGTCGCGAAAACCTTAAAACCGTTCGACGTCGCATAGGCCGCGGTCTTCCCGAGACGCATCTCAAAGCAGATCGTGCAGCGTCTTCCCCGTTCCGCTTCCTCCTCATGACCTTCCACGGCCTGGAGCCACCCATCAACCTCATAGTCCGCATCAACGAACGGGATCTTCATTTTCTGGGCGTAACGGATCACTTCTCTCTTGCGATGCTCGTACTCCTCCGGCGGATTGATGTTGGGATTGTAGAAATAGACCGTGGGCGTGATCCTGCTCTCGATCATGCGCTGGAGGATCGAACAGGAGCAGGGCGCGCAGCACGTGTGAAGCAGGACTTTCTTTTCGTTCTGGGGCGCTTGCAATTTCGGAAAGTCTGTCATAAGGAACGCCCCGGAAGGCGCGGGATCACAGGATCCCGGCGATGGGAATAGCTTCGTCGATCAACATCAGCGGGATGTCCTGCCGGATCGCGTAGAGATACTTTTTATCCGCGCGGACAAGCCCACCTTCGATCTTCTGAGTAATGGCCGCGCCGCCCCGGTTCTTAAGCTCGCCCCGGGCGATCTTTTGATTGATCTTCTCGACGAGAGACGCGTCGGCCACAGCAAGTTCCTGCTTCGTTTCGGGACAGCACAGAATGGAGATCAAGTCGCTAGATAACATAGTCCCTAGACCTTTCGGTTTTTAAAATGTGAAGTTCGCATTAACGGCGGCATTATACAGAAAAAATCGACTGGGGGAAACGGGTAACGGTGAACGATCTAGCTTTACGTTCAGCGCGACACGTTTCCCGAGCTTTAAACGTTCTCGTCGTCGCCGGAGCTGGATTCAGCTTCAACGGGGGTGGCCTCGGTGTAATCGCCGGCGGGATTCGGGAGAAGGATCTCACGGGGTTTCGCGCCATCCTGAGGACCGATCACGCCCGCGGCTTCCAGTTGGTCCACCACACGCGCGGCCCGCGAATAGCCGAGTCTCAGGCGTCTTTGTAAATAGGAGGTCGAAGCCTGACGCGTGGTGAGCACAATGCGCTTGGCTTCTTCAAACATATCATCTTTTTCTCCAGCGCCCCCGGGCATCGAACTATTCTGAGCCGCCTGGATCTCATTGTGATATTCCGGCTTGCCCTGGCTTGCGACAAAAGCCACGACCCCGTTGATCTCCTCGTCCTCAATGAGCGGCGCTTGTCCACGGATCATGTTGTCGCTTCCGGGCTGCACAAAAAGCATGTCCCCGCGTCCCAAAAGTTTGTCGGCGCCCTTATTGTCGAGGATCGTACGGGAATCGACGACCGAAGCCACTTTGAAAGCCACGCGTGCGGGAAAATTCGCTTTAATGACGCCGGTAATGACGTCCACCGAAGGACGCTGGGTCGCGAGGATCAAATGGATACCGACCGCGCGCGAGAGTTGCGCGAGCCGTGTGATCGCCGTTTCCACCTTGTCCTGCGCCACGAGCATGAGATCCGCGAGTTCGTCGATAATGACCACAATGTAAGGGATCGTCGCCGGAACCACATTCTCGGAATCTCCTGCCGCAGCCACCTGCTTTTTGCTTTCTTCGGAGAGCTCGCGGGTGTTAAAACCGACAATATTCCTCACGCCGATCGTGGCGAAAAGACGGTACCGTTTTTCCATTTCCATCACGACCCAATTAAGCGTATTGGCCGCCTTGCGCACGTCCGTCACCACGGGGGAAAGCATGTGGGGGATCTTGTTATAGACGGCAAGCTCCACCATCTTGGGGTCCACCATGACCAGCTTCAGTTGGGAAGGCGTGCAGTGATAAAGGAATCCGGTGATAATGGAATTGATGCAAACCGTCTTGCCACTGCCGGTGGTCCCGGCGATCAGGATATGAGGCATGGACGCCAGGTCCGCGATCATCGGCTTCCCGCCCGTATCTTTCCCGAGGATCAGGGGCAGCATACATTTCTGGGAACGAAAATCGGAATTCTCGATCATCTCGCGCACCAGGATCGGCCGCGACACGGTGTTCGGCACTTCGATCCCGATCGTCTGCTTCCCCGGGATCGGAATGATCATGCGGATGCTCGTCGCGCGGAGCGCCATGGAAATATCGTCCTCGTAAGCCGCGATCGAATTGGCGCGAACGCCGGGCGCGGGAAGGATCTCGTAGAGCGTGATCTTCGGGCCCTGCTCCACCTCGACCACCTTCACCTCGATCTCAAACTCGGCTAGTGTCGCCTCGATGGCCTTGGAGTTGGCCTCGAGATCATCGCCTGCCCCGGGCAGATCACCCTTCGGTCTCTTCAAAAGATCCACGGAAGGAAACTGGTACTGAGCGTCCGCCTTGATCTGCGAACCGATCACTCCTTTGAACGACGGCTCGTCCTCGCCACCAGACGATGCTTCTTTTCCTTTAGCGGGATTGTCCGTCTTGATCGTTAGGGGCGGCACTATTGGCTTTTTGACAGGTTCCTTGATTTCTTCTTTCAATTTCTTTTCGACCTTGGTCTTATCGTCAGCCATCCCCGCCGTGGGTTGATAGGTCTTGATCTTGAGTGGGATGTCCGGCATCCGGGGCGCTGTCTTCTCTTTTTCTCTGCCTGCCAGAAGGACCGCTTTGCCATTTTCCTTTTCCTTGGCCTTCTCTTTTTCCTTCTCCCTCTGTTTGAGCTCCTTGAGTTGTTTCTCCTGTTCCTTTTTCAGAAAGGCGGCATTCCCGTTCTTTTGAGGTTCCCGGGCAAACCGCTCGGAAACGCTTTCAAAGAACGCACGCAATTTTTCAAGAAGTCCGCGGAACAGAGGATAAAGGAGAAAATCCGTTGCCAGAAGAAGCGACAAGAGAAGCGCGGAACCGGCAAGGATGTAGCTTCCGAGACGCCCGAAATACCGCAGAAGATGATTGCCGACCACGTATCCGAACGCGCCACCGTAGATAAAACGCTGCTGAGGTCCGGCGGAGATCGAAACGAGGGTCGCGATGGAAAGAAGCGCGATCGCAAGCCCGGCGAACTTGAAGATCTTGCGCTCAGGAACCTTCTGGAGAAAGAAGCACTCCGCCCAGAGCAGGAAAACGAAAGGGATCACAAAGGCGCTAACGCCAAAGACAAGGAAAAGGCCGAACGCGACATACGCCCCAAAAACGCCCGCGTAATTCGCGACAGGGACTGCCGGTTGGGACGTGTAGAAAGCGATGTCCTCCGCGTGGTAAAAAAAGAGGCTCGCGAAGGTGAAAAGCCCCAGCAAAAGGAAAAAAACTCCCCAGATCTCGTTGACTCGTTCTTTTTTCATAATTTAAAGCGGTCGGCGTTAAGCGGACAGCGTAAAGAATATTAAGTGAATGATAGGTGAACGATTATATTTTCAGCCGTTCTGAACGCTTAGCGCTTGACGCTGTACGCTACGGTTCAATGGCCCGTATGACCGAAACCGCCGGCACCCCGGCGTGTTCCGTCGAGATTATCGACTACTTCGAGGTTCGCCTTAACCACCTCGGCAAGGACCATTTGAGCGATCCGCATTCCTCGCGTCACGGTAAAAGCTTCTTTCGCGTGATTGATCAAAATGACTTGGATCTCGCCGCGATAATCGGAGTCGATCGTTCCCGGCGTGTTGAGGAGTGTGATCCCGTGCTTGATCGCGAGACCGCTCCGGGGACGAACCTGGGCCTCCATCTGCTTGGGAAGAGCGATCTGGATCCCCGTGGGCACCAGGACACGATCCCCCGGTTGAAGCGTGATGGGGTCCGAGCAGGCGGCCAGAAGATCGATGCCGCTCGCGCCTTCGGTCTGGTATTGCGGAAGTGGAAGGCCTTCGAAATGAGGCAGTGTTTTGATCTGAATGTTCAGTTCGTACATATTTTTGAGTAAAAAAAGTCGTAAGTTATAAGCGATAAGTTGTAAGAAATGCGTCAGAGCAAAAACTTACAACTTACCGCTTACCCCTTACAGCTATCTTAGCGGCGGGGCCGTCCGCGTCCGCCACGATCATCGCGGTCGCGTCTCGGAGGCGCTGCCTCAACGACCGTCCTCTGATCTTCGGGAAGGATCGGGAGAGGTTCGGTCATCGCTTGCTTGATGCTCAGGCTGATCTTGCCCCGCTCATCAACGCTCAGGACCTTCACCTTCACTTTGTCGCCCACGCGGAGATAATCCCCGGCGCTCTTCACGAACCCTTCGGTGATCTCGGACACGTGACAAAGACCATCCTTGCCCGGCAACACTTCACAGAACGCGCCGAACGGCATCAGCTTCTGGACCGTGCTGTCATAGATCTTGCCGATCTCGGCATCTTCGGTGACCGCTTGAACGCGCGCGATAGCCGCTTGCGAGGATTCATTGCTCATCGCCGCGATGAAGACACGCCCGTCATCTTCGATATCGATCTTGGCGCCGGTTTCTTCCACGATCTTGCGGATGTTCTTGCCTCCGGGACCGATCAACATGCCGATCTTTTCAGGATCGATCTTAAGCGTCGTAATGCGCGGCGCGAATTCCGACAGTTCCTTCGGCGTCTTGATGCAACCCGCGATCAGGTCCAGGATCTTGAAACGCGCCTGTTTCGCCTGATCGAACGCTTCCTTGAGCTGAGGTTCCGTAATGCCGTCGATCTTCATATCCATTTGAAGCGCTGTGAGTCCTTCGCGCGTTCCCGCAGCTTTGAGATCCATATCGCCCAAATGATCTTCGATCCCAGCGATATCCGTCAGGACCTTCCAGCGATTCTTATCCGTCACAAGTCCGATCGCGATACCCGCCACCGGCGCCTTGATCGGAACCCCGGCGTCCATCAGCGCGAGCGTTCCACCGCAAACCGTCGCCATGGAACTCGAACCGTTGGATTCCATGATCTCGGAAACGAGACGAATGGTGTAAGGAAAATCTTCCTGCGACGGGAGAATGGCTTCCAGCGCACGTGACGCGAGCGCCCCGTGACCGATCTCACGACGTCCGGTCCCGCGATTAGGCCCGACCTCGCCCACGCTGTAGTGAGGAAAATTGTAATGGAGCATGAAACGCCTGGAATAGTTCTTTTCCAGGGCGTCAATGGTCTGTTCGTCATCGCCCGTGCCGAGCGTGGTCACGCTCAAACTCTGGGTCTGTCCGCGCGTAAAAAGCGAAGACCCGTGGGTCCTCGGCAAAATGCCGATCTCACAGGTGATCTGTCGAATGTCGCGCTCCCCTCGTCCGTCCGGGCGTTTCCCGGTGGAAAGAACGAAATCACGGATCTTTTCGTGTTCGAGTCGCGCAAACGCAATCTTCACGAGCGCCTCATCAAAACCTTCGGCTTTGGTATCGCACACCGCGAGGGCCTTTTCATAAAGACCTTTCAGGAACGCTTCCTGCGCTTCCTTGCCTGACTGCGAAAACATTTTCTCGAATTCATTTCCGATCGCGGCCTTGATCTTCTCTTCCATGCCCGCCGCAAAAGCGAGGGGCTTCACGGCCTTTTTGGTCTTGCCTGCTTTTTTCACAAGATCGAGTTGGAGTTGCACGGCCTTCTTGACCGCTTCATGCCCCACCTTAAGAGCCTCAAGCATCTGTTCTTCGGAGATCTCCTTCGCGCCCGCTTCGATCATCACGATCTTTTCGAGTGTGCCGGCGACCACGAGATCCAAGGCACTTGCCTCGAGTTCCTGATGCGTGGGATTCACAATGAACTGCCCGTCCACGAGCCCGACGCGCGCGGCGCCGAGAGCGGTCGTGTAAGGAATATCGGAGATCATAAGCGCCGCCGAAGCCGCGTTCATAGCAAAGACCTCAGTCATGTTCTCGCCATCGATCGAGAGCACCGTGACTGAGACTTGCACTTCGTTCAGATAA
The DNA here is from genome assembly GCA_043803685.1 of Candidatus Omnitrophota bacterium. Lineage (GTDB taxonomy): Bacteria > Omnitrophota > Omnitrophia > Omnitrophales > Aquincolibacteriaceae > Aquincolibacterium. The sequence continues at coordinate 112,116 of JAZDJU010000037.1, forward strand.
TCTTCAGGGAAAAGGGGGCGGATGGGCCGATCGATCAGACGTGAGGTCAGGATCTCCTTTTCGGAAGGGCGTCCTTCCCGCTTGAAAAAACCGCCCGGGATCTTCCCGGCGGCGTAAGTGCGTTCGCGGTAATCCACGGTAAGCGGAAAGAAATCGCGGATCTCTTTTTTGTCCGCCGCGGCAACCACGGCAGCCAGGACCACTGTCCCGCCACTTTGAATGAGTACGGCGCCATGGGCCTGTTTGGCCATGCGTCCGGTTTCCAGGGACACTTCGCGTCCCCCGATCTGAGTTGAGACTTTTTCGAGCTTTGTCATGTGAGGTTACACCTTTCGCTTGTGAGATTGGGACTTCTTCAAGATAAGAGCAAAAAACTGAAACGAGGAAATTACTTCCTCAGATCGAGGCGCACGAGGATCTGCTTGTATTTCTCAGGAGCCTCGCTCTCAAGGTGCTTCAGTAGCTTTTTGCGGCGGCTGACCATCTTGATAAGCCCGTAGCGCGAATGGTGATCTTTGACATTCTTTGCAAAATGTCCGGAAAGACCGTTGATGCGCTCTGTGAGAAGGGCGATCTGTACTTCATCGGACCCTGAATCATTCTTGGTGGTCTTGTATTTCGTGATGATCTCTTTTTTCTTCGTCTTTGCTAATGCCATTTTCTTCCTAACTCCTTGTGCTTTCGTCGGTTATGTCGTTTATCTCATCTCTGAGGTTGCGGGAGTATACTCTACCCCCCCTCCTTTTGTCCAGATTTTTCGACCGGCCCCCTATTTTCAAAATCCCGCCGCGCCTCACCCGATCCGTTAAGGATTGGGATGGGAGACCCGCCATAACTTCCCATGACACCGCCTTGCGGCTAAAACATCGTTCCGGATCTTGGCCTTGAGCGCCTCTTCCGACTGGAATTTCTTCTCAGGGCGAAGAAAGCGATGGAGGGCCACTTCCATCATCTCGCCATAGACCTGCCCTTTAAAATCAAGAAGGTGCAGCTCCAGGACGGGACGCGGCGTCTCTCCCTTGGGATAGGTCGGCCGCTTTCCAAAATTCATGACGCCGGGAAGCCAATCCCCTGTGCCACGGGACACGGGACACGGGACACGTAAAGCCCAAGGACTTTTTCGTGGCTCGTGGTGCGTGGCACGTGTCCCGGAAGCTAAGAACCTCGCCGAAGCGACATACACCCCTAGCGGCAGCAGAACTTCCGAATGGACCTCGAGATTCGCCGTCGGGAACCCGAGGTGAGCTCCGTGGCCTTTTCCGTGAATGACTTTGCCGTACATGCTGAAAGGCCGGCCGAGGCATGCCTGGGCTTTCTCGACCTCTCCCTTCATAAGAAGCTCACGAACCCTGGAGCTGGAAATCGGTTTACCTCCTAGCATCACGGGTTTCATTTTTTTAAAAAGGAATCCGTTCGAGCGCGCGAGCCGTGCCATGAGACCCGTGTCCCCCTTCCGCCCGCGGCCGAAGTGAGCATCGTAGCCCATGCATATCTCGCGAATGTGAAGCCGCTTCACGAGGATCTTCTTCGCGAAATCTTCGGGCGTCATTTTCGCAAAGGCCGGCGTAAAAGACTGAAGGAAACAAAGATCGATCCCGGCTTGCGCCAGATAAAAAAGTTTCTGCTCGACGCTCATGAGCATCATGGGTTTGCGTGACGGATGGAGCATGCTATGCGGGTGCTCGGGAAACGTCAGAACTGCGGCGAGGGCGCGTTCCTTTTTCGCCTGCCGGACCACGTAACGCAGGAGTTTTTGATGGCCGAGGTGAAAGCCGTCGAAATTCCCCAACGCAAGAACGATGGGCCGCGACGAACAGGCTTTATACTTTCGAAGGTCCGGGAGGATCTGCATGGACTAAGGTGGCGCTCAAAGGGAGCACTTTGGTGCGAAGTTCGACCGGCGTGAAATTCTTCAGGTCGTCGATCGTGACGCTTTGTTCCAACCTGAACGGGCCGCTCCGAAGACGGCGCAGACGCGCGAGCGTGGCATAACAACCCAGCGATTCGCCAAGATCGTTCACGAGCGTGCGAACATAAGTACCTTTGGAAACATGCGCAAGGAACTCCACGAACTTGCCTTCCATTTTTTCAAAACGGAATTCATACACCATGACCGGCCGGCCGTCACGCTCCACGGTCTTGCCTTGGCGCGCGAGCTTGTAGAGACGGGTCCCCTCATGTTTAAGGGCTGAGACCATGGGCGGCACCTGAACAATATCACCCGTGAACTCCTTCGCGGCTTTGGCGCGAATGGCTTCAAGCGTGATGTGCTCCCAAGGCGCTTCCGCGGTCACCTTCCCTTGCCGGTCGTGGGAATCGGTTTGCACGCCAAGCTCCAACGCCCCAAAATATTCCTTGTTGCAGGCGCTGAGTTGCATGGAGCTCTTGGTCGCCTTGCCAAGGAGGAGTACGAGAAGCCCCGTCGCGAGAGGATCGAGCGTCCCTGCATGCCCGACTTTTTTGATGCCGAAGCGCCGGCGCACGAACGCGCACACATCATGCGACGTCCAGTTCTCGGGTTTATCGACGAGCAGAACGCCGTCGATGAAATTCACATCCATTAGGAAGTTTTGTCCTTTTCTTCGATCTTGCGAATGACCTGTCCTATCTCGAAATCCTTGTCGAGCGAGTCGTCCAGTTCAAATTGGAGCTTCGGCGTGTAACGCATCTTGATCGCCAGACCCACCTCGTGCTGAAGGAACCCAGCCGCACGCTCGAGGACCTTGAGCGTTTCCTCTTTCTTTTTCTTGTCACCCATCACGCTAATGAACACGACGGCGGATTTGAGATCCGGAGTGATCTTCACGTGCATGACGGTCACGAACCCAAGGCGCGGGTCCTTGATCCGTTCCAGAATAAGACTGCCCAACTCCATCTGAAGGAGCGACGCCACGCGTTCCGTCCGTTTCCCTTGCATACGCTGCCCTCCAATTAAAAAGGCGTCACTGAAAGCGCCAGAACCAGGGCCCGGCTTTCTTTTTCAGTGACGCCTCCGTGATGGATGATTATAATTTTGCGGCGAATTTGTCGATGCGATAAGATTCCAACAAGTCCCCTTCGCGAAGATCGTTGAAACCTTCCAGGGCGACCCCGCATTCGTAACCTTCCGCGACTTCCTTGACATCGTCCTTGAAACGTTTGAGGGACGACAACTTCCCATCGAAGATCACGACGTTATCGCGCACGAGCCTCACGCGATGCTGCCGCGTAATGCGTCCTTTCATCACGATCGCCCCGCCGATATTTCCGACCCTTGAAGATTTGAAGATCTGGCGGACCTTGGTCTTGCCTTCGACCACTTCCTTGAGGTCTGGCTCCAGAATGCCTTCCATGGCTTTGCGGATCTTCTCGACCGCTTCATAAATGATGCTGTAAAAACGGATGTCCACGCCCTCTTTTTCCGCAAGGACTTGAGCTTTCGGATCGGCTTTGACATGAAAACCGATGATGATCGCATCAGAGGCCGCCGCGAGCATTACGTCCGATTCGTTGATCCCGCCGACAATACCGTGGATCACGTGGAGCCGGCACTTTTCGGAGCTGATCTTTTCAAGCGACTGCGTGAGCGCCTCGATCGAGCCTTGCATGTCCGCCTTGATGATGATCTTGAGCTCTTTGAAATTCCCTTCCGAAAGTTTCGAATAGAGACTTTCAAGCGACATGTGTTTCGGCGTCCCGCGCATCTGCCGTTCCCGGAGCTCCAGGACCTTTTGCTCCGTGATCGTTCTCGCGGTCTTCTCATCGGCTACCGCATAGACTGTCTCTCCCGCTTCGGGCACGCCGTTCAGGCCGCTCAATTCCACCGCATAGGCGGGACCGGCCTCGCGCACCATTTTCGCGCGGTCATTTTTCATGGCGCGGATCCGCCCCGTATACTGGCCTGCCACCACAATATCGCCAAGCTTTAAGGTCCCCTTCTGGACGACCACGCTCGCGACAGGTCCACTTCCCTTTGAAATATGACTTTCGATCACAATGCCCACGGCCAGGCGATCGGGATTGGCTTTCAGTTCCAGGACTTCGGCCTCAAGAAGCAACATGTCCAGAAGATCCTCAATCCCTTTTCCGGTTTTCGCGGAAACTTTTACGACGATCGTCTTGCCGCCCCATTCTTCAGGCACGAGCCCGATCTTTTGCAGCTCTCCAAGAACTTTGGCGGGATTCGCGGCCGGAAGATCGATCTTGTTCATCGCCACCACAATCGGGCAACCCGCCTCACGCGCGTGGTCAATGGCCTCGATCGTTTGCGGCATCACGCCGTCATCGGCCGCCACCACGAGAACGACCACGTCCGTCACGTTCGCGCCTCGGGCGCGCATGGCGGTAAAGGCCTCATGGCCCGGCGTGTCGAGAAACGTCACATGTCCTTTGCCCGGGATATCGACGCCGTAAGCGCCGATGTGCTGGGTAATAAAACCTTTTTCTTTGGCCGCAACGTTCGTACTGCGGATCGCGTCAAGAAGCGATGTCTTGCCGTGGTCAACATGTCCCATCATCGTCACGACCGGAGGCCGCGGCTTCAGCTGCGTGGGATCTTCGACCTCTCCACTCTTGATGATCTCCCGAGCCTCGTCTTCCATCTTGGTAATTTCGATCCCGAGAGCCCCACCGGCCGCGTAAACGATCTCTTCGTTCAAAAGCTGGTTCACATTCGCGAAAATGCCGATGCCCATCAGCGCCTTGATCACTTCCGGAAGCCTCCGGTTCATCTTCTGAGCTAAGTCCCCGACGGTGATCGGAAACCGGATCGCGATCGTAGGCTTGGCGGGCGGAGGCGGCACCACTGGCTTTGGAGCGGGAACGACCGAGATCTCCGGCTTTGCTTTAGGTGTTTCCACGACAGGCGCAACCTTAACCTGAGTAACTTCGGGAGCCTTAGGCGCCACCGGTTTCACCTCAGGCTTTTTCTCAACAACGGGAGGTGCGGAAGGTTTTTCTTCTTTTTTAACAGGGGCAGCCACGGCGACTTTGGGAACGACGCCCGCAACGACCGGTTTCGGAACCTGCGCTTTGACGACCGCAACAGGTTTCGCCTCTTCAACGGAAGGCTTGTCCACGGACTTAGTCTCTGCGAGAACTTTGGTCTTGGCCGGAGCCTTAGCAGTAACTTTTTTTTCTTTGACGACTTTGGTTGCAGGAGCTTTTACAGATGTCTTTTTGGGCAACTCGATCTTCTCGGTGGAAGCCTTCACAGTTTTTTTGACCGGCGTTTTTTTCTCTTTGGCTTTTTCTTTTTTTTCGGGCATGTTATCCACCTGTCTCTTCCCGCCCTTCTTCAATAACGTCAGGGGCTTTTTCTCTCGCTCCTTCTTCCGCAGAAACTGATTTTTCGGTCGGGTGACTTGCGCTGCCTTTGGGAGCCATAGCTTCTTTGGCTGACGCGAGGATCTTTTCGGCCGTTTTAGGACCGATCCCCGGGATCTCGGAAAGCTCTTCCACCGTTTTTTTGAGAAGTTCCCGGAGCCCCTGGATCCCGGCTTCCTTAAGGATCTGCTCCGTCTTTTCTCCAATGCCTTCCAGCGAAGCGAGGGGGATCTTTTGCGCGGCACTGCGCACATCAAGCTCCCAACCGATCAACTTTGAAGCAAGGCGCACGTTCTGTCCCCTCTTTCCGATCGCAAGCGACAACTGGTCGTCCTCGACCAGAATCTCCGCGCTTTGCCGTTCGGGATTCAAGGTGATCTTCTTGAGTTCCGCAGGCGCCATGGCGTTCCTGATATAAGTTTCAATGTCATCGCTGTGGCGGATAATATCGATCTTCTCGCCCCCGAGTTCGCGAACGATGCTTTTAACGCGCTGCCCCCGAACCCCCACGCACGAACCCACACAATCGATTTTTTCGTCCATCGAAGTCACGGCGATCTTGGTGCGGGATCCGGCTTCGCGCGCCACACCCTTGACCTTCACGAGCCCATCGTGGATCTCCGGCACTTCCATTTCAAAGAATTGCGTCACAAGGTCCGGATGCGTCCTCGATAAAATGACCTCCGGTCCCTTGGCTGTTTTCTTGACTTCCATCACGTACGCGCGCACCACATTCCCTTGGCGAAAACTGTCGAGGGGCGATTGCTCCCGCGCGGGCAAAATTCCTTCTGTTTTTCCGAAATCCACGATGATCGCTTTGGACTCGATCCGGTGGACGCTTCCGGAAACGATGTCGCCCTGCTTGTGGCTGTATTCGTTAAAAATGGATTCCCGCTCCGCTTCGCGGATCTTTTGAATAATAACCTGTTTGGCGGTCTGCGCGGCAATGCGTCCAAAACGGGGATCGTTGATCTCTTTGCCGTCCAGGAACATGGTAATGCGAAAGGTCTTCGGATCGATCTGCACATCAAAGACGTCACCCTTTTCGGGTGAACCTTTGCGGCAGGCGGAAATGAGGGCATGACGAAGGGCATCCAGGAGAACTTCCTTGGTGATCCCCTTTTCTTTTTCGATATATTCCAGCGAAGCTAGCAAATCCTGTGACATTTTGTCCCTGATCCCTTCCGTGTCCCGAGAAAAAAAAGAAGTGGGTTTGTGCGCCCACTTCTTCGCATTCCTAAAATTGATGACCGTATTATATGGAGAATCTCGTGGAAGTCAACGAGAGTATCTTGAGCCCTCTTCGGCGGCACTCTAATGGAACGAGGTCTATTGAGGGTCTAACCTATTTCCAAAAAAAGAGTTACACGTGAGACGCTTCGTTGGGGCAGCTTCTCTATTTACTCCGGACGGGTTCGCCAACGCCGATGGGCCCATAGCCAATCGCCGGGACGCTTGCGGATCTCTTCTTCGATCTTCGCAACGTATTGCTGGGTGTTGGCTAAAAGATCAGCCTGAAGGTCCCCGGTTTTGATCAGGGGGAACAAAGGGCCATACTGGATCTTCGAGCAACCGCTTTCGTCGCGATAAAAGAACGCTGGCAGTACCGGATAATCATACTTGAGAGCAAGCATCGCCGGCAACGTACTCGTCGCCGCCTTGCGCCCGAAAAAATCCACCCACACGGACCCGCGGCTTTCATGCTGATCGATCAGGACCGCCAGGATCCCGCGTTTTTTGAGAACCTCGATGGAGGATCTCACGGCGCCTGATTTTTCGATATTGGTCAGATTCGCCGCCTCGCGCATTTTCCGGACATAGCGGTAAAGATAAGGATTCTTCAGGGGGCGCCCAACAGCATGGACATGGAGCCCGTATTTCTGGATGGGGATCGCGAGCCACTCCCAATTTCCGAAATGGGAGACGATCGCGATGAAACCGCCCTTTTTTTTCACCGCTTCCATGAGCGGCGCTACCTCAGGCGGCGTGATGTATCGCTCGGGAAACGCGGACGCTTCGGGCGTGCGCAGAAACTCGAAAGCGAGCTTGAAAATATTCCGGATCGATCGCTCCGCGATCCCGAGAAGTTCCGCCTCAGTCCTTTCGCCGCTAAAGGCTAGGCGAAGATTCTTGAGCATGGTCTCCCTCCGAACACCGAAAAAGCGGACCGCGCAGATCCCGAGAGCATCTGCGATCTTGTAGCTAATGCGAAGAGGAATGAGACGAAGCAGGAATGCCAGGAGTCTGAAGATGGCGTATTCGAGAAGAAAGCAGGCCTTTTTGAGAGGATTCATAAAAAGAATCTTATTGATTAAGAGTGGGAATGCCAAAGCCCACGCTTTGGCACTGCAAAAAAATCGAAACTTGTGGTTTCGATTTGCTGTCGCCGCCTTTTAAAAGAACCTTAAAAGAGCGCGGTCGCCGTACACGGCCTTCCTTAAAAGTGACGGCGCCGTGCTGATTCATTAGGAATCAGCGGGCAGCGGGAATCGAACCCGCATGACTAGCTTGGAAGGCTAGGACATTACCATTATGCTATGCCCGCATGGTCGGCCTTGAAAACGGGGGCCATTCTAACGGAGGAATAAAGGACGCGCTACTTTTTTTAGCTCCCCAAAAAGCACAACGATCAACGCGCGACGTTCGACGAAAAATCCTTCGCTGACCGTTATGCGTCGCGCGTTGCGCCACTACGGTACATCAACCCTGTGAAGAACACGGTCAGGCGTCTTGGACTCAGCCTCTCCGCGTAGATCATGAGCTTGTTCCAGAATCCGTAGATCGCTGAAGGCTGATTGGATCCCAAGAATTTTCTGAGCGCGAACCGCGCAACATCCGGCGCCGAAGCGCTGAAAAACATCCTCTGCCGGTCGATCCCGGCGCTCTGATGAAAACGGGTGATCGTGTTGCCTGGGCAAAGACAAAAAACGCGAACGCCGCTTCCTTTGCATTCCGCCCACAACGCTTCCGAAAAATTGAGCACGAACGCCTTCGTCGCGGCATAAACAGAAAGACAAGGAAGAGGCTGAAATCCCGCGGTCGAGGCTACGTTCAGAACACCGCCCTTTTTCCTTTCAAGCATTCCGGGAAGATAAAGCTTCGTCAGGTGCGTCAGCGCCTGGATATTAAGATCCAGCATCGCGCTCACGTCCTCAGCTTTCATCTCATGGAAGGTGCCGTAATGGGCAAGGCCCGCGTTATTGATGAGAACGTCCACCGTGATGCCGCTCTTTTCCGTCCACGCGAAAAGTTCCAACCGTTCTTCCAGACGCGTCAGGTCCTCGGGAAAAACATAGACCGTCACACCGAAGCGAACCCTAAGATCTTCCGCTTCCTGTTCCAGCCGCTGGGCATTGCGCGAAACAAGGACGAGATCGGCGCCCTGCGCGGCCAACTCGCGCGCCAAGGCCTTGCCAATCCCAGAGGAAGCGCCGGTCACGAGCGCGGTGATGTTTTTGAAGGACTGTATCATGGGTTTAATGAAAATCATGCCGACCGGCGAAGGCGCGGGAAAGAGTGGCCTGGTCCGTGTATTCGATATGACTGCCGACCGAAATGCCTCGGGCAAGACGCGTCACCTTCACTTTGGAAGGCGCCAGGACCTTCGCAAGATAGAGCGCGGTCGTATCGCCTTCGGTGTTGGGATTGGTCGCGAGAATGATCTCCCGGACCTTTTTTTGTTTCACACGTTCAAGCAGGTCCTGAATGCAGATCTGATCCGGACCGATCCCGTCGAGCGGCGACAGGGCGCCAAGGAGGACATGATAGACGCCGCGATGGCTCCCTGTTTTTTCGATCGCGACGACATCCTTGGGATCCTCGACCACGCAAATGAGCCCCTGCTCACGCCCCGGGTCCGAACAGATGTGGCAAAGTTTCTGGTCCGAAAAGTTATGGCAAACACTGCAGAAAACAACGCTTTCGCGAAGCTGGCGGATGAGCTCCCCGAGATTCAGGGCCTCTTCCTTCTTTGTTTTGAGGAGATAAAAAACCATGCGCTCGGCCGAGCGTTTCCCTATGCCGGGAAGTTTGGAAAGCGCCTCGACCAGCTTTGTCATTAATTCCGAGTAGGCTTTCATGGCGGGGTCTCCGGACGCGTCAGTCCTTGCGGATCACTTTGGAGCCGTCAAAAATCTCCAGGGCTTTCGCGACGATGTCCGGGACACTCCCATCCTGGGCTGGCGCCACTTCGGCGTCAGCATCCTGGGTCGTTCCTTCACGTTCCGTCACGACACATTGGACCCGGACTTTTTTGCCAAGCGCCTGCGCGAACGCGTCCTCGATCACCTGCTTGTTCGATTCTTTCTCGAGCGTTTCTTTATGAAAGCGGAACTCCGAAGGAAGTCCAAGCACAATCACGGAACCCTCCACCTCCGCGGGCTCGGCTTCGGAAAGATAAAGGCTGAGGGACATGCGCTTGGCTTTCACAAACTCAATCACCTGGGGCCAAACTTTTTCTACGCTGTTGAGCGTGAGACCTTCTCCGGAAGGAGATGCGGCGCTTTCTTCGTGCGTATTCTGCTGCGGAACTTTCACGGAAAGGCTTGGAGAAGACGGGTTATCGGCCTTTTTAAAGTTCTCGACTGGTTTTACCGTTTTTTTTTCAACGACCGGAACTGGGGCTGCAGAACTTTCTTTTCTCACCGAAGACGCGCTCTGAATGAGACCTTCCACAGGTCTTAGTTCATCCACATAGACAAGCTTAAGAAGCGCCGCTTCCACAAGAAGTTTGGCCCGGGCCACGGGCCTGCGCAGCTGGACCTGCAGGTTCTGCAAGATCGAAAGAGCTAAAAGCAGTTCCCCTTGAGAAAAATCAGCTGAGAGTTTCCGCAACTTCGCGACCGTTTCAGAGCTCGCTTCAATAAGTGACTCAGCCTTCGGTGCGGTCTTGAGGACCAGAAGATGCCGGAAGGTCTCAAACAAACCCTTGGCGAATTGAGCAAGATCGGCGCCTTCCTCATAAAGTTTTTTTACCAACCCGAAGATCTCGTCCCCTTTTTTCCCGCGAATAGCAGCAAGCACCGAGACATACATCTCTTCCGGCGCAAGCCCGAGAAGCGTCAGGACGTCCTCCTCCTTGATCTTTCCCTCGGAAAAACTGGCCAGCTGGTCCAAAAGACTTTCCGCGTCACGGAGCGCGCCTTCCGCCGCCTTCGCGATCATGAAAAGCGCGTTCTTCTCGCATTTCAATTTTTCTTTCTGCGCGATCGCATCAAGTTTTTCGACCGTTTCAGGGACCGAGATCCTTTTGAACTGAAGCCTTTGGCAACGCGAGAGGATCGTGAGCGGCACCTTGTGAGACTCGGTGGTGGCAAAAATGAATTTTACGTGAGACGGCGGTTCTTCGAGTGTTTTCAGGAGCGCGTTGAAAGCATCCCCGGTCAGAGAGTGGACTTCGTCGATAATGTAAACCTTGTAGCGGCCCGCCGACGGCTTGAACTTCACGTTCTCGCGAAGCGTCCGGATCTCCTCAATGCCACGATTCGACGCCCCGTCGACCTCCAACACATCCATGGAATTCCCCTGCTCGATCTCTTTGCAGGAGATGCATTTGCCACAAGGTTTTTCCGTGGGGCCTTCCTTGCAGTTCAAGGCTTTGGCGAGAATACGCGCTGTCGAGGTCTTTCCAACGCCGCGGGGGCCCGAGAAAAGAAAGCTTTGTGGAACGCGTTCCTGACGGATCGCGTTCTTGAGTGTCGTAGTGATCGTTTCCTGCCCCACGATCTCTTCGAACGTTTGCGGTCTGAATTTCCTTGCGAAGATCAGATATTCCATGATGGCTCTATAGGAGAAAAAAATCCGGTTTTTGGGGGTTGCGAGGCCCCATGATGGGGGAAAAGGGGCGGGATTTCAAGTAGTACTTACCCCGGCCCGGGATCGGAGATCTTCCAGAGGATCTAATCCTTGAATTTGAACGTCCTAAGGACCATCTCGAAAGCGGCGGCATGGTCCTTCCATGGCTCAGCAAGCGAATGGAGGGAGAACCGGTAGAGCTTGTCTTTCCTTGCGAGGAAGAGCGTCTGCTGTTTGATCATGACCGGCTTTGCTTTCAGGTCTTCCATCGGAAGCCGCGCCTCAGATTCATGGATCGCGGAAAAAGCCTTTTCTCCCCCAAGGTCGACTTCTCTTTGATTTAAAACCTTGAATTTAGGCCGATTGCCAGCTCTTTTCAAAAAAGCTCCGAGCAGCTCCGCAGGCCCTCCCGTGGCGGGGAGTGGCTTCACCACGATCTCGATCAGGGTTCTGAACCGTGTGGACTCATCCACGGATCCTCTCAAATAGAGAGCGTCATATTTTTCCGTCCTTCCCTGGGATTCGTCGAGAGACCAACCTGCAATGGGATATTCGAATGTAAAATTGAACGCTGGATTTCCACCGGAGAAAACCGTGCTTTTTCGCATATCCCCGCCTTCCGCTAAAGGATGGTTACAAAATAAATACCCGGCAACCCCTGCCATTATAAAAAGACTGACGACCCAAAAAATGCTTTTTTCTCTAGAGGCCATGATCTTTTTCCATTCCAGCACTGTTCTCCATTAAGTTTTAGGGGTTAACAGTACCGTACCGCATACCCCTAATTTCAAATTTCATGCGGTACTAGTATTCGTTGTCGAAACTGTAACCATATTCAGAGGTAAGATACCCCTTCGCTTCATCTTCCGGAACCCCGACAAAATACTGCTCATCGGCCTCCAACTGCAGATAAAGGTCATCATCGTCCTGGACGAGATCCCCAAATTCCGCTTTCAGATCGACCCAGATCTCACCACCCGCCAGCTTGGTATTATACTCCTGGTCCTCGGAATAAGAGTTCCTTATCCCTCCTCCCGGGATCGGCATGCCAATGACCGGTTCATCTTGCGTGTGCAGATAGAAATAATCCGCGTAATCCTTCCACCAAACCGCGTGCAGGGCCTCGTGACCCAGGATCGCCGCGGCCGCGTACTTGTTCCCTTTGTAAGTGTCCAGAAGATAGATCGCGCTGGTTCCATCGTCGTAAGACTCGTGACAACCAAGCGCCGTTTCGCATCCGACGGGCATGCCTCCCGCGGCAACGAAGGTGACCGGGATTTCATTGTCCTCAATAAACTGCGCCAGAGCTTTTCCAGTGGTCGCCCCGTCCGAAGTCAACGCCGCCTCTGATAATTGCAACATATCAATGACCGCTTGTTCATCCTCTGCATATCCCGTAAAGGCCGCTTTGCTGGCACTATCCTGAACGGCCGTAACGTCCGATGCCACCACCCTACCCCCGCCACCGCCACCGCTACTTCCGCTACTCCCCCCAGAACCACTGCCGGAGCCACCGCCAGAACCGCCGCCTCCCGAACCACCTCCTCCTCCGCCGCCACCACCGCCGGAACCACTGCCTCCTGAACCATCACTATAACCGGATCCCACAAAACCGTCTTTATTGATCGCGAGATTCTCGAGCCAATTTTCCAGAAACCCAAGCGGGGTCGCGACCGCGAGAAAATTATCCTCGCCCTCTTCAAGGATCTTGTAGCTATAAAATAATCCCTTGATCGAAAGACCGAGTACGGATTCGATCTCTGCCACATCTTCCGCCGCAACAAATTTTCCGGTCAAATTATGGCGAAGCACTTCGGCGGAACGAATGGCTCCGAGATTGGTGACCGCTTCAGCTTCTTTGGATTTTTCGAACTTTGTGAGAATGCGTGGAGTCACGATGGCGGCAAGCGACGCGATGATCGTGATCGCAATCAAGGCTTCAAGGAGCGTAAATCCTCGGGATTTATTGAGGGGCCGTTTTGTCATTCTGGTTCCCTTGCATTTCATTCTCCAACAACTTTTTATTGCGGAGCGCCGGCTCAAGTTTGGGATCCAACTCAAGTGCGCGGTTCCATTCCATTAAGGCGTTATCGGCATCGTTCATCAAAGCATAAGCCAACCCGGCATTCGTGTGCGTTTTCGCGTCCAGGTCGTTGCGGGCAAGGATCTTCCGGAACACCTCCAGAGCGGTCTTCGGTTGGTCCATCTTCAGGTAAACCATTCCAAGACTGCTGAGAACAGCCGGATCGTCGGGTTTTTTTTCCGCCAATCGTCCGTACTGGGTGATCGCTTTCTGGAATTCCCCTCGCTCGGTAAAGACCTTTGCCAGGCCCTGCATCGCCCCTACAGACGCGGGATCCTTCGCTAGGGCTTCATTAAAAACCGCCTCGGCCTTGTCAAGCTCCTTCACATCAAGGTAGAGTCTCCCAAGACCGATCTTCACATTCGCAACATCAGGATCGCTCCTCAAAGCTTTCTCGTATAAATTTTCGGCACCGCTAAAGTCCTTTCTTAAGCGCGAGATCTCCGCCATGAGAAGATAGGCCCGCGGGACCGGGAAAGGCTTTTCGAGCAGGCCTGCGAGAAGCGCGGAAGCCCGATCGATCTCGCCGGCCTGGACATAAGCGGCAGCCGCATTGGAAACAGCGACGTCATCGTTCCTCTTGCCAAGCTCCTCAAAAATTTCCCCGGCACCGGAATAATCCCCTAGCATATAAAGACAATACGCCAAACTTCTTTTCGCTTTAAAATCATCCGGTTTCAGGGTCATTACTTTTTGATAATAGACCGATGCTTCCCTGTAGTTCTTCAAACCCTCATAAAAATGCGCGAGATTCAAAAGAATATCGGGCTTGTTGGGATTTCCCTCGAGCGCTCTGAGAAAATTCTCCTCAGCCTTCTTGGCATCCCCCAGAGAAGCGTAAACACTCCCCAGATTGGCATAGATGATGGGATTGATGGCGCTAGGCCCCAGAGCGCTCTCAAAAGCACCCGCGGCGTCCTCGAACTGGCCGTTCCCGTAAAGCTTGACCCCCTTGGAAAAAGAGGCCTGCTTCCCCTGGGCTACAGCAAGCTCCTCGGGCGACCCGCGCCAGATCATCCGGATATCGCTCTTGGGGATCTTCACCTTGCCGCCCGGTGCCTGGACGGTTACGAACCGCTCATCTTCTTTAAGGATCGTCGTCTCAATCGCGTTGCCATTCTTGAGCTGAATGATCTCGGCGCGCAGGAAAATCGGAAGAAAAAATAAAGCGGGGAAAAGAAATAAAACGAGGAGAAAAATCAACTTTGCCGTCTTCCGTTCCAAATTCAAAGCCTCCATCAGGGGCATTTCATTTCGAAAGAATCGCCGCGCTTACTCAGATCGAAAATATGGCGGCGATCATCGTACGAGACCTTCCTTGGGTCTCGACGATGTCGTCGTTTTTCACAAGAAAAACGGAGAGGATAGGATTCGAACCTATGAGGCCCTTGCGAGCCTAACGGTTTTCGAGACCGCCGCATTCGACCACTCTGCCACCTCTCCATCAAAAAATGCATCGGAAAGGTGTGCTGCCCCAATTTCTGCTCGGCAGAAATTATTATGCATTGGGACTGCCACCTCTCCCCATAGAGTCATCCGACGCCCAGGAAATCGGAGTCTATTGTTTTCCGCGTCTCAGGTCAAGGCGAGAGAGGGTTCGAACTTTATAGATGCTTGAGACCCTTGAGAGCAGACATGTTCTTTGGATTGACCCTCAGGGATTGATCAAAAAATGATCGCGCTCTTGCCCTGTTCTTTCTATATAATTCCAACCAGCCCATTTGGGCAAGAGCTTCATCATTTTTCGGATTGAACCGTATCGCATGCGACAATAACCCCTCAGCATCAACAAATCTCCCCTGTCTGGAATAAATAGCCGCAAGGCTAACAACGGCCTTCTGATCGCGGGGATTTAACAGCAATTCTTTTTTATATTGATCAACCTTCAAAGCGCTCAAGAATGCCCTGACCTTCGGATTGTCAGGTTTCAAATCTAGCGTCTTTTGAAAATATTCCTGGGCCTTGGACGAATTCCCCTGCTTGAAATGGAGCTCCCCAAGCGCGGCGCAAGCGTGGTCGTTTTTAGGATCCAATTCGAACGTCTTCTGGAAATACGCCTGAGCCTTCGACAAATTCCCCTGCTTCAAATAGAGATCCCCAAGCGCGGTGCTAGCATGATCGTTTTTAGGATTCAATTCGAGAGACTTCTGGAAATACTCCTCGGCCTTCGACGAATCCCCCTGCTTCAAATAGAGATCCCCAAGCACGGCGCTAGCATGATCGTTTTTAGGATTCAATTTGAACGTCTTCTGATAATATTCCTGAGCCTTCGACAGATCCCCCTGCTTCAAATAGAGATTCGCAAGCGCAACGCAAGCATTATAGTTTTCCGGATTCAACTCGAACGCCTTCTGAAAATATTCCTGAGCCTTGGGCGAATCCCCCTGCCGCGAATAGAGATCCCCAAGCACGCTGCAAGCCCTATCATTCTGAGGATTCACATCTAAGGCCTTCGTTAAATATTCCCGAGCCCTGGACAAATCTCCTTGCTGAAAAAAGAAAGCCCCGAGCACAAGGCAAACGTAGTCATCGTTAGGATTCAAATCAACAGCCTTCTGAAAATATTCCTGGGCCTTGGACGAATCTCCTCGCCGCGAATAGAGATTCGCAAGCGCAACGCAAGCATTAGCGTTTTTGGGATTCAACTCGAACGCCTTCTGAAAATATTCCTGAGCCTTGGACGAATCCCTCCCGAAATAGAGATCCCCAAGCACAACGCAAACCTTATCGTTTTTAGGATTCAACTCGAGAGCCTTCTGGAAATACGCCTGAGCCTTGGACGAATCCCCCCGCCCCAAATAGAGTTCCCCAAGTACAAAAAAAGCAGCATCATTTCGGGGGGACAATTCGACTGCTTTCAAAAAAGCTTCTTCGGCCTGTTGGAATTTATTCGCCTCCTTATAAAATATCCCGAGATCGACGTAGCCTTTCCCGTTAGCGGGATCCTTGTCTATGCTCTTTTTAATTTCGCTCTCCATCAGATCATAGTCCGCTTGGGCATAGAGGGGCACGAAAGCAACCGCAAAAAAAACAACCATCATTGCCAGAAACGCAACTCTCCCGCAGGACAATACCTCGCTAACCTTTAAACGTAATAGGATGTTCTTCATAGCCTCGGGTCTTCCTTAATTAGGTGAGCCCCCACTCCAGCACATCATGAACTCGCTCATCGCACGGACTTTTCTACGACTCCTTAATGGATTCCATGGTTTTTTCCTCTACGAGGAAACCCGTTAGCTCGTAAAAATGCACCCTAAGTCCTCAAGAGAGGCCTTCGGGCTCAGAACGATCATTGACGGAAAATTTCGGCAAGGATATCTTCCGTATTCCGGGTAATGGCCCATCCGGGATAGTGACGGGAGAACTTGGACACATCGCTAACCCACCAAATATGATCTCCGACCCTGTTTTTTTCAATATAGGTCGTCTTCATTTTCCGTCCCGAGATCTTCTCACACAGCTGGATGGATTCCATCATGGAACAGTGGCTAAAACGGCTTCCGCCCATATTGTAAACCTCGCCACATCGTGGGTTCTGGTAGAAATGATAAAAGCCGTTCACGAGATCATGGCTATGGATGTTGTCCCTGACCTGTTTGCCTTTGTAACCGAAGATCTGGTACTCCCGGCCCAGCACCGCGCATTTCATGAGATACGCAAGGTATCCGTGCAATTCCGCCGCGGCATGGCGAGGACCGGTCAGGCACCCGCACCGGAAACAACCGGTTTTGATCCCGAAATAGCGTCCGTATTCCTGGACCATAATATCCGCGGCAACCTTCGAAGCGCCGAAGACCGAATGCGTGCATTGATCGAGAGACAGGCTTTCATCGATCCCGTTCTTGAAGTAAGGGTGCCCGGGATCGAGCTCCCACCGTGTTTCCAGTTCTCGGAGAGGAAGACGGTTGGGATGATCTCCGTAGACTTTGTTGGTCGAGACAAAAATAAAAACGGCCTGGGGGCAGTGCTCACGCGTCGCTTCCAGAAGATTCATCGTGCCCACGGCATTAATCGCAAAATCCGTCTGCGGCTCCCGGGCGGCCCAGTCGTGGCTCGGCTGCGCCGCGCTATGGATCACCAGATCAACGTCCCGGCCATACTCCGCAAAAAGGCGGGAAACGGCTCCGACATCACGAATATCGATCTCATAGTTCCTGAAATGAGCGCATTCGTCCTCAAGTTCCCTGAGGCTCCCTCGAGTAGAACCTTCTTCTCCGAAAAAATATTTCCGCATGTCATTGTCGATCCCGATAACACGGAACCCTTTCGCGTGAAAGAACCGCACCGATTCGGAACCGATAAGACCGGCCGCTCCTGTGATCAATACGCTTTTCATTGATATTTCCTTTCGAACATATAATTTCGAAAATGTTTTCTTACTATCCACCGTCGCAATTATAACAAAGAAAGCATCTCTGCGTGCTTTGGAAATAAAGGAACAAGGGCCCAAAGCTCTTGGGTCAGGGTCGCGTCCAAAAATATTTATTGGAGACCGCAAGATAAAAGCATCGCACAAGCTCGTAAGGGAGGAACAGAGCGTAGACCCGGATCTTCCCCAAGAGATCTTCGTTCTTTTGGATCATCCAATGACGGTTGCGAAAACACAAATATTGCCGGAATTTCCCTCCTGTATCGGAGCTGTTGCCGGCATGACAACACGTCATGTCCGGACAGAATTGGGCTTGCCATCCCGCCCGACTCGCCCTCCAGGCAAGGTCCACATCCTCAACAAGAAAGAAAAAACGTTCGTCAAAATAGCCTGTTTTTTCCCGGATCGCGTTGAGCATGGCCCTTCGATAAAAAGCAGCCGCGGAACAAGGACCGATGATCTTTTTTCCCGCAAGCCCGGGTCCATCCTTGGGTTTTCCTTGATTCAGATCATGGAACCTGCGACAGGCCGACAAATGGATCCCTTGGGAATAGACCGTTTTGCCATCCGCGCTCAGAACATTCGGCTGGATCATCCCGACATCCTCGGAAAATCCTTTCCGTATTCGCTCGAACTCCGCAAGAAAACCGTCTCCAAGCACCACGTCATTGTCCAGGGCCAGAACCCAATCCCCTGAAGAACCTTCAATCCCCTGATTCCTGGCCTTGCTAGCGCCGAAATTCTTCGGGTTTTCGATCAAGTTCACGCCGGGAAAGTGCGTCTTGATGATCTCGCGCGTTTGATCCCGGGAATCGTTGTCGACCACCACGATCTCGATGTCCCGAGCGTCTTGGCGCATTATAGAATCCAGGCATGCCCGGATAGAAGCTTGGCTGTTGAAGGTGATCACTACGATGGAGAGTCGCATTGGCCGGCGAAAACTCTATGAAGGTTCACTTTGATGTTTTCCAGATCCTCGGCGCTGAGGTCCTGGGTCCTCACAATACATTTTCTGTTGCCGTCATAGTCCTCCCAGTTGTCGGAAACCAACCATCCCTTTTCCACGGCATCGTTAAAATAGACCGTTCCGGGAAATGGCACGGCAAATGAAAACTGAACCGAGTCAGGCTCCACCGATCGCGCAAAATCAATCGTACTCTGGATCGTCTGTCTTGTTTCTCCTGGAAGACCAACGCAGAACGTCAAATGAACTTTAATCCCCAGGCGTTTGGAGATCCCGATCATGGAACGGGCTTTCTCTAGATCCAGATTCTTCCCGCACGACCGTCGGACCTCTTCATCCGCTGATTCGATGCCATACTTGACGGCGTAGACACCCGCGCGGGACATAAGCTCCAACAGCGCTTCATCCATCCTATCCGCGCGGGTCATCGCTCCCCAAGGAACATTCAATTTTCGTCTGAGGATCTCCTCGCAAATATTGACAACGTGCTCGCGGTCCCCATTGAAAGTTTCGTCATCAAAATAGACCGATTTAAAATTAAAATGCCGGATCAGGTGCTCCATTTCATCAACGACGTCCAAAAAATTCCGTTTCCTGTACCCGCTCCCTTTATAGAGCGTCTGAGGAAGAAGGCAAAAGGAACATCGAAACAAACAGCCGCGACTGGCCAGCATCTGAACGCTCGGGCCTGGCAGTCCTGCGAAACCATCGTTGTACTTATAGATGAGAGGCGCCGTTCTCTTGGGCCATGGCAAAACATCCAGATCATTAATGCACCCCCGGCGATCGCTCACAAAGATCTGCTCCCCTGCGCGATAAGCCAATCCGGCTACATCGTCCAGTCCATGGCCTCGCTCAAGAGCCTCCACCAACTCGACCGCCGAACGTTCATACTCTCCGATGATCACATAATCGATGGTAGGGTGTTCCGTTAAGATCTTTGCCGCAAACTCACCGGCATGCGCCCCGCACAACCCGATATGGACATTCTTCATCGCTTGCCGAAGTGCCGCAATGATCCTTATATCATTTTTGAATGACGGCGCAGAGGTCTCGATCAGAACAAGCCCCGGATCGAACTCCCGGATCCTTTCAAGACAAAGAGGCTCGCTGATCTGCTCAGCGATCGCATCGATCAGTTTTACGGATTTCCCTTCTTTTTCTAATAAGGCGGCGGTATAAGCGAGAAAAAACGGAAAGGGGATATAGAGAAGACGCCCGTCTACCGCAGGCTTCGAAGTGAACGGCCAACGGGATCCAGCCCTGACCCCCAAACGTCCATCCTTAAACCATGGAAGATTTACGAGGGCCGTCTTCATCTTACTTGTTGAGATCGAGATGATTCTGAATTCGCTCGAAGAACTCCTTGATCTGATGAATACCCTGACTGATGTCCTTGGAATCACAGCTGATCTGTTCCGACGCTTGATAGATACTCTCGAACTGGTCCGGCGGAACCAGCTTAAGTTTGATCTCTTCCAACTGATCAAGCAGAACAAGTCTTTGCCTGATCTCTCCCAGCTGATCGAGCGGAACAAGCTTTTGTTTGATCTCTTCCAACCGATCAAGCGGAACAAGCTTTTGTTTGATCTCTTCCAACCGATCAAGCGCTACGAGCTTTTGCTTGATCTCTTCCAACCGATCGAGCGCCACGAGCCTTTGCTTGATCTCTTCCAACCGATCGAGCGCTACGAGCTTTTGCTTGATCTCTGCTAACCGATCGAGCTGAACAAGTTTTTGATTGACCTCCTCCATTTTTTGACCCTGATCAAACATCATTTGCGCGAGATTGCCAAAAACCCTGATAACAACCGCGCAAAGAGAGCTTCCCACCATGATGAGGAAGCCGCTCACGAGCGACTCATGCCCGTTCGCCTTAAAAAAGATCCAATACGCGCCGACGAGAACGCCCAGTGCGGCAATCGCCCATGCATAAAGGCCCAAAACAAATACCGTAGGAATTTTTTTAGTTTTCATCGACATTGTCCTTTTTGTTGATGTTCCGTTCGACTATAGCTTGAGAACTCTTGATCCGATCGATCAGATCGGACGATCGCATCAGATCCAACGATCGAAACTTTCCATCATCTAACCATGCTTTGATCGTTTGAGTAAGTTTCAAAAAAAACGGGTTAAGATGCGGATGCTCCCTTTCCAGCAACCCGATCCAGTCAGGACGTTCCCTGACAAGACCCATCAGCTTTTCCAGCAAAACATCGTCGTGCGTGTTATAAACGGAGATCAGGAGATGTTTATAGAGCAATCGTTGAAACTCCGTCTCCCCAAACCTGTCGATGATCCAGCGGTTAAGCGCAAGGATCAAAGCAAATAAATTCAGGGAAAAGCTTTCCTTCGGAGAAAGCAGGCTGGATAGGGCGTTTCTCTTCCCGGCATAACGATAAAAGAACGTCAGATCGATCAAGGCCAGCCAGGGTGACAACCTGGGCTCCTTCTTCGCGCCACTCACATCCGTATCGCGAAACATAAAATGTTCCAGATCCATTAAAGAGTGATGTATCGCCAAAAAGAAGTCCAGATAAAGGAGTGCTTCCCGATGGTTCTCCAGATCCTCATCAAGATAGCGGTTGGCTAAGCCCACATTGTCCTTCATTTTCAGGGAAAAATTTTCCGGATCTAAAAAGAACTTTTGTTCATCATAATATTCGCGACGCCAGTTCCAGAAGGTTTTAAAAAGCGAGAAAATATCATCTCGCTTTAAGTGATGCGCGATCGCCCCGGCTTCATATCCCAGCACTTGTCCCGTTCCCATAAGACGCCGGCTCAGATTCACGTCCTCATAATTGTTCTTGAGCGTCTCATCATAAAAGCCTACATCCAGAACTACCTGACGACGCAATACGGTGTTGGCGCCAAACAAGAACTCAGGGACTTTGTTTTCTGGTTCCCAATACTGTTTCATGTGAACTGCGCGCCACTCGTCGAATACGGAAGAAGTCTTGCTCTCCAGCAACTTGCCTCCCATACCGCAAATGTTCGGGTCGTCAAACCTGCTCATCAAACGCGAAAGCCAGTCATGATCCGCAACGCAATCCGCATCCAGAGACGCGACAAACTCTGTGTTCATATTCTTAAGAGCCGTATTTCTGGCAGCAGCGAGACCCTTGTTAGTCTCATGGCGGAACAATCGCACGCCATAAGAGGACGCAATGTCACAAGTTCTGTCCGTCGACCCGTCATCCACCACGGCCACCTCTACCACAGGATACGTTTGCCTGAAAACAGCCTCCAGACAGGCCGAGAGTGTTTTTTCTGCATTGTAGCAGGGGATATACAACCCCACTCGTTTTAGCGGCAGAGCCATGCCCGAGAAAACCCATTTGCCGTCTCGATTGATCGCCACGCCGTTGCAACCCTCGAGGGATCCGCCGGACTGAAGACGGAAAAGCACATTCAATAATATTTGCTCGCCTTCTCCGGTGATAATAAAGTCCGCGAATTTCTGCAACCCATGCGGCAATAGAAGGTCACGATCATCCTGGGTTAAATTGTAACAACAGGTTCCTCCCAGAAGAATCTTCACCTCAGGATATCTGCTCTTTACTCTCTTGATGATCTCCAGAGTAAATAATGCGGAGGTTTTTTGGACTGAAAAACAGATCACATCGGGAGTTACCGCAAGGATCCGATCCACACATTGCTCATAGACCTGTTCCGTGATGAACGGTAATTGATAAAAGCTGTCCTCTGAACACCACCGGTCTCTGTTATGGCTATCCCAATAAGTCTTATGATCGCCAGCCACCTCATGATAGACCATGATGTTTAAGTCAAGAACGCTCGCCTCACACCCATTGGCGTTGAGATAGGCCAGCCCCAAGGAAGGCCTTTCAACGCCGAAAGGACAAGGGCATTGGACGAGAGCTATTTTCATTATGCCGGGCCTCGCATTCTCGAGCCCTGCGTCAACAATGGAACTGCTGAAAAGTTTTCTCTTTTGCGAATAGTTGCTCTCAAGGTCGAAGTCGTCCCGATAAGAACACCACTGCAGACAAGGTTTGCTGCATTGGCGTATCAACTTTCGAAGATCCCTCGCGTTCGCCGAATACCAGAGATCTTTCAGGCTGTCTTTTTTCACATCCCCGAACGTCGCCTCATGGCTATTCTGGTTCACGCAAAAATAAAGCTTCCCCTCCTGAACCACTTGAATGCGATTGTATCCGGCATAACAAGGCCTCCCGGTGATCTTTGTCCGCCCCTGAAAATACTTTTTGATCGATTCCAGATTTTCGATCGCATTGGCAACAAGATCAAAATTGCACTCGTTCATTTTCTTAAATTGAATGATAGCATCGATGGAATCCTCCAGGAGCTTCAGCCTTGCTGGCGGTATACAGACCCCCGAATTCATTTCCGCCTTTTCCTGGTCCGTATTATCTCCCACCACGGGTTGAAAGATCACGCTGGATATCTTTAAGCTTCGGCATAATTCGATGACATCCATAAGTTCGCCAGCATTTTGATCCATGATCGTACAGACGCAACAGATCGAGGGCGAATACCTCCCTCTTTTCTCTTTCATTGCATTGATCAACTTCACATTGGCGATGATCTTTTCCAGATAATTCTGGCCCCGGATCTTCGAAAAAGATTCCTCCGTCGCCGCATCGATCGACACGCTCAAGTTGCTCAGATTCGCTTCGAACATTTTTTCAACGATCTTTTCGGACATGATCGTGCCGTTCGTTACCACCGTAATGGAGGAGAATCCGCAATCCGCCGCAAAAGAGACCATCTCGAATAACCGCGGTTCCAGAAAAGGCTCCCCCCCGATCAAGATCAGCGCAGGGACCTTCATTTCCGCGCCTTCTTTAATAAGTTTCTTGATCGTCGAAATATCCAGATCCACCGGGCGATTCTGGGCCTTGAAAGACTCCTCCCTTTCGTGCATGCTGCACATCGTGCACCTTAAATTACAACGGAAGGTGAAATTGATCTGAAGGGCATCTGCGGGAACAAGGGGATAATCGATCTTCCGGGAAAGCCGGAAAAATGAATTCCTTTCAAGCAATCGTTCAAACCTCTCCTTATCCATTTTTCCTTTTTGAGCCTGTTGTATCGCCGCTGGATTCCCGGATGACGATCCTCAGCTGCAGTAGACGACGAATTATTCGTCCTCCCTATCGTAAAACCTTTGCACACAAGACCCGGGGCCTTGCGCTCTTGAGCCCTAGGCTCATCCCCACCCGTGCGGTGAGAAATTCCCGCCAAGTACAATTCTTTGGCTGATCCGCAACACACTCATTTTTCTCTAAAAACGGGTCCGGCAACTCCGTTCTTTGAGCTTCGCCCAACACGGCCCCTTGAGATCATTTGTTCGAATCCTCTAAGACTCTCTGAGATCCTCGCGATCTCAAGGTCCAGGCTCTCATCTGCAGGATCATGAACCAGGCCCAGCATCCGCCCGAAGCGGGCCTTACACTTCTTCCAAAGGATCAAGGCCCTGTAGCTTTTGAACATTCCGCACAATCTTCGCAAATACTCTTTTTTCTCTCGCTCATCAGCAATGCCCGCAACAAATCTGTCACATGCGGGATAAATATCGGAAAGTTCTTCCATGTGGACACAACTCTGAAGACAAGGGGTCCGGCACTGGACAACTTTTTTTCGTATCGCTCCGGCCCGCTTTGAGAACCAATATTGCTTCAGGGTGCCCGTTTTAAGCTCTCCATACATTCCCTGACACGTCCAAAGTCCCCCGGTAAAAGAAATGACGATCCTCGCGAAACCTTCGTAGCACTTGAGGTCCTTGTTCAAAAGGGTTCCGGAAAAATAATCCGGGATCAACTTCAAAACCTTTTCGTTCACATGGACGCTCAAATCCGAAGATGTTCTTTTTAATTCCAGAACCTGGCCAATCACTGCTCGCAGTTTTTCAAGATTTCTCTCCGAAACCCACAGCTCATTTTTTACCCGATCCTGCATTTCTGTATTATCAGAAAGCATCGGTTGTATCACGATAATGTTACATTTCTTACTGCGCGCCACCTCAATCATGGGCACAATGTCGTCAATATTACAATCCATAATGGTGAAATTGATCCCGACCGTAGGAAGCGTGCGGTCCCCACGGATTCGATTGATCATATCGATGGCACCCACCGCCCGCTTGAATGCTCCCTCCCCACGCACAAAGTCATGCGCCTCCTCCCGACCATCGATCGAAATAGTGATATGAGTCAATCCCGCATTAACAAGTGTCCTCCCGATAGCTTCGGTGAGCATAAGTCCGTTACTGATGAGATCAACCATTTTAATCTTTTTCAAAACGGCATAGTGAACCAGCTCCTCAATATCACGCCGCAAAAGAGGTTCTCCTCCGGAAAATATCAGATGATCCACGCCTAGATCCGCGATCTGATCAATGATCCTCTTGCATTGTTCAAGGGATAGTTCCTCTTCGCTCCGCGCCCCTTCCCCGGGGATACTGCACATTTTGCACTTCAAATTGCACCGATTCGTTAGCGAAAAATAAACATGCTCGGGGGGACACAAAGGACGCCCGACCACTCTGGAGAAATAGAACCCCAGATTCCTCTTGAGCTTATTCCAGCTATAATCCGATGGATTATTTTCCATAACTATTGCGTCCTATGGCCCATAGGGATCTTGATCTCTCCCGAGAATAGCAAGACTGCAAACAGAGATCCCTACATCGCTTAACAGACTTTCTAAGCTTCGCGGCTTCTCGGGACGCCCAACATTCGCGAAGCGACTTCTCTGAAAGATCCCCGCAGATGCCATGGCACGTATAAACCAAAGGAGTTCCCGTATCTCCGATACAAACAAACAGGGTCTTATAGCCTCCAAAGCATTTCCAGTCTGAACGGGACAAACTCCGCCGGTAATATTTCTTTAACAATCTCAGATCCGGTTCCTCATACAGCTGGAGGTGCCGTGCTTTGAAATGTTTGATCTGTTCTATCGTCTCGTCTAAGACATGCCACCTCTCGTCAGGGATCCAAAACTTACTGACGCGACGATCCGGTGTGTTCGCATTGTCCTTAAGAAGAGGCTGAAAGTTGATAGCATCCACGTTCAGGGCATCCGCATACGCCATTAACTGAGGCAGATCTTCCAGGTTGTGGTCCATGACCGTACAAGCGATCCCGACCGAAAGAGGATTTTTCGAGATCTTGCGGAGGGCGTCCACCTTTTTAATGCCTTCGATAGTTTTCTTAAAGCTGCCTTTTCCACGAACGAGATCATTAGCCTCTTCAAGCCCGTCCAACGAGAAATGGATGTGACTCAACCCCGATGAGACAATCGCTTGCGCCAACCCTTCATCCACGAGAGTTCCGTTCGTGGTCAGGATCGATCTAAGCCCCCTGTCCTTGCAATGACCACAAATTTCAAAAAAATCCTTCCTCAATAAAGGCTCTCCGCCGGTCAGCACGGCCTCTTGAATCCCCATGTTGGCGGCTTGATCGAGAATATCGAAAATCGTCGCCAGGGACAGTCGATTACTGCCATCCCCCCGGATGGAACACATCGCACACTTCAAATTACAGGCATCCGTCATCGGGATCTGGATCACTTCCGGAGAGACTAAAGAGTGATCGAAAAACCTAGAAGCCCAGAACAGAAAATCCTTACCCCTCTCCTTCAGAGACATGACGAATCCTCCTGCTTAAGCACGCGAGCCGCCCTCTCATTACATTCCTTCAGGATCGTACAACAGGCCTGAAAGCAAGGGACGTGTTCGTTGAGCGTTTGCCGCAATTTCAAATACTCACTAGCCCGAAAATCCTTGAGACGCACCCCTTTTTATATTCATCCAAGACATAGTCTTCTGGAGCTGCGGACATTGCAGAGCATCACCGTTCGCATCAACGAACTTATTTAAAAAGCCTCGTTTTCTGCCAATGGCTGGTCACAAGGTCGAAGTCGTCCCGCCAAGAACACCTCTGCATACAGGGTTTCCGGCATTGGCGTATCAACTTGCGCAGTTCCCTCGCCTTCTCCGAATACCAGAGATCTTTCAAACTGTCATTTTTCACATCCCCGAACGTTGCCTCATGGCTATTCTGGTCCACGCAAAAATAAAGCTTTCCCTCCTGAACCACTTGAATGCGATTGTACCCGGAATAACAAGGCTTTCTGTTGATCTTTGTCCGTCCCTGAAAATACTTTTTGATCGTCTCCAGATTTTCGATCGTATTGATGATAAAATCGAAATTGTGCTCGTTCATTTTTTTAAATTGAATGATCGCGTCAATGGAATCCTCCAACAGCTTCAGCCTTGCTGGCGGTATGCGAACCCCCGAATTTATTTCCGCCTTTTCCTGATCCGTGTTATCTCCCACCACCGGCTGAAAAGCCACATGAGCTATCTTCAAACTGCGGCATAATTCGATCACATCCATCAGCTCCTCGATATTCTGGTCCATGATCGTACAGGAGCAACAGATCAAGGGGGAATGGCTCCCGATTCTTTCTTTCACTTTGTTGATCAGCTTCACATTGGCGATGATCTTGTTCAGATAGGCCTGTCCTCTGATCCTGGAAAATGTTTCTTCACTGGCCCCATCGATCGACAAGGTTAAATTGCTCCCTGTCGCTTCGGACATTTTCTCCACGATCTTTTCGGACATGATCGTGCCGTTCGTTACCACGATAATAGAGGAGAATCCGCAATCCACCGCAAAAGAGACCATCTCGAACAACCGCGGATCCAGAAAAGGCTCCCCCCCGATCAAGAGAAGCGAAGGGATCTTCATCTCCGCGCCCTCTTTGATAAGTTTCTTGATCGTCGAAATATCCAGATCGACCGGGCGATTCTGGGCCTTGAAAGACTCCTCCCTTTCGTGCATGTTACACATCGTGCACCTTAAATTACAACGGAAGGTGAAATTGATCTGAAGAGTATCCGGGGGAACCAGGGGATAATCTTTCTTACGCGAAAGCCGGAACAATACATTCCTGTCAAGCAATCGCTGAAGCTTCTTGTTATCCATTTTTCCTTTCTGAGCCTTTTGTATCGCCGCTGGATTCCTGGATAACGATTCTCGCCATAAGATCGATCTTTTCCTCCGGGCGAAGCTTTCCCGGATTCCTTTCAAGATACTGCAAAACTCTGCCGCGATGATAAAGATCCGAGTTCACAATATTCAGGGTCTTGGTAATGCTAGGCCCGCATGGCCCTATGCGGACTTCCGGCAATCCCGCTGCCGATACAGCCACCCATCCGTCAGGAACCCCTTCTTTATTGTCTGTAGAGTAAACAACCTCCCAATCATCGTCAATATTCGCTTTGAACGGGGGGAGGATGCCGCTCACGCCATGCGCCCGCCACGCATCATACCTTTCTGAAAGCATGATATTGGTCTGTATACGATCCATTTCTATATCCTCGTTGACGATCATTGAGGCGCGAAGTTCGACCGTATGGCTGTCGGTGATCTTGATCTCCCAGGATTGAATCAAGGGTAACTGAAGCCAGTTTCCGTGAGCCATGAGCGTGTGATCATCGACATTTTCGACCCTCCAGAACGCCGAAGAAACCGAGGAATGCCAACGCCCCTGACAACGCAAGGCGGTATAGAAACCGAGTTCTTTGGTTAACTCTTTCCCTTTCCAATACAAACGCCCTTGCCCTCGGTCGAAACAAAAACTCAATTCACCGCGATCGATCTTGCTCACGACTTTACTTTCAACCGTGGCCCTTTTCTTTCCAAATGAGATCTCGGCATCAAAGCAAGATCGCTCTCCCGGGAGAAGCAGCTCCTGGCCTTCGCCTCCGATCCTGTAAATACGTATTTCACGCGATCGGGAAAAAATGTCGGCGTTGAATATTTTCACAAAGCTATCATCAGCCTGGGCGACCTTCATGACCGCGGCCGGGACGCCCTCGGCCCTGCTCGCCACTCCGAGCTCAGGCTGCCGGATACACTTCTGAAGAACATCCACTTCATGCTCCAGAAACTCTTCCGGGAAATCATGCTCCACGGCCCCATAAAACCAGGACGTATATTCCTTGCTGAGCGTCCAATTCAGCATCTGTTGTTCCACGCAAACTTCTTCACTGACCCGCAAGAAAACGTTGAGGCGAAAAGCGTCTTCTCCGACCGCCTCGATCTCCCAGATCTGGATGAACGGCGCATCCGGCCAGATCACCTGAGCGATCATTTTATGGGGCCCGGCCTTTTCGGGCTTCCATTTTGCCAAAGTCGAAAAGTATCTTCGCCCGCCCGCATGGACCGATGACGCGATGGACTGGATCGCGGACGGACCAAACTTTTTACAGGTGATATCGCATCGCCCATGTTCAAAAACCAGCTTTGTGGTGTTGAGCTCTATCGCATAACCCGCCTGCAGATCATTCAAATATTGTTCCGGGTCGGAAACGTCCAGGAGGATCCTGCCTGAAAACCAATACGCTTGGTCTGCACGCGAAACATTACTATGCTGCCTACGGAGGATCGTGTATTGAAGGACTCTGCAATCGGCCAGAGAGTCCGAATTAAAGACCTGCCCCTGGGCTCCCAACGAAGAGTCCCGGGATTCAAAGATCAGCCCGGGCAATCCCGCGTCCGCCGCCTCTTGGGGCATCACACCCATACATTCATGAGCGGCTCTCTTTTCAGTGAGCGGTTGCCAGTCATGACTGTTTTCATCAATGACCGGAAAATGACCTTTCTCAGAAGGAGTGAACCAGTCGGCATATTCTTTTTGAAGTAAAAGATTAAGATAGCCCTCCTGAATGTCCAAGGGCTCGTCCGCCTGGATCTCCACATCCCATTTCACTTCAGAGTTCTCATGGATCTCCATCTTCCAGATCTGGGTCAGTCCCAGTTGGAAGAGCCTCCCCCGGGCCACGAACCGTGTCTCGCTCTCTTTTTGAACTTCCCAATCCGCCTGAAAAGAATGATAGCTCTTCCCGTCGACAAAAAAACGGGTGTATCCTCCGGCATTCGAAGTCACCGGCTTATCTTTCCAGTTAAGGAACAGCCTTCCGTTATTAAAAATAACGGAAAAAGGTCCTTGCGTCAGGATCGCGATCGTATCTTTGGCTCCGATCATCTGCGCATAAAAAGGAATGACCTTCTCTGCCAGGTCATCTTTGATGACCCTTCCTTCCCTGATGAAAAGAACCCGCTTGCAAAGCTTTCGGAGCATATGCATATCATGCGTCACGCAAACGATCGTCGCGCCGGAATCCCTGAGTTCAAAGATCCTTTTAATGCATTTCCTTTGAAAATACTCATCCCCCACGGCCAGAATATCATCAATGACCAATATCTCAGGCTCCACATGGATCGCGGCGGAAAAGGCCAGGCGGACAAACATGCCCTGGGAATAACACTTCACCGGCGCATCAATAAATTTCCCGATATCGGCAAAGCTGATGATCTTTTCGCAGGCGACCTCGAGCTTCGCGGGGTCCATTCCCGATAGACTCAGATTCAAGTGGATGTTATCTCTCCCGGTCAGCTCCGGCTGAAAGCCAGCTCCCATCTCCAAAAGCCCGGCCACTCTGCCGTCCACCTTGACTTCGCCCCGATCCGGTTTTAAGAGCCCCGCAATGATCTTCAGGATCGTCGTTTTTCCGGACCCATTTTCCCCGATGATCCCTATCGTTTCGGAAGGCTCGATCTTGAAGCTGATCCCCTTTAAAGCCCAGTAATTCTCCCAGGAAACTTTGCCGGCGAGCACGAACTTGATCCGGTACATTTCCCAAACATCATGAAAATTTATGATAGCCATTCATCACCTTATGCCCGTTCAGATTCTCATTAAATCCATAACATTATTTTAACGGCTAAAAGCCTCTTCAGATACGGGAATCCCTAAAATATCCCGAAGGATCACCTTGGCGATATTCCCGGCCAGGATCGTATTGCCCAAATCGGTGCAGTGACCAAAGTCCGCAGCAAACCTGTCCCTGAAGATCTCTTCGAATCGGTATTTCTTGAGCGCATCCTTAAATAGCTTTTCATTATCGACAAAACTGACGTTTTGACCGTGGTCCGCAGAAAAAATCCTCCTTAAGGGTTCTATGTCCCGCATAGGATACTGCACGCAAACAAGACGTATCCCGTGTTCATCGAGCAGTTTCTTTATCTTACGATAATTTTCCACTGTCATCGATTCGTAACCTTGAGGAGCCAGGGCATGGCCCTGAGCAAGATAATCATCGCTCAGCTTGGATTTCCCCAAAGCGCGGTAAACATAAGCCAGGCCAAAATAGGGTCTATAATCCGACTGATGGCTAAGCTCAATGGATTCTTTATAATTCGCTATAGCTTCCTCGTACCGGCCCTGTGCCGCAGCTATTTCTCCAGAATAGTAACTGATCCATCCGGCGTGGCAGTGGCTTCTGAGAACCTTCAGCAAGGATTCCGCTTCGACATTTTTATGTACAGTGTTCAACTGACCCAGCAAATATCCCGCATACGGATTCTCTTCCGGACATGCCGTGAATATTTTCTTGAACTTCTCGACCATTGCTTGGAGCATTGCTTCCTGCTCCTTGGGCTTGCATTGAAACATCCACCTGAAAAATGCGTCCGTATTCAAGGGATTGAGCGTGACAGCCTGACAGAATGTGGATCTGGCCTCATGCTCCTTCCCCTGAGCCTGCAACCGCATGCCAAGCTTTAGATAATAAACATCATCTCTGGACGCAGCGACAGGCGCTTCAGATCGAGGCTTACCCATAACCATGCGTTTTATTTCCTCAAACTTGGCCTGAATGTGCGCGCAAAGTAACTGCATGAGCCTATGCGTTTTAAAAGACTGGGCAAAACTTCGGTTGCAGGTGGCAAATCCGGCGGGCATATGCTTGGCACCCGCATCATTAATGCCGATCATGGCCACCACCATATCGGGCTTGTATTTCCTGATATTGCTTTCCATTTTCTCGAAAATAACATCGGTATTGGTCGCGATCAGACCTTCATCGGTCACACTAAATCGCGTTTGGGTCTGACGGGCATTCAGTATCTTTTCAAGGAACCGTGGGTATTGCGCCTGAGTCGTCGACTCTCCAACGCACAGGATCCGATAGGAACCCCCGGTTTTCAGGGTGGCCCAATTTTTATATTGCTGCACAGCCCTGATGAAAAAACCCGATGCCTGGAGGCCCATCTCAAGCATAGCGAGAGCAAGCAACACTCCGAACAATACCAGCGCCACTCTTTGCCCGAAAGAGCTCGCTTTAGAAATTTTTTGCTTCTTTTTCACAAAATCGTCCCTTAGAATAAAGAGCGTCCGGGACTTATTTCATCCCCAAAACTTCCTTTAAAACCACATCCGCTATTTGTTCCGCTAAGAGCTTATTCCCTAGCTTGGTGCAATGTCCGAAATCACCGCCGAACATATCGAAGAAATATTCATGAAGACGCCCCCCCGCCACTGCGGTCTTGAACGGCTTCTCATTATCCACAAAAAAAACTCCGTCCCGGTCCGCAAAAATCTCCTTAAGCACAGAGATGTTCCTCATGGGGTATTGCGCGCAGACCAGTTTGATCTTTCTGGAGTCAAGGATGGCCTTCAGACGGCGATAGTTCGTCACAGTAACGACATTGTAAAAATCCTTGTCCAGGGACCTTTCTTTATTTTCGCAGGCCGCGGCCTCTTCGTGCCTTCCCGTTTCATGATAGAACAATATCAATCTTCGATGGCAAAGGTCATTCGTTGGGTTTGCCGCGAGAAACTTTTTCAAGGCCTGCTCGGCATCAGCGTACCGCTTCTGGGCCATATAAATATGCACCAGAGCCATGGTCACAATCCCCATATCTCCGGAACTTTCTTTATTTTTATTACCGAGAAGCTCAGCTTTTTTATAAGCGGCTTCTGCCTGTTCATATTTTTTTTCGGACAAATACTGATCTCCTAGAGAACGATACCCCGCAACATCATAGGGCATTAATTCTATCACTTTCAATAACAAGCCCTCTATCTGATCCTCATGGGTGCCATTTCTATGAACCCAAGACAACCCGTAATAGGCCTGGGCATTCTTTGGATTTTTCGCTAAAACCTTATTGAACGCCTTTTCTGATCCGCCCAGATCCCCATCCGAAAGAGCCTTCCATCCATCAGACAAACACTTTAGTTCATCGACGGAATAAGGCCCCCCTGAAACGCCAAGGAGCTCCTGAGTGCCTCTAAGACCGAAATCCTTTAATTTTTCCCGCGGCACCTCCACGGCCGGTTCTTGAGAGGCTGGAGTTTGCACAACTGGAGGCTTTACCTCATTCGTCTTTTTTATTTTTTCCGTTAGATGAAGCCCCAGGGATCGTACTAATTTAACAACGCGCAACGAGAACAGCCACCGCACAAACCTTGATGAGCTCTTGACCTCCGGGGGCATATGTTTACCCTGATCATTGATCCCCATCATCGTCACGACGAGATCCGGCTTATACTTATCCAGATTGGCTTCCAGTTGTGCCAGGATCACATCGGTGTTGGTGGAGGGTATTCCTTTATCAATAACACTGAATGGGATGCCCTGCCCGCGCCGATTGAGCTCCTCCTCAAGAAAGGAAGGATATGTGCCTGCCGTGGTGGACTCCCCCAAACACAGAATGCGATAACCATGCGCTCTCAAAGAACGCAGATTTTGGGATTCCTGGAAAAACAAAAATGCAGATCCCCCTATGCGCAGTCCTGCCTCCAAAAGAACTAACCCTAGGAGTATTCCGAAAAGAACCAGTCCCGCTTTTTGCAATAAAGTCGTGGGGGTACGAACGAGCGGTCCCTTCCTAGCGAAAGCAGCCGTTCGTTGTTCGATCTCTTTTTTATTCAAAGCTTTTCAACTTCTTCTTCAGAATCTCTTTGGATGCCTTTATTTCTTTCAACAACTCGCCGGTCTTCGACTTGTCTGCACTTTGCCGCACCAGGAACCAGATCCTGATCTTATTGGCTACTTTCCCCAGGAGATATTTGGTGTTCTGGTAGACCCGGTTATACATTCTCCTGTAAAAACCGGGCTTCGTGAGCTTCTGCACCTTTAAGGAGATCAGCTCCTCGGTCTTCTGCTTTCCAAAGTTTTGATCATAACAACTCATCATGCATCCGCCGCAACCCTTGGTTTCAATCTCCCGGCGCAACCGGTCATGTTTCCGGGAACCCCAGATCTCGGATAGCTTTTTTTTCTTAACATTGCCGATAACCTTGTCGTCCAGGACCCAGCAAGGGTAAACATTCCCTTCCGAGGATACGGGACAGGAGCTCCAGAGGGCCGAACAACCTTTTTGCTCCGCGTTGATCACGGTCTCGCCGCACAAATAGGCAGGGATCCTGTGAAGATACTCTTGCGGGTTGGTCATAATCTTGTATTCCTGCGCAAGCCGGATCACTTCCACAAGGCTTTTTTCGATATCCGGCTGTGATCCCCTCGGCGCAAAAAAATCTCCCCGGAGCCCCTTATCTTTCAGAAAGATATCGCTGAACGGTTGAAATTTGACGGTCGTCACTCCG
The DNA here is from genome assembly GCA_043803685.1 of Candidatus Omnitrophota bacterium. Taxonomy (GTDB): domain Bacteria; phylum Omnitrophota; class Omnitrophia; order Omnitrophales; family Aquincolibacteriaceae; genus Aquincolibacterium. The sequence goes on from JAZDJU010000037.1 coordinate 146,076, forward strand.
AATTGATACGCTAGCTCCATCACCTTGGGCAAGGCCTCGTAATTCTGCCTGCTAACGATCGTGGCAATGGTGGTTTCGATGTTGTGCTTTGAAAGATTTTTTAGCGCTTCAACCGCTTTGACATAGTTCCCTTTCCCCCGCAAGGCGTCATGAGTGGCTTCATCCCCCTCAACGGAGATGTTCACGACCCCGATCCCCGCTGCGACAAGCTTGCGCGCGACCTCCTCGGTCAGAAGCGTGCCGTTCGAAGCCAGGCAGGTATTGATCCTGTGTCGATTGACAAAAGCGATCAGATCAAAGATATCTTCGCGCAATAAGGGTTCGCCCCCGCTAAAAACAATACTGCGCGGACAAAAATGAACCGCATCAGCGACCAGCCTCTGCATCTCCTCACCGCTCAGCTCGGTCTGGCGGCCCCCTGCGGGGATCTGACACATCGAACAGCGCAGGTTGCACCTGTTCGTCACAGAAATGATCACTTCATTGAGCCGGTGTTCCATGGTCAATCGTCACCCAAAACAAGGTCTTCGTAGGCATCCACCCACTGGAGCCCTGTTTCCAAAGCCTTTTTTTTTCCCGCCTTCGTCATCGCGGACCCCTCCAGAGCTGCCGTAAAATCATTCACGACCCTTTTCAAGGACTCCGTTCCCGGACGCGCCCAGCAGGTCTGGAGACACGGCTTATCGCAGACCCCCATTTTCGTTCTGGCCATCCGGGCGGCCTCCGTATTCAAACAATCGCTCAAAGACATATCCTTGATATTCCCGAAAGAAGGCCCGCAACTGCGCACGGAGCCGTCCGGGCCTACATCCACAAAAACAAAGGGATTGCACTTCCAATCGCGTCGCGTCAGCGAACCCTGAAAATAGCCCAGCCATTGATAAGGGTCATGCAGGAAAGCGATGAGACCCGACTTGTCCTTATAAGCCACAAGCTTGTCGATCTGCTCCTTAAGGACGCCCTGCCATTCCGGCGTGATCCAAAGATGCCCCTCCTTGACCGTATTCTGCATATCCGCCTGCGCCACGATGACCGGATGATAGACAAGACATTCCACTCCTATTTCTTTGACCAAAGCAATCATGTCATACAGTTCATGGACATTTTCTTTCATGATGGTGACCCAGGCCGAGATCTGCGGACCATGACCTTTCCGTTTTTTTTCTTCGGCCAAAAGGCGCAGAGCTCTGATCGCTTTCGCGTAAGCCCCGTCCACGCCACGAATGGAGTCATGCGTCTTGGCGCTTGCGCCGTCCAGAGAAATCGCGATATTGCTAAGTCCTGAATCCATGATCCTGGCCGCAAATTGAGCGTTATCGATCAGGCTACCATTCGTGACCGCTTCGGTCTTCAGCCCCAAGGAAACGGAATGGCGGATGATCTCGAAAACGTCCTTCCTTAAAAAAACCTCGCCCCCGGTGAACAAAACCGTGCAGTCCGCTCCCCAGCCCGCCACTTCGTCGAGGCTCTTCTTCAGCAGATCGATATCCAGTTCCTGGTCCTGTAGTACATGTCTTACGCCGCACATTTGACAATTAAAATTGCAGCGATGCAGCAAGCTGAAAAAGACCCAATAGGGCTTGGCAAAAGGCTGATTTAAAGCCTCGGAAAAATAAAAATCGAGATTGGTTTTAAACTCAGAAAGAATTTTCTGCATGGTTTTTTGAGTGACTCCCTTCAAAGCGACTTCGAAAATCCGGTCGCATCATTTCATGGTATTCCTGTTCCCAGTGATAACGCCAGTGCGGGTATCGTTTTGACAATTCATGCTCCGAAATGGCCGGATGAAAACTGAACTCCCAACTGCCGCTCTTTCTTGTCTTTTGGAACCTTTGGAGGACCTCTCCCAGAGGGCCCCCCGCGTTCGACGCGTTGCAATAATGGTCAGGATGTATCATCCGATATTTCTTCAACAATCGTCCCTGGTATAAACACAGACCATTGAGCAACATATTACCTAAAAACTTGTCCGGATGCGCTGAAAATTGCAGGGCATTGAACCTCAGCGGCGTATAGGGATATCGGATCCTCGCAACATGATATTTCAAAGCATGCTTAATAACGATGTCCAGAATGCCCGGCACCATATGCAACTGCTGGTGGCTGTCGATGCGAGTGATCCGGACCCCCTGTCGCTGGACTTTTTCGAACTGAGCTCCGATCTCCTGATCGATCTCCCTCAGACGGATCTTTCCCAAAATGTAAGCTCTCAGAAACTGAGAATAATCAGCGTAAAAAAAACCGTTTTTATCCACCAAGGAAGGAACTTCCCTCCCGGAAAGAAGGGGCGTGAGCTCCACAAGGGTTAGATGCAACCCCACATCCAGATCAGGATGTTGTTTGATAAGGCTGACCGCATCATCAAAGGCTTCCCCGTTCGCCATAAGAGAAACGCCGTCCAGATTCCCCTTTTGATGGATCCCGATCATGCCGGCATTGATCTCCCGGGATAGTCCGAAATCATCTCCGGTGATGAAAAAACTCTTCGCTCTATTATTTCCGGAGGATATGATCAAGAACACTCCAGGCGCTTTTTATCATTATTTTGAGTTGCTGGAATGAACGGATCCTGCGCACATACGAGGCCATAATGGCCGGTCGAAGGTAGAATTCGCGTAATAGCTTTTTCCGGTATGCGATCAAAGATTCCTTCGTCATCCCATGGGGCACAAACACAATATCAAAGCAGGTCATTTTATCATAATCGTTCTCAAACCGGCCGAACCCCTTGATCGCATGAAACAGCGCGGCGCCAGGGTACGGAGTAAAGAACGTTACGCTGACATCATCCAGCGGTTGGCTTTTAATAAAATCGATCGTTTCCTGAACCGTTTCCGGAGTTTCCAGCGGATTCCCCAATAGAAGAAAACCTTTTGTCAGGATCCCTGCCTCCCGGGTTTCCCTGAGAGCTCTTTTGATGACCTCAAGGCTGATCCCCTTCTGGTAAACATCCAGGATCTGCTGATTGGCGCTTTCGATCCCGTAAGATAACTGCCAGCATCCGCTGTCTTTCGCCATCCGCAGACTTTCCTGATCAACGCTATCAACACGAACAGAAGCCGCCCAAGTCATATTCAGCCGGGCCTCTTTGAGAAGACGGCAAAAGTCAATCAGTCGTCGCTTGAGTGAAAAAAACTCGTCGTCCTGGAACATGACATGCCGGATCCCGTAATCTCTTTTTAATGTTTTCAGCATAGCAACCATATATTCAGCGCTGTGAAAACTCATGCGATTGCCGAATACAGAGCGATCGCAGAAAGTGCACTGTCCCGGGCAACCGCGAGAGGTCATGAGCGATACAGCAGGCAGACGGTAAACATGCTGGATCGGCAAGGAATAATGCTTGTCCAGCGCCGGCAAGAGATCAAATGCGGGTTGAGGAAGCGCGTCAAGGTCTTTGATCCTGGAACGCGTGCCGGACAACAAAACCTTGGGAGGATCTCTGAAAACAAGCCCTTTAACCTGAGCGATATCTGTCTTTTCCTCTAACGCCTGGATCACCTCGCGTAGCGTTTCTTCCCCTTCTCCAACAACCCCTATATCAAAGGGCGCATGCTCTTGAAGCGTTTCGATGGGCAGCGCGCTGACATGAGCTCCTCCGATAAAAATGATCACGGACGGTTCCAGGGATTTAATTTTACCGGCAAGAGTCGCCACTCCTCGTATCTGGGACGTGGTGGCGCTCAGCGCGACATATCCGGGCTTTTCGAGTTTGACCTGGGCCAGGATCTCTGGATCGTCATAATGGAGGGCCTGGGCATCGATAATACCCACAGGTATTCCTTCATTTCGTAAAAAAGCAGCCAGGGAGCACAACCCCGTCGGGATCTCCACTCCCCCGGCAGGAGAAAGAAACCCGTAACGCTGATCCAGGGTGGAAGGGGAATTGATCAAAAGGACTTTTTTCATAGTTTTACGCATCAGCACATGATGAGCGGATACAAATAACCCCTATCAAATAAATTGGTTCGATTAAGAGGCTCGTGTCCCGACGCCGAGATCCTATCCACACCCCGGGTCTAGGAGCTTCTCATTTTTTGAATATGCGTCTTCTCTGGCCTTAGCGCATTCGGCAAGGCAACCCTTCAAAGACGCCCTCTACGTTCTCATTTCCTGTTTCTCCCGCCGCCAGAAAAAGAAACGCGTAAGCTCGTCTAATATCTTAACGATCACTTTAAAACTCGAAAGCGTCGAGCGCCCTCTCGTCCTGGGATGATAGTCGCAGGGAAATTGCACGATCTTACGCCCCGACATTCTCACCCGGGCCAACATCTCCACATTGATAAAAGACCCTTCAGAAGACAACCGGATCTCATTCAGAAAACTTCTCTTGAAAAGCTTAAATGAAAAATTTACGTCTTTTACACCCAAACGAAAAAGAAGTTCGATGAGACCATTGTAAATATAAGAATAAAAAAAACGCCGAACCCCCTCACCGCCCCGACTGGTCCTGTAGGCAGAAAAATAATCCGCGTCTTCGGCGTCGAGCATCGCGATCGCCTTAGCGATCTCTTTCAAGTCAAACGGCAAATCCGCGTCAAAATACAAGATCAGGTCTTTCGTCGCGGCATTGAACCCTGTCCTCAAAGAACCCCCTAAGGTTCTATTCCTTTCATGATGAAGAACCTTGACCCTCCGGTCCGTTCCAGCTACCGCATCAAGCATTTCGCCCGAGCTGTCCGTGCTCGCATCATCCACCAAAATGATCTCATAGTCAGCACAGATCGACGGCACTGTTCTATTAATCGCCTTCAGAAGTGGCGCTATATTCTCCTCTTCGTTGAAGACGGGGATCACGATGGAAAGGCTATAGGGGTATAACAAAGCTTTGTCTCTCCCGACGGGATCCCTCAAAGGGATCATCCGCCTGTTTTGCCTGCTATTTCTGAGCCATTGACCATTTAAACAAATGCGGGGTTTTCTTCGATCGCCCTTTAAGTTTTTTTGCTAGTAAGGTCACGGCCGGCCCATTCTCAGTGTTTTCTTTGATGAGGACCTCCACGTCTGAAAATCCCGCATTATGGAATATTCGAGGGACGGCGTCCTCTAAAGCGCGGAACGCTTGACCTTCCATCCCATCTAAACAATAGCGGACATTTTCCAAAAACGTGTTCCCCCCGGTTTTTTCCCGCGACATTCGACGTCACCCAAGCTAAGGATACAGCTCCTTTCTAAAGCAAAACGTCTTTCCCCTTTTTTTCACCCAAAGACAACGCGGACTCCACATCCAATGTCCCGCCAACTCGATCTCGGGCAAATTTATCGGGTAGCTGCTCCTGGAGCAACTTCAATCGCTGGACTCTGTGTCCGTAGGTATCACTATTATCTTTCGCACTCCAATCATGGAGATTATTTAACTGGATCCCATAGCGATCCTTCATCTCATAAAGCGGCGTATGAGGCTTTACCGTGCAAATGGCGGCATCGATCCCTGCCATGCACTCAGAATTCTTTTTAATAAAATCCAGAGTCTCCTGGAAATCACGTGATGATTCCATGGGATGCCCCACAACCCAGTTTGTGAGCGCGGAAATTCCCGCCGCGTGAGCATCCATAATATTCTTTTCCGCGTCTTGGATGTGGAACCCCTTATTCATAGCCTGCAGAACCTTGGGAGACGCGCTTTCTATCCCGAAACTCAGATACTCGCATCCCGCCTGCTTCATCCTTTCAAAGATATCCCTGGTCAATACGGAATTGACGGACGCGCTCCCCCCCCACCGCACACGGAGCTTCTTTTCAATAAGAAGCTGGCATAATTTTGTCAAGAAAGAGACGTTCAAAGTGATACTCGAATCATTGAAATGAAAAAAATCCGTCTTGTAACGCGCGATTTGGCGCTCCATCTCCTCCACAACACACGAGGCTTTTCTAGCTCTAAAGGTATACCGATCCATATAGGGATAATCACAAAAAGAACACCGAGAGGGGCAACCTCGGCTTGCCAGTATCGGTAAAAAATTCTTTTCCGTGTAGGCGAACTCTTTTAAAACTGAAAAATCCGGAAAAGGTAACGCGTCCAGATCGCAAATCAAAGGTCTTAGTTCATTGATTGTTAAATTCCCGTTCTCCTTGGCGATAACTCCCCGGCATCCCTCCAGGGAAGATCCCGAGGAAACCCGATTCACAACATCCAACATAATGTCCTCGCCTTCCCCGACGGCGACCATGTCGATGACATCTAAAACGCGATGAATGGGGCTGTGGATATTGGCCACAGCATCATCACAGACATCGATATAAGACAGGACAAAGGGTCCTCCAAAAATGATCTTTCTCGTCGCATCCAATTGCTTTATTTTTTTCGCCAAAATAACGCTTACGTCGACTGAGGTGTGATAGACCGTAAATCCAATAACCTGAGCGTTGCTTTTTAAAATTTCTTGGGCCCAGTCATTCAGAAGAGACTCACTCAAGAATTCAAGGTGGCTCAATAACCCGGCATCTTGCCATCCACTATTAATACCTCTGCTTGACCATAGCAAAGAAAAAGCATAGTCCCAATATTTCCTCATATCGAGAGGGACCTGATGAAAAAGACGTATGTTGAGGTCAAACGAATCAACGCTATGGCCGTTTTTTTCAAGCACCGCCCTCAGGTAAGCAGGCCCCAGCATGGGCATACGCACATTAAACATGGGGCATTCAACAAGAGCTATTTTCATGGTTGCTCACAATTTTTCATCAATTAAAGGAACGAACTATGGCGCTTCACACCTTCACGTCTATAGCCTCATAACTGCAAGGCCCTCACATTCGTAACGCGCTTGATGAGGGCATTACACCCTTCTTCCCCGCATTGTTTCTGCTCTTCATTGCTGCCCTTGAAAAGTTTTGTGCTTGGGCTTATCTCCTAAACGCTCGATCGTCGCAAGGAACTCATCGTAACGGCGTTTCCTCACCTCGACGGTATTAGCTCCATCCTGAGACACCCAATTCCACCCATCCCCGGCAACAACACCGAATTTCTCCTTATGCCGGGCAAGAAGGCTTGCGTCTTTCAAGATAAAAGAATTCACCATGAGATTTTTTCTAAGGAGTTTGAAAAACCTGGTAATAAACTGCAGCGTCTGCTGAAAATCCTCTTCTCTTTCCGTCGGGAATCCCACGATCCAATTGGTGCAGACATCCATCCCCGCCCTATGGGCTTCCGTGATGACCCGCTGAACCTCAGAGATCGTAAAAGATTTATTCATGTCTTTTAAAATTTTAGGCGAGGCGCTCTCAATGCCAAAGTTCAAATAACAACATCCTGCCTGTTTGAGTTTTTTTAACATTTCCCGGTCAAGATTCCTGCCGACGCAGGCGCTCCCCCCCCACGTCAATCCGAGCTTCCCGCCGATCAGAAGATTGCAAAGCTTTAAAAGTTCCGATGAATTACCGTTGATCAACAGGTCATTGAATTCAAGAAATTCGGCCCCTTGTTCTTTGCGTAATTTCATCTCCTGAAAGATATTTGCGGCAGACCGGTAGCGGTAACGCCGCCACATCAGCGCATCATCACAGAAAACGCACCTGTTAACGCAGCCCCTGCTGCCCAAGATGGGCCATCGCCTATCATATTTATAGACGGACGGAAAATCATGAAAATCCGGAAACGGCAAAATGTCCAGATTTTCTATTAAAGACCTCGGGCCGTTGCGAAGGATCTTGCCGTCTTCTGCCCTGATCACGGTGCCGGGACAGCCCCTGAGGGACTCTTTGGCCTCCAGCCGTCTGGCAATGTCCAGTAATGTCTCCTCGCCTTCTCCCAACACGACGACATCGACCAACTGTCTCCCGACGTCATCTTTCATCTGTAATAAATGATCCGCATGCTCAATGCTATAACTCAAATGCAACGGCCCCCCGAAAACAATGGCCGGAGCAGTAGCTCTCTTTCTTATTTCACGGGCCAACTTAAGGCTGCATATCAAAGACGAACTCTGCACCGAAAATCCAAGAATATCCGGATCGTCTCGAAGAAGCATCTCAGCCCATTGGGCATAATGGCTTTCCGAAAGCACCTTCTGCTGGGAAAAATAATCTTGATTCATCCATTGAAAAACATAGCTGAACTCCCAAAATCGCTTGTGGGCTTCTTCGGCATGGGCATAAAGATCGGCGTTAAAGTCAAAAACACGGACAGCCTGACCCTGCTCCCTAAGAAATGCGGCCAAATATCCTAACGCCAAAGGAGGCCTATCAATCCCAAAAGCAGGGCACTGGACAAGAGTAATTTTCATAGGACCTTCCCCAGTTTAGTGGACGGTTTGTTCAGATAATATCGTCTGTCTTTCGTACTCAAAAGGACTCGGATTCCCGATTGTTGAATGAGCCCCTTCAGAAAATCATTCGCCTATCTTACTCGCGTTGGGATCCGGAGAACATAGCTCCAGACCCGCAAGCGCGCCTTTAAGTGTTTCATAATCAGCATCCGAAAACGCAGTGATTGCCTTGGTGAAGTATTCCTTGGCCTTGGCCGGGTCCTTCATCCCCAGATAACAATAACCGATGTTCGTAAGAAGATCCCCGTACTCTTTCAAACGATCTTCCTTCGAGTAATCCGCGAGCCCCTGATTTAAATATGAAAGGGCCCGGCCATAAGAACGTTTGCTCAGATAAAGATACCCCAACCCCGAATAGGCCGCAGACGCTAGTGGGTCTGAAGCATCCATCGCTTTCAATGCTTCATTAAAATAATGCTCCGCCTTAGAAAAACAATCTTTGGAAACTGTTGCGTCACGAACCATAAGCTCAACATAACTACTGGCTAAACCAACGCATGCCGTAGCATAGGTATGGCCCCTGGCCTCTTTGCCCGCCAAGAACTCCTCCAATAATTTCGTTGAAACGCCATAGCGTCCCTCCCTAAAGGCAGCCTGAGCTCTCTGCATCCGCACATCACCAGACGCTTCTTTTATCCATTGGCTCTCAACGGCTGCCGCTGAACCGGGCTTTTTGTTCTTGGCGTAAATATAAATTTTGCTCCCATCCGACGGAACGACAAGAGTCGCCATCCGATCGTAAAAACGGCTTACTTGAGGATAAAACTCGCTCAGAGGAAGCGCCATCACAAGGAAGTCGCAATCCGAAATCCCTTCCGAGGCATAATAATCGGGCTTATTTCCCAATGTACGGACAGTCAATGGAAGTTGACGCCGCGAGATGAAGCTTTTCATCCCCGGCTCATTGACAATAACAAAATTATCCGCGCGCTCAAACTCGCTCGGATTCATCTGCTCCTTTGGAAATGCGAAAAACCCGGTATTGCCAATATGGTAGATCCTGTTCGGAATGATATGGGCTTGCAATGCTCTAAAGATTTCTTCATAGACCTTATCAAAACGCGGTCTCTTTTTCGAATAAACATATATTCTGCTTTTATCCGAGGGAACGACAAGAGTGGCCGCCAGATCATAGAAAAGACACGCTTCCGGATAAAACTCTTCCAGAGGAAGCACCGTCACAAGAAGGTCGCACTGCAAAACTCCATCCGAAGCGTCGTAATCAGGGATTTTCTTCAATGTACGGACCATCAATGGAAGCTGATGTTGCAAAATGTAGCTTTTCATCCCCCACTCATTGACTACAATGAAATTATCCGTGAATCGAAACGTGGCCGGAGTGATCAATCCGTTCGGATACAAATCATGGCCGGTAATGCCCACATGATGAATACCCCCCGAAGGGCAAGCGGCTCGCAACACTTTGAAAAGCTCGCCCTGAACCTTGTCCAAATGATTGTTCTTGGGTTTATGCGCATATTCCAGGTAAGGCGCCAGATCCAGGCGCATCCCCTTCCCCGTCAACGGATTCACGGGAAGTCGAATATCCCACAGTAACGCATAATGCACAAAGACACCAAAGCCCAGAATAACGCTTAAACACGCATATCGCACGACCGGCTTTTTGACGATCGCATACAACCCCCCGGAAGAAATGAGAGCGATCACAGCAAGGAGCGGCAGGCTGTACTTGCTACTCTTCAAAGGAGCGCACGTCAAAATGATCAGGGGCGTTAGCAGCCATACCAGAACGAACGCTCTGTCCTTGGTCTTTGTGAAAACATACCCAGCAAGGCCGGCAATAAATACAACGAGACTAAGCATGTTGATCTGATCAGGTAACAACAGAACGTAATAGAACGCTCGGGTCCAGGGGTTCCCGGGAGCATAAAGTTGGGCATCATTAAAATGATTTTTGAAGAGAGTGATCGTCCCCGGATTGAATGAAAGGATCGCCGGCAACACGACCCCAACGCAAACCAAAAGAATGACTTTCTTGAACGCGTCGCGTCGAAACGCGGCCTTCGCTATCGTGAACGCGAGCGGCCCCGCGACATAAATAAGGAACGATTGTTTTGTCAGCATTCCCAAAAGGCACACTAAGGCCGCGGCAACAGTAAAACGGGTCTTGCGAAGCTCTTCGGAATAAAGCAAGAAACACACGCAAAGCGCCGCCAGCGAGCACAAAGCACCCTCAATCACAAAGATCCGGGTCGATCCATAAATGTAGGGATATATCGACAGGATCAGGCATGCGGTAATGCCCTCTCGCACGCCGAACAGTTTTTTACCGGACGCATAAACGGCAACCAGAAGGATCACGTAAAACAGGAGGTTAAAAGGTATATAGAGATAATCCGCATCTCCAAAGAACAGGGCGGCCAATACGGGCAAAAAATAATAAAGCGGTGCATAGAGGAATCTTTCTTTGTAGTCGCCCATCTGCTGCGCGCTCAGCGAACCATCCAGGCTATGAAGGATCACTCGATAATTCGTGAGATGATGCGCTGAGTCGTTATAAGGAGGGACAGAATTGAGGGCAAGCCAGGCGATGTTATTCAGAAAGTAAAATCCCACCAGAAAAACCAGGATCCCCAGGGGCACGAAGGGTTTAATTTTGGCGGCAGAAAAACTCATGGGCTTTTTTTTCCTATTCCTTCGTTAATCACAAAAACACGGCAACAGACAGGGCCTATGACATTTCTCAACCGCTTTTTGGGCCCGGACGATCTCAGGACCCGTAAGGATCTCTCTAAGTGTGTGTTTCCTGATATCTCCATAAACAGAGAAACATGTGGCACACGTCCCCTGGTTAGAAACCAGGACCGTCTTACCGGCAGAGCGGCAGGGGGCATCTCCGGAATTCAATGTGCCTCGATAGTATTTTTTCATCAGCGCAAGATTCCGGACCGAATTCTTGATGAACCCAGGATTTTCCTCCTTCAACCTGATGAGATGGTCCAAAACTTCATCCAACACGATGAGCCTGTCTTCCCTCACCCAGAAAGGTGAGGATTTTCTTTCCGCCATCATCAAATTATTAGGCAGCAATGCCTGGAACTGAAGCGAGTTAGCGCCGAGGGACCTGGCAAAATCGACCAAAGCGGGCAATTCCTCTAAATTATCATTATAGATGATCGCGATCAGATGAAAGCTGACTTGAAAGTGTTCTTTTTTGAGCGCGCTAAGGGCCCGTAGCCCTTCGACCGTTTCTTGCCAGGCCGTATCGGAATTCCTCAGATGGTTATGCCTGTTTTCTTGCAACGAATCCAAAGAGACGACCGGGGAGATCGTTTTGTCCAATAAATACGGCTTCAACTTGCTCATATTTTTATGGATCAAGATGCCATTGGATAGGATCCCGAGGTCCTTGATCTTGAGGGCTCTTGCATGATCGAGAATTTCAAAAATATCCGCCCTTGAGAGCACTTCGCCTCCGGATAAAGCAATATTGCCAATGCCCAATTCTTTCGCCTGGGAAAGCATCTTCTTGACGCTATCAAGATCCATCTCCTTTTCGTCCCGGGATGTTTTCCAAATATCACAGATCCGGCAACTCAAATTACAGGCATGTGTAATGTCGAGGATTAGCAGTTCCGGGAGATCGCGTTTGCCCGGACGCGGGCTTTTTGCCAGGTCCGACCTGACTCTGAAAAACTCCACAATATTTCCTGCGATATAACAAACCTTATGCAGCGAAAAGAGAGCGTACACAGCGGCTTTCTTGAGCGGGCTCGTGATCTTATGTTCCCGGATCACCGCCGTCCCGAGGATGTAGCTGAACCGAGGGATCTTGAGCGTGTTGATCAATGTCGCCATCCAAAATCGGACATTTCCTGTTCTCAATTCCTTCAACAAAGGATGGTCCCCATGCAAGGACTGAACAAGAAAATTTCCCCTGCCGTATTTATACGCCTGGCCCATGCAACTTTGCAGCGTATCGTTGCGATAGTGGGTCACTTGAATATCTTTTTTCCAAAGAAACCGGTGCCCTTTTTTATAAAGACGCCATGACAGTTCCAGGTCTTCGCCTCCGGGCAAGGGAAAAGCCTCGTTAAACTTTTCCGCTTCCAGCACATGCCGCTTAAAGGAAACATTGCATGTGGGAAAGAAAATCGTCTCCCGATTCCCGTTGATCCCAGTCTCAATGCTGCCGTTCGCCAGAAACTGGCCCAACAAAACAGCCGTTTTATCGGTCGCCGTGAGCGTCAGGCCACCGATCGCCGCGATAAGAGGCTGATCACGGTGGGAAGATACCATCCCCGTGACCCAGCTTTTCGCGGCAACGCAATCGTCATCGATAAAACAGATAATGTCTCCCCTCGAGGCCGTTACCCCAAGATTCCTGGCCGCAGCGGGGCCCTGATGGTCCTGGCTCAACATGCGCAGATGGGGATGATGGAGCCTGAGCTCATGGATCAGATGGGCTGTCGGAGCGCTGCCGCCATCATCGATTACGATGATCTCGATAAGCTCCTGCGGATAGTCCTGGGCAAATACAGAATCCAAACATTGCGCCAGAAGAACCTCGCGCCGAAAAGTAGGAATGATCACTGAGACCTGAACTTCCATCGCCTGGTGTCCTTAAATTTAGAGCTTCTTCAAGATCCCGGGTTCAAATTTAATAAATACCGCCAGCCCTGCGCACACGCTGACCAGCGCATAGGTGAAGGTCTGTGCAAATAGCACCGGCCCCGGAAGCACCCCTTCAAAAATGATCTTTTGATAAAAAATGATGAATGGCGCCATGGGATTGATGTCATACATCCAGAGAAACTGGGCCGGAACCATTTCGATCGTATAAAAAACAGGCGTGACCCAGAACCAGAACATGAGGACCATCCCTAAAAGCTGCCCGACGTCCCGGAAAAAAACATTGAGAACGGACAGCGCAAGGCAGAAACCTGCCGCAAGACAAAGGTGCAGAAAAAAGATCAGGGGCAGAAGATGCGCTAAAAATATTATTTTAGGATTCGCGATCAAGAAGAGGGGGTACATTGCAACCCAACCGATAAGAAAATTAAAAAAATGAGTCATCACCGACGCGAGGGGGAGAACGGCGACGGGGAAACTGAACTGCCGCATCATATTCTGCTGATTGAGTATCGAATTCGTCGCCTCTGACAATGCGCTGGAAAAGAACATCCACGGGATAATTCCCGAAAGGATAAAGAACGAGAAATGCTCTTGGCCCGACTTAAAGACTTGCGTAAAAACAAAGCTGATCGCGAACATCATCAAAAGCGGGTTGATGATCGTCCAATAGATCCCAAGGACTGTGCCCGCATATCGGGATTTTAACTGCGCCATGGACAAGCTCCAGAGAGCATGCCGGTAATGAATAATGTTTTTTATCATATTTTATCCCTCAGACCCTGCACCTTTTCAAACTTGCTTCTCTTGAAAGGGCATCGAAAAATCTCCCCCGTCAATAATCACGGGCTCGTTTTACGCGCGCAAAGAACGAAAAAATCTGCCAGATTCGAAAACCGCATCAACGCTCAAGCGTGGAGCAGAACGCCGTCTACTAGCACCCGCGGGAATACCGCCAGCGGTTTCCCTGCCCCCGCTCCAGACCGGTGAATTATATTCCTGAATGAGTCTATTGAACAGCCTTCCCAAAAGGCGCCACCGCTCTTCATATCTTCCTTAGAATATCCGCCAGTTTTTTTCCAAGAACCCCGAGCGAATAGGCCCTTTCGACTTCCAGTCGAGCTCGCTTTCCGACCTCGCCGCGCAATGTCGGATCTTCGGCAAGACGCTCCATTGCGGCAATGAACTCTTTTGGGCCTCTGGCCAAAAATCCCGTTTCACGGTCCCGGAGGATATTTTTCGCTTCACCCCTTTCGCTAGCGACCGTAGGTTGTGCCATACTCATGTACTCGAAGAGCTTGGTCGGACTTTTCGCCTTATTGAATTTCGTGTCCTGAATCAACGGCAACAGCCCGACATCCATCCCGGAAAGATGGCTGGGGATCCTGTCAGGATGGATCCAGTCGTGGGCCGTTACCTTATTCCTGTGTTTGTATCCAGAAAGGATCCGCTTCATCTCATCGAAATATCTTCCCTCTCCGGCCAGATCGAGCAAGACATGATCGTGCCGGTCGGCCACTTCGGAAAAACAATCCAGCAAAAAACGGATATTGGCACCCATCTCTTCATGATAGGCCGTTCCGATCCAGGAAAAAACAACGTTTTTCCTGGAAGCGACCCCTTGGGGACAAAAAAAGTCCGTGTCCACGCCGGTCGGAAGATAGTGGACCGAGGGATTAAATTCCGCGAGGTAATGTTCTAGAAATTTGCTCGCGGCAATGCACGTCGTAGCTCGCCGGGCGACCTGTCGCGTGACATATTCCATCTTAGAGCTCGGATAAAAACCCAGGTGGTATGCCGGATTCTCCCGGATATTCCAATCATCACAGTCCAACACCACCCGGTTCCGCTTGGACCAGGAAACAAGAAGAGGCGCCAGAGCGTGGTAATTCAATCGTTGAAGGATAAAAACCGTGTCAGAAGATTCTTGTGCGAGTCGTTGCAGGGCCTTCATGTTCAGCCCGAGCTTTTTGAGCCCCGACATTTCCAGTTCTTTTTCGCCGCACTTCGCGCCCAGATCATCGGCGAATGAAAAAACCCGGGCATCGAAACCCTGCCTTTTCAATTCCCGGCAAAAATTATAACAACGGACCCTTGCGCCGGACAATCCGTAACCTTCCCGTGTAATAAAAAGGATCTTCATCGAGAAATTTTCTTTTCTGCGCCTTCAACAAATCGATTCCTGAGAATACAGTCATAAATGTTTTTCGCCATAAGCTCATAACCGGCATCGTTGGGATGCCAGGAGTCCTTGGGCCAAAGATACGCTTGCGGGTCCTGCAACTTCTGAAAAGCCTCGTAATGGTCTACGAGGGGTACGTCAAATTGACGGGCCAAATCTTGCTGGCTGCGCCGAAGCCCTATCGTCGTATGCATCGGATAGGTGCAAAGGATCACCGGAATGTGGCTCGCTTTGCATAACTTGATCATTTCTTCGATGTCATGCTCCGCAAGATCGTCAAAAATACTACCCGCCTCCTCTTTCTTTCTCTCGAGCTCTTCCCTAGCCTCGCCTGAGGGCGGGACGAAGAAATCCCAATGCTCTTTGGGAAAACCATACGCAAAAGCAAGGCTCTTGAACAATTTCCAGACCCTGAACTGATCAAGAAAGATCAAGACTTGTAAGGTCGCCCGAGACACCGTCGTGTTCTTGCTAAAAAGCAGGATATTGCTCCGGTCCATGTTCCACCGGTTATTGACGCCCACAAGAAGAACAATCAATTGCGGCCGGTATTTCATGATATGGCGCGGAAGCTTGGCCAGGATCTCAGAGGTGTTCTGGCCGATGGTCTGGTCGAAAAGACATTGGACGTTCGCGCTCGGGTATTGTTTGTTCAACATCTCTTCCAGCTGACGGGGATAGTTCTTCGAGGCACGGTCACTCGCCCCGACACCCCACGTCGTCGATTCTCCCACGCAATAGATCCTGTATCCTTCGCCGGCGCGCGGGGACGTCTTATGAACGAGATCATACCCGAACCCCAGAAGCCTCAAGAAAAGCTCCAGTCCGGCAAACGCCAAAAAGATCCCTAATAGAATGCAAACGATCTTATCTTTCATAAACGCGCCTCATGATCCGATCGGAATGAGATCCCCTTCTCTAGGGTGTCCCATGGATTCGTTCCAACCTGCGAGTGTTTCAAGCCTTGAAAAATTGATAGAGTCCAAACTCTTTAAGTCCCTGGGTCATATCCAGTAAATTCTGATGATTGTCACAGTGGTTGCAATGCTCATCGTAAAGCTTCACGCCGTTCAAACACCTGACCTCGGTATTCTTCGACAGGAATTTTGCCTCGATGCGTTTTTGACGGTAATAATCGGACTGCCAGAGTTCCTTCAGGCGGGACTGCTTCAGATCTCCCAGGGTCCTCAAATGACAGCACATACTCAGATCGCCAAGCGCGGGGATCAAAC
Source organism: Candidatus Omnitrophota bacterium (assembly GCA_043803685.1). Lineage (GTDB taxonomy): Bacteria > Omnitrophota > Omnitrophia > Omnitrophales > Aquincolibacteriaceae > Aquincolibacterium. Next base: position 162,350 of record JAZDJU010000037.1, read on the forward strand.
AAAAGGTCCATCCGATCGTGCACCCCTCTTTTAAAAAAACATCCTTGGACCATGCCCCGCTCTCTTCATCGTAATGCTCGAACTGGAACTTGAGACTGCGGATAAAATCAATGCCCGCCTTCTTGAGGACCTCCTCAGCCTTCGGCAGATCCCTCTTCATTATGGCAAGCTGCTCCTTGGTCAGCCGTAAGTGCCCGTTGTTCTCATCGATCCGGATCATATAGAAACGAGCGGCATCGGTCCCGATATGAACATCCATTTCCGCCATGGAGATGAGTTCGTGAAAATTCATGGAGTGAATGACATGCGTCATGATCACGCGAGGGAACGATTTGCCGGATCTTTTCTTCAACTCCATCAGGGTCCTCATGTTCTCAACAGTTCTCTCAAAAAGATCGTTCGATCCGGACTCCAGGCAAACCTTGGAATAGGTCTCTGCCGTCCCTGCCGGAAGAGAGCAATAGATCTCGCGCACTTCAAGCGCCAGGATCCTTTCCGCGATCTCGCGTGTTAAAAGGGCCCCGTTCGTAAAAAAAACAGGCTTGATCCCTTGGGCCCGCACATAGGCAACCATCTCAAGAAAATCCGGATGCATCAGGGGCTCGCCGTCCCCCTGAAGAATGATCCGGTCAGTCCCGAGCTCCGCAGCGTCATCCACGATCTCCTTGAATTTTTGAAGATCGATCTTCCGGTCTAAAAACTCCTCCGGATGATGAATGAGCGGATTATGAACGAAACAATGCGCGCACTTGATATTGCACCGGTGATAAGGGTCCAGAACAATGACCTGGGGCCCCATGATCGCTTCTTCAAAAATAACTCCGAGCATGCGCGCCAGATCATCTTTCCGGAACGGGTAAAGACGGGCGTTCATTTCGGCTGTCTCAAAAATCTCGGGCAGTTCCTGATCATACCACCCGATCCTGATAGCGGGATGGATCTTGTTGAGTTCTTCAATGGTCGCGGATAGTTCCTTCGCCAAGTTTTCCACTGGGAAAAACTTGAAGGGCTCCGTGAACACCCGGCCGTCCTCGACACCGCCCCTCAGAGACTCAAGGCATAGTCTGTACATCTGCCTGATCCGGAAAAAATTATACCGCGACAAGCCGATCTCGATTATTTTTTGGCTCTGAGCGCGTTCGCGAATATGCGCGACCACGGCGTCAAAATTTTTCTTTCCGCTGACGCGCTCGTGCAATGCGGCTCGATCACCCAGAAGAACTTTTTCGGGGTTCAGGACCTTCGGAATATCGATCATTCCCGCAACACCCTTCACGTCCTGTGCTGCCCGGAAAAAATCCTTCGCCTTCGCAACCGCACGGGCAGGATCAGCCCCGAACAACTTCGCGACTTTCCGCAGAAAATCCATACGGCATCTTACGGATAAGAAGTGAACGAGCGTTCGGATCTTCATTTTTCGCTCTTGGACAACCTTGCTAAGCGTGAAAAGAAGATCCCTATCACTCTCGGTCTGAAAAATAGAACGTGACACCACGCGAAGATATCATAAAAAAGCATCGGTATCAGATGAAGGCAAAATCCCAAGATGGATTCATTTTTCACAATGGTCCGATAGCGATTTTGGATCAGATCCATGTAGAATTCATCGCTGAGATAACGGCGCGCCAGGGGCTTCCCCTGCCCGGATTCGCGGCGCACGGATCCTCCCCGAACATGACATGCCACCGCCGTAGGCACATAATAGGCCTTCCACCCGCGATGATGCGCTCTCCACGAAAGATCCAGATCTTCATAGAACATGCGAAAAGCGGGATCGAAAAAACTCGCGCCTTCTTTGATCTCCTCGAGCATCTTCCGGCGATAGAAAGCCACGGCCCCGCCGACTCCGAAAATGAACCCTTCCTTTTCAAACTGGCCACGATCCAAACAGCCATACCCTCTTTCACGAGCCGTTCGCGAAACGCTCAAAAATAATCCCGTCGTGTCCAGTGTCCGATGGTCCGGACGCAAGATCTTTCCGCTCACCATTCCGACGGTTTCACTGACCGCAAACCCATTCAGGGCTTTGCTGATAAAATCATCTGCGAGCGTTGCGTCATCGTTCAAACATAAGACGAGCTCGCCCTGGCTCAGGGCGATCCCGCGGTTCAAGGATTCCCCGTAGTAAAGATTTTTTTCAGGGATAACTATTTTTACCGAAGGATAAGCCTCTCTCGCCTTTGGCTCCACGGTCGCGTCCATCGCATTATTAACGAGAATCACTTCCGCGGGAGGACAGGTTTGCCGGCGCAGGGATTCCAGACATGCCACAAAAAAATCATTACGTCCGCGCGTCGGAACAATAACGCTAACCGAAGGATTATGCATGCTCGATGTCCGCCACACGCGATCGCTCCCTGAGATCTTGAAAAGTCTTCATATCCCTATCAAAACGATCTGCGCATCATGCGGATGTTGATCTTTCATTCCTGAAGCAGCTTTTGAGCGACTTGCCTGCCGTCCAGGATCGCGTCTTCCATCGACATGTATTTCCAGGCGCCATACCGCCCGCAGGGGAAAATATCCTTGGCGCGCAAGAAATCAAAGATCACGCTTTTCGCCCGGGCATGATCATGATCATAAATAGGATAACCATACTCGACATCGTTGATATCTTCCGCGAGGACCCTGTTGCCGGGAGACAGGAATCCTGTCTTAGCAAGGTCCCGGGTAATACGAAGCAGGATCTTCTGCTTATCGATGGGCTTGCGTTTGGAATACGAAACCTCAGCGTAAAGGGAACCTTTTCCCGAGGGTGCGACGCGGGAAGAAAAGTGATGCGGAAAACCAACGCGAAAAAAGCTTTTCTCTTTCTGCGGGAAATAGATCCAGTGCCATCCCGCGGAGGCTTCGCTAAAACGGGTCCCAAGGTTCAGGTTGAAAATGGAATTCCACCTTAACCGGTCAAAAGCATTCCGCACGGCTTGAGGAAGGTCCGGGATCATGGAGGACAGTTCGGGAAGCGGCACGGTCGAGATCAGGCGATCAAATTTTTCTTTTCGCCCTGCGAAGGTTTCGATCTCTTTCCTTCCAAGATGGATCCTGAAAACGCCGTTTCCGGTGCGAAGGGACTGCAGGGATCCCGCGAACGCCTGCGGCAATTGTTCGATCCCGCCCGCCCTCGGATACCAGAAGTAAGCGTTATACCCCAACTGATCCGTGCTTTTCCTGCGGGCCCCATGCCGCACTTGCTCCAGGGACGGAACAGGCACCATTCCTTCGAGCCATTCACAGGTCATCTCTTTGGGCGGAACCGTCCAGAATTTGGCGTTGTAAGGGTCCATAAAATGCCGGGCGATACCGCTCCCGAAGGTCTGGCGGGTCCATTGAAAAAAATTCTCGGGTCTTTGCCGGAAGGGCTCTTTCCCTTGTTTCTGGGCGCGCACAAAACCCTCCAGGCATTCTTTAACGATCTTCGGTGGAAGACCGAAAAGATTCGCCTGAAAAGGATACCGTGTATAACGGCCGCACACGGAGACCCACGCGCTCCTCTCGTGTTTGACAAGACGGCCTTTCAATAATTTCCGGACGAGATCGAAAACATAGGGGCTCTTGAAATGCAGCAAATGCCCGCTGTAATCAAAGACAAAACCGTTGACGTTCTTGGAGCGGCATAATCCGCCGATCTCATCTTCTTTTTCAAGGATGAGACACGGAACGCCTTCTTTTTCCAGATGCCATGCGGCACTGAGCCCCGCGATCCCGGCGCCGAGAATAAGGATCTTCTTGGAGGATCTCAAATTTTCACGCGTTCCATATCTTTGATCAAAAACAGACTCCCCAGTCCCGCAAGAACAAGCGCCAGGACGGCAAAAGGATGGGAGCCTCTTCCCAAAACCATACCCGTCAGAACAAAAAACAAGGTCCAGCCCATCATCACGACCAGGGTCTTCCGTTTCGAATATCCTTTTTTGAGAAATCTCAACGCCATATGATCTTCGCTTTTGTTGAACGCCGATCGACCTTTTCGAACACGCACCCATATAAGGAACAGCGTGTCCAGGATGGGGAACCCTAGCACAAGAACGGGTGTGAGAAGCGCCACCGCCCTGTCCGGCGTGGCATAGCGGCCTGTTAAACTGATCGCGGCCAGGACAAGCCCGAGAAAATGGCTCCCACTGTTGCCCATGTAAACTTGGGCCGGCGGCACGTTAAAGATCCAAAAGCCCAGCACGCTTCCTGCCAACACGCAGGAAAATCCCAAGGTCAAACTGTCCCCGCTCATACATGAAAGAACACAGAACCCGGAAAGGATCACAAGGGCGACACCGCCCGCCAAGCCGTCCATGACATCCAAAAGATTCATAGCGTTCGTGATCCCGATGATCCACAGAACAGAGATCACAAGATTCAGCGGTTCGCCCACATTGAAAAAATTCGTTCTAACGCCAAATGCTATCAGGATCGCCGCCGCGAACAGTTGCACCCAGAATTTCTGAGCCACGGACAACTCCTTATGGTCATCAAAAATGCCGGCAACGAGCATGACGGCCGAAGCGATCAAAAGACCCATGGCTTCCCGGGAAAGACTGGAAAAAAAAGGCCCCGTTAGCAAGAGCCCCATAAGGAGCGCCAGTCCCATACTGATTCCACCGATCGAAGGAACCTCTTTGGAGGTCAAAAAAGACCAGCGCCTGGCGGCCGGCCGGATCAACAGCAGAAACAACACGGAAAATAAAAACCCGATCCCCGCAGCCACTGCCGGACTACTCATGAGCATGCACTCTCCCCCCATTCCCGGTCAGTTCCTGATAGAGCCCGGCGTGAGCTTTTATCATGGTTTGCGTGTCAAAAGTGTCGTCTATACGCCGCTTCGCGCACTGAACCATTCGCTCTCTGCGAGCAGCATCTTCTAAAAAAATGCTCGCATTTTTTAGCATAGAAGCCATGTTATGGCAAGGAACAAGAAATCCCGTTTCCCCCTCTACGATCACTTCGGAGATCCCTCCCGTATGGGTCGCCACCACCGGCACTTGACTCGCCATCGCCTCCAGGACCGCGATCGGCAATCCCTCCCAGAGGGAGGTCAGTACAAAAACATCCATCGCGGACAAAACCCTGGGAATATCCCTTCGCCAACCCGTCAAAATGAACCGGGACCTCAAATCGAGTTCATCGATCGACCGTTCCATCTTCTCCCGGAGCACGCCATCACCCACCCATAAGAACCAGGCGTGCGGCAAGGCCTCTTTTGCGTAGGAAGCCAATTTTATAAAATCTTCCGGAGACTTTTGGGGTTTAAAACAGGCGATCGTTCCGATCACGACCGCATCCTCAGGGATCCCCAACTCCTTTCGAATATAAAGATCCCTTTTCTCAAACCGGGCCCGGTCAATGCCATAACGTATCAAAGCATAATGCTTCTCTGAACCGATCCCGCAACCCAGGCCCTTTTGCCTGTCGTGCTCCGAAACGACAATGATCTTGTCGGTAAATTTCGCGGTGAATTTCTCGAGTCCTCGATAAAGATTTCTGATAAACGGTTTTTGAAAATCATGGAAGGCCCAGCCGTGGACCGTGTGAAGAATGATCCTGGCGCGGACCAGGGCCCCGGCGAATCTTCCAAGAATGCCGGCTTTGGAGCTATGCGTGTGAACGATATCGATCTTGTTCCTTCGGATGAACCGGATCATTTCGATCAGAGAGAGAATGTCTTTCAGCGGATCGATCGGCCGTTTCAAATACCGGGACCTGTGAACGACAAGACCGTCCATAGACAAAGCTTCTTCGACAAGCGGTCCTTCTTGACCGGTGAAGAGAAAAAGAGCGTAACGATCCTTGTCGATCCCCCGGATCAGGCTTAGCAACTGGGTCTGCGCACCGCCGAGTTCCAACTGGGTGATCACATAAAGGATCCGGACCTTTTGCATCAAAAAACCTCTCGGAATATTGTTTCCAGAACAGTTTTCTTCAAGCGCGCCCGAGCTCGGAGGGGCGCCGTATCGGCTGGTTATTTACTTTCCACGCAAACGCGATTTTTTCCGGACTCTTTCGCTTTGTAGAGAGCCGCATCGGCCCGGTGCACCATGGAGTCCGGCATATTCTCGCCCGGACGAAGGGTCGCCACGCCAAGGCTCACGGTCACCGAAATTAATTTTCCTTCCCATTCGAACCTGGCTTCTTCGATCTTTTTCCGGATACGCTCCGCTACGCTTTCGGCGGGCATAAGTCCGGCCTGGCGAAGCATGATAATGAATTCCTCTCCTCCGTAACGGGCCGCGAAATCGATCTCGCGGAAAGGCCGCCGTTTCCGGATAAAGGCAACAAGGATCGCGGCGGTCTTCTTGAGGACCATGTCACCCGCGGGATGGCCATAGGTATCGTTGATCTTTTTAAAGTTGTCGATATCGAACAGAATGATCGATAATGCTTTTTTCCGGACATTCGCTTCGCGGGCGACCTGATTCATGATCAGGCGGAAATGACGGATCACATACAGCTCGGTCAGGCCGTCGCGCGTAGCGAGGTGAAAAAGGTGGGATTTTTCACGGGTCGCCGTAGCCTGAACATAGATCGCCGAAAAAATGAAGAGGCAGAGCATGAGAAGCGCCGGATAAACCACCGAGAACGCCAAATGCCACTTGGCGAACACCCCCAGACAGAAAACGAACCATCCCGCGACCAGCAAAAGCGCCGCGACAAGCGACCAGGCCCCGCTCAACATCACAAATAAGATCGTCGCCAAGCCGCCGATCCCCAAGAGACAAAGGACATTCCCCCAGAGGGAAACGGGACGCACCCAGTTCCCGGTCAACGCCGCGTTCAATACTTGCGCGTAGACACCGATCTTCGGGTACGCGGTGCTCAGAGGCGTGACTCCGAATTCCGCCACGCCAGGGGCGGTCACTCCGACAAGGCAGATCTTTCCGGCGATCAGACCCGGATCGATGACCGGACGCTGTCCCTTCTGGATCGCATAAAAGCTGTGAACCAGGTCCGAATACTGGTACCGTGGAAATCCTTGGTCCCAGGCCACGCTCCAGGGAATAAGCATCTTCCCGTTGGGATCCGCGAAAGCGGCCCAATCCTGGGGTAAAGAAAGCGATCGTTTCATTTGGTCCAAGACCGCACGAACGGGAAGAAAAAGATGGCTCTCCTTCCCTTCCTTAATAAAAAGGTCAAATCTTCTCAAGGTGCCGTCTGGATCGGGGGCAAGGAAAGTGTGCCCCGTGGCCCGCGCATTTTTCTCGAACTCGGGCATCGCATGGACCCAGTCTTTCTTGCCAACCCCGGTGTCCAAAACAACGGGCATCCCATGGATCCAGAACTTTTTTTCTTTTCGCGGCTTCAGATCGACCGGTAAATAATAAGGGGTCTCGATTTTTCCTAAAGACTGCGCCAGATCCTCATCATTCTTGGGATCGGTGGGTTCGGACAGATCGACGTCCAGAATGATGGCCGCCGCCTTCCATTCGCTTAAAAGACGCGCGATGATCGCATGATAACTCCTGGGCCACGGCCAGGCCCCGACTTCTTCGAGAGATGTCCGCGAGATCTCGATCAGAACAATTCCCGGATGCACCTGCCCCCAGGCCACCCGCTTGAGAAAACTATCGCGGAGAAGATCGTCAAAGCGGTCCAGCTTATGAGTGGCCAACAGGAACGCAAAAACTCCGATGATCAGGAAATAGCTTCCGAACCGGATCCAATCCTGAAACCCCCTGGACCGGGTACGCGAAAAAAGCTCCTCGGTCGCTTCAATGGGTTCATGCGGGGTCATAAGGCGGGAAATTCCCCTGCGGAAGAAAGCTGATATTTGTTACAGATGGACATCATGGAGGAAAATTCTATCGTATTTTCATCCAAAGAGCCAGCAAAGGCCGTGCCTGGGTAAGGCGTACAGAGTACGGCGTTGCGGCAAAAATATTTTCGCCGTACGCAACGCGCCTTGCGCCGTACAGCGTTAGGAGCACCCCATGCTGTTGCCACAATTCAGGCATTTATAACAGGATCCGCTTCGCACGGTGACGTGCCCGCAGTTCGTGCAAAAAGGAGCGTCGCCCATCATGTTCGAAAGATGTTCATTGGCCCCTGCGGCGGCCAGCGACGTGTTCTTTTTGACCGTACTCACCTGCGGCACCGGGTCCTTCGCGGGAGCGGACACTTCGATCGCCGGAGCCTGCGCGACGACCGAAACCGTCTTTTTATTGACCTGGAGATCTTCCGGCGCCGGCGGGATCTGGACGAATTCGGTCATCCCGAGATATTCCATACCAAGCACGCGGAAAAGATAATCCACGATCGAGGTAGAGAGCTTGATATTCGGATGATCCACAAGTCCCTGCGGCTCAAAACGCGTGAATGTGAAAACATTCACAAATTCCTCGAGCGGCACGCCGTATTGCAGACCCAGAGAAACGGCGATCGCGAAACAATTCATCATGGAGCGGAACGCGGCGCCTTCCTTGTGCATATCAACAAAGATCTCGCCGATCGACCCGTCCGGATATTCGCCGGTCCGGAGATAGATCTTTTGTCCTCCGACGCGGGACTCCACCGTGATCCCCGCGCGTTTTTTGGGAAGACGCCTGCGCTGAAGCGCCGGAGGATGCGCGCTCTGGAGTTCGGTCTTTTTCTCACTTTTTTTGTCCGAAGCTGAATCTCCGGATTTCGTGTTGAGCGGCTGAGACAGCTTGGAACCATCCCGGTAAAGCGCCACAGCCTTCAGCCCCATTTTCCAGGCCTCGACATAGATCCTCTCGATCTCCTCAACGGTGCTTTCGTGCGGAAGGTTCACCGTTTTCGAGATGGCCCCGGAAATAAAAGGCTGCGCCGCTGCCATCATCCGGACGTGCGTCATGGGTTCGATAAAACGTTTACCGTGTTTACCGCACCGGTTCGCGCAGTCAAACACAGGAAGATGTTCCGCCTTGAGATGCGGCGCACCTTCGACCGTCATCGTGCCACAAACCACGTTATTGGCTTCTTCGATCTCGGTCTTTGAGAATCCAAGCGCTTCGAGGACGTTGAAACGAAGATGGTTGTAATCTTCCGGCTTGAAGCCGAGCCTTTTAAGCGTATCTTCTCCGAGCGTCCATTTGGTGAAGGCGAAACTCAGATCGAAGACCGAAGGAAGCATGGCGTCGATCTTGTCCAGTTCAGGGCTTGTAAAACCTTTGGTCCCCAGGGTCGCGCGATTGATCCACGGAGTCCCTTCGAGACGCGAAGTGCCCTGGATATACTCGATGATGTCCTGGATCTCACTTTCAGAATATCCGAGCTTGTGCAGAGCTGCGGGAACACCCTGATTGATGATCTTGAAATAACCACCGCCAGCGAGCTTTTTGAATTTCACGAGCGCAAAATCCGGCTCGATCCCGGTGGTGTCACAATCCATCAGAAGCCCGATCGTCCCGGTCGGAGCGATCACAGACACTTGCGCGTTCCGATAGCCATAAAGTTTCCCGATCTCCAGAGCCTCCTCCCAATCCTCGTGTGCCGCCACGAGAATATCCTGCCAGCAATGCTCCGAAGGGATCTTGTGCGCCGCCGCGCGATGCTTTTCGATCACGCGCATCATGGAGCTCGTATTCCTGGGATAATCGGAGAACGGACTCTTCGAGGCCGCGATCTCGGCGGAAGTCCTGTACGCGTGTCCGGTCAAAACGGCCGTGAGCGCACTGCAGATCGCAGAAGCCTGCGGACTGTCGTACGGGATTCCGCTCACCATCAGAAGACTTCCGAGATTGGCGTATCCGATTCCAAGAGGCCGGTAGACGTGACTGTTCCCGGCGATCTGTTCCGTTGGATACGAAGCGTAATCCACCAGGATATCCATGGCCGTAATAAAAACGCGTGTCGTGTGGCGGAACCCCTCGACATCAAAGGTCCCGTCCGGCCGCAAATACTTCATGACATTGATCGAGGCGAGATTGCATGCCGAGTCATCCAGGAACATATACTCCGAACACGGATTGGAAGCGTGGATGCGGTCGGTGTCAGCACAGGTGTGCCAGTCGTTGATCGTCGTGTCGAACTGAACACCCGGATCCGCGCACGCCCATGCGGCAAAAGCGATCTGGTCCATCATGTCCTTGGCCTGGAATGTTTCACACACATCCCCGTTCGTCCGGAAACGCGTCTGCCATTTTCCGTCGCTGAGATAAGCGTGCATGAATTCGTCCGAAATTCTGACCGAATTATTCGAATTCTGTCCGGCAACCGTTTTATAGGCTTCTCCATTAAAGTCTGAGGGATACCCAGCAGCGATCAAGGCCGCCACTTTCTTTTCTTCGCGGACTTTCCAGTTAATGAAATCCAGGATCTCAGGATGATCGAGGTCCAGACACACCATCTTGGCCGCCCGGCGCGTCGTCCCTCCGGATTTTGTCGCGCCCGCCCCGCGATCCAGAACTTCCAGGAACGACATGAGCCCCGAAGAAGTGCCGCCACTCGAAAGTTTTTCCTGCCGGCCACGAAGTTTTGAGAAATTCGTCCCGGTCCCGGAACCATATTTGAAAAGGCGCGCTTCGTTCTTGAGCAGATCGAAAATGGACATCAGATTATCATCCACGGACTGGATGAAACAGGCCGAACATTGCGGATTCGAATAAGAATCCGTAGATTCCAGGATCGTGTCCGTCGCAGAATCCCAATGGAAGTTGCCGCCACTCCCCTTGATCCCGTAAAGATCCATCCCGCAATTGAACCATACCGGAGAATTAAAGGCGCACTTTTGATGGATCAGCAAATGAAGCATTTCTTCTTCAAAAACCTGGGCATCCGCCGGGGTCTTGAAATAGCCGCCGAGTTTTTCTCCCGCGACGCGGATCGAATGAGCGATGCGATAGACCACTTGCCGCGCGCTGACCTCGGTACCCGTTTCAGGAACACCTGCCTTCCGGAAATATTTGGAAACAATGATGTCGGTCGCCAGTTGGCTCCAGCTTTCAGGAACTTCCACATTTTCCATTTTAAAAACCACGGACCCATCGGGATTGGTAATAACGGAGGTGCGTTTGGCGTACTTGATCTCATCCAGCGGGGATACTCCGGCCTTCGTAAAAAACCTTCCGAATACAAGCCCTTGGCCTAGACTTTGTCCTTCCCGCAGGGATGGCAACTTTTCTGTTTTCATAGATCTTTGCTTCTCCTTAAACTTTTTAAAAGCTTATTAAACAATACTAGGTATGGTGCTTTCTGAAAGAGATGACACTATATGTAGTGACGAGTTTGAATTTTATGGCAGGCAAGCTTTTGATACTGGGATCCTCTCGCGCGATGGAATCTCTGTTTCCCGGCTCTCTCATTTGACCGTTACAACTCACATCATCAACGGTGCGACTTGCCGGAGTCTGAAACAAAAGAAATTATTTCAAATCTTTTTTAAAAATTTTCGTCTGATCTTTAATTTTGCGGTCAGCGAATGGGATTCTAACAAAGAAATTTTTGAAGTCAAACGCTTATTCGAATTTTTTTTAGAATTTTTTTGATTTTATTTGCCAATGCAGAATTCCGCGAAGATCACGTCCAAAAGATCCTCGGAATAAACCTCTCCGGTCAATTCTTTCATGGATTCCAAGGCGGCGCGAAGGTCCGGCGTCACGCATTCCAACGACATCTCCGTTTGAAATGAACGCTCCGCGCGCTGCAGTGACTCCAGGGAGATCTCTAACGCCTTTTTATGACGAAGCTTCGTGATCTGTTCCCCGATCTCGGAAGTGCCGCATTCCAAACAGCCCGCGATCGTTTCTTCAAGCACCTCAAACCCTTCGCGCGTCTTTGCGGAGAGCTTGATGCAGGGCCGGCCCCCCAAAAGAACCGCCATCTCCTCGGCTCCCACCTTCGAGGAAAGATCGGACTTGTTCACAAGCGCGATCACCGGCTTGTTTTGAGGGATTTGTCGCAGAATATGGCGATCGACCGTCTCGAGAGGCGCGGAACCATCGATCACATAAAGCACGACATGACTTTCTTGCAACGTTCCAAGCGTACGATCCATGCCCATTTGATCCAGGGGATTTCCAGGCGCGGACGTCAACCCCGCCGTGTCCCGAAGCCGGACATAAAAACCGCGGATCTCAAGAGCTTCTTCCAAATGATCGCGCGTCGTGTGTGGAAGATCAGAAACAAGCGCGCGGTCACGCTCAAGCAGCGCGTTAAAAAGCGAGGACTTCCCGACATTAGGTTTTCCCGCGAGCGTCACGAGCAGTCCTTCGCGGATCAACTGATTGCGCTCAAAGCCCGTAATGAGCGACCGGATCTTCGCTTGAACGTTCGCGAATTGCTCCCGGAAGCTCGCTTTCGTCTGAGCTTCAAGATCTTCCTCCGGGAAATCAAGATGCGCTTCCATGTGGGCCAAAAGCCGCACTAGAGCATCTTTTAATTCTTTAAGCGTACGGGAAAGAGATCCGGAGAGTTGACGAATGGCGACATCCAGTGACCGTTCGCTTCTGGCATGGATCAGATCCAGCACCGCCTCAGCCTGCGTCAGATCGAGTTTTCCATTCAGGAAAGCGCGGCGTGTGAATTCTCCGGGCTCCGCGTGGCGAACGCCTTTCCCGAGAAAAACTCCCAGGATCTTTCGGGTGACCGCAAGCCCGCCGTGACAGCTGATCTCGATCACGTCCTGTCCGGTATAGGACCGCGGAGCGCGAAAACAACTCACAAGCACCTGATCCACAAGATGTCCGGAGGGATCGGTGAATTTTCCCCAACGGATCGTGTTAGCGGGCATCTCTTTCAAGGTTCCGCGTTCTGAAGAAACAAAGAACGGCTCGACCGCTTCCATCGCCCCGGGACCGCTCACGCGGATCACCGCAAGCCCGCCTTCTCCGGCCGGTGTTGCAACCGCCGCGATCGTGTCATCTAATTCGAATTTAGACATATTTTAAAAACCGTACCACACACCACGAACCACGGGCAATGTAAAAGCGTGGCTCGTGGCCCTTGGACCGTGGCCCTATTTTAGAATTTTCCTCGCTTCCCCGACTAAATAGAATGATCCGGTGATAACAGCGGTCTCTTTCGCCGCCGCAGATCTCTTTAAAAGCCCCAAAGCCTCTTCTATATCATGAGCCGTGAGAATACAATTAAAAAGCCCCTTGGCTTCCTCGACCAGCATGGCCGCGGACTTCGCTCGATTCCCCGCGATCTCCGTCAGGATCACTTTCGAGAAAAATCCGCTCAATATCTTCAGCATCCCTTGGCTGTTTTTATCACGCATTGCGCCAAAGACAAGCCAGGGATCCCGGATCTTCATGGCCTTCAAAGAACTTATCAGCTCTTTTACGGAAAGGGGATTATGCGCGCCGTCCAGGATCAATCGGCTGCCGCCCCGGTAAAAACTTTCCATCCTCCCTTGCCAGTTCCGACATTGTAACCCTTTTCCAGAACGCTCAGGATCGATCGGAAAGTGAAACCGTTTCGCCAGGATCTCCGCGGCTTTCAGCGCGGTTCCGGCATTCATCTTTTGAAAATTTCCGGCAAGTCCGAGCGGAAGACCGGAAACAGGTTTTGCCGTCCACAAGGATCCCCGGTTCGCTCTCACGGCACGGCGGATCACTTCGAACGCTTCCGGGAATTGTTTCCCGGTCACTACATGGGTTTGTGGTTTGATGATCCCGGCTTTTTCGGCGGCGATCTTGGCAATCGTGTTTCCCAGGAACGCCTCATGATCGAGATGGATCGGCGTCAGGATCACAAGCGACGCCTTCAGAACATTGGTCGCATCAAGCCGCCCGCCAAGCCCGATCTCGAAGATCCCGACCGCCACACCCCTTTGCGCGAAGACCCAGATCGCAAGAAAAGTCAGGATCTCAAAATAAGTCAGAATGCCGAGCCGTTCCGGGACGGAATTCTTCCGAAGAAGTTTTTGGATCCAAGAAAGACCTTCTGCCCAGACCTTGGGCGAAGTCATAGCCCCGCGGACGCGGATACGTTCCCGAGGATCCTCGACATGTGGCGAATGATAGTAGCCGGTCGAAATCCCGTTGGCCTCGAGGATCGACTCGAGGAAAAATCCCGTGGAGCCTTTGCCCGTGGTTCCGGCGATCAGAACAGGGAAAAACTTTTTCTCCGGATGCCCGCCGATCCGAAGCAGATGCTCCATCCGCTTGAGATTGAAAAAGGAGTTCTTCGGAAATTGCGCGAGTTTTTCGAGATCGGTGAACGTATTGAGATAACGAAGGGCTTGGGAATAGTTCATGGGTAAGCCGTACCACGCACCACGATCCACGGGCCACGTAAAAACGTGGCTCGTGGCCCTTGGCTCGTGGCCCTCTTAGTGTTTAAAATGCCGCTCGCCGGTGAAGGCCATGGCGATACCCGCCTGGTCGCACGCCGCGATCACGTCCGCGTCACGGATCGAACCGCCCGGCTGAATGATGGCCTTGATCTTATGCTTGGCCGCGAACTCGATCGAGTCCGGCATTGGAAAGAACGCGTCGCTTCCGAGCATCGCGCCTTCAGAAAGATACCCGGCCTTTTGCATCGCGATCTGCACCGAATCCACGCGCGACATCTGTCCCGCTCCGATACCGACCGTGTGCTTGCCTTGCGTCAGCACAATGGCGTTCGACTTCACGACCTTCGAACACTGGAAAGCGAAGATCAGATCCTCAGTCTCCGCGTCGGAAAGCTTGGCTTTTGTCAAAAATCGGAGTTTCTTTTTGAGCTCTTTGATGTGCTCCTTGATGGGGCGATTCTTTTCCTGCACAAGGATCCCCGTACGCAGGAACTTCACGTCATAAAGGTTCTCATCGCGGAACTGATGGACCTCGATCAGCCGGAGGTTCTTCCGGGCCTTGAGAAGCTTGAGCGCCCCGGCCTTAAAAGACGGCGCGACCAGCACTTCGAAGAACGCGAGTTTTTCAAGGACCTTTTGAGCGATCTTTGCGTCGCAACAACGATTCACTCCGACGATCCCGCCGAAGGCCGACAGGATGTCGCCCTCGATCGCTTTTTCGACCGCGACCAGCGCTTGCGAGTCCTGCGCGATCCCGCACGGATTGTTGTGCTTGATCACGCACGCCGCCGGCGCGTTGAATTCCGCGAGAACGTCCAGCGTCGCGTCCACGTCCATGAGATTATTGAAGGAAAGTTCCTTGCCGTGAAGCTGGGTCCACGAAGCCTCGGCCTTGTGCGTGGTCGGCACGTAATAAGCGGCCTTCTGATGCGGGTTCTCCCCGTACCGGAGGTCCTGCGCTTTCTTGAAATGGAAAACGAATTGCGGCGGAAGCACGGCTTCTTCAGTAGACTTTTTCTTGTGTTTGGCCATGTACTGGCTGATCACGGCGTCATAAGCCGAAGTTTTCTCGAAAACTTTTTGAGAAAGGGCAAAGCGCGTTTCGTCCGTCACGCTTCCTTTGTGCTCATCGAGTTCTTTCGCGACACGTTCATAATCCTGCACGTCCGTGATCACGGTCACGGCTTCATAATTTTTCGCCGCCGAGCGCAGCATCGAAGGCCCGCCGATATCGATGAACTCTTTGGCCTCGTCCATGCTCAAATTCCCCTTGCTCGTCGCCTCTTCGAAAGGATAAAGGTTCACGACCACGAGATCGATAGGCTTGATACCGTGCGCCTTGACCTGTTGCTGATGGCTTTTCTTGTGGCGGAGAAAAAGAAGGCCTCCGTGGATCTTCGGATGGAGGGTCTTCACGCGCCCGTCGAGCATTTCGGGAAATCCAGTGTAATCCTCCACCGCCATCGCCGGAACCTTGGCTTCTTTGAGAGATTTCAACGTGCCCCCGGTAGAAAGAATTTCCACGCCGTGCTTGCGCAGGGTTTTGGCGAAAGGGATTAGGCCGGTTTTATCGGAAACGCTAATGAGCGCGCGGCGAACGGTATGACGTGACATCGTGTTGGATCCTCCTTTTAAAAAAACGGTGCAGTTTTAACGTAACAGGACCGGGTTTTCCGTTGCCGATCGCGCGACCGTCAAGCTCGCGAACCGGTAGAACTTCCCAGGAAGTATTGCAAAGAAAAGCTTCATCCGCGTTGAAAAATTCGTGCCGGGTGAGCGGGACTTCCCGGACCTTCATCCCGAGCGCGAGGGCGCAGTTTATCACAATCTTCCGGGTCACTCCATTCAAGATTAGGTGTTCCGGTGGTGTCAGAAGGATCGCTTCACCCCTTTTCACACCCCGGGGGTGTACCGTTTCACACCTCCGGGGTGCGGAACGGTATTTTACGATGAAAAAGTTCCCGACCCGGGTTTCTGTGAGCCCGCCTCCCTGCTCCAGAAAGATCCACTCATAGATCTTGTCCGGATGCGGCTCGGTCGTAGCCAGGATCGCCTGCTGATAGACCGACGCTTTGGCCTGCCAGGGAAAGGTGTTCGGCCCTCCGCGCGGAAAAGAGGCCATCTTGAGCGCCACACCCTTTTCGTAAAGCTCTTTCGAGTGCTCTCGTGAACCGAGGATCACGAAAGTGCTTCCCTCCCACAAAGTCAGCCGGACATAACATTCTCTTTCGCCGGAAGCCTTGAACGCCGCTCTCATTTCCCGTCGAAGTTTCGCGGCATCCGGAAAGGGCTTGTAGCCCACGGTCCTTGCGGACTCCAAAAGCCGGGAAAGATGTTCTTCCACGTGAAGGACTTTGCCGCCATAAGCGCGCATGCTTTCAAAAATACCAACAGCCTCCGTTCGCATGAGCGCGAACGGCATCTTTCCTGTCACTTCTTTTCCGTCTTGATAGATCTTGTAGTTCATAATTTCGCTCAACGTTCTACGGGCAACGCACAACGCGAAAAACGGGCTTGGTTCTTTTCGTTGAGCGTTGCGCTTTGCTCGTTGCGCCTAGTGTCAGCTTCCCGAAGCGCCTGGATCAACGCTTCCGCCTTGTGAAGCGTCTCTTCATATTCTTTCTCAGGATCCGAATCGTGCACGATCCCTGCGCCTACCTGAAGATGACCTTTCCCGTTCTTTAAAAGAAGGGTCCGGATCACAATGTTCAGGTCCATATCGCCGTAACGATCGATATATCCCAAAGAGCCGGTATAAAGGCCACGCCGCACAGGTTCGAGCTCATCAATGATCTCCATGCAACGGATCTTGGGACATCCCGTGATCGTCCCGCCCGGGAACACCGCGCGGATCAGATCCAGCACGTCCTTGCCTTTTTTGAGTCGTCCCGTGACCCTGGAAACCAGGTGCACCACGTGGGAATACTTCTCAAGCGTCATGAACTCTTCGACCTTCACGGAACGGTAACCGCAAACGCGCCCGAGATCATTGCGCTCAAGGTCCACGAGCATCAAATGCTCGGCCCTTTCTTTTTCATTTCGAAGAAGTCTCTTGCGCCATTCAGAAAGCTTGCCTGAGGAGCCGCGAGCCGGACACGTTCCCGCGATCGGACGCGTCTCGCAAAGATCGCCTTTTTTCCGGATCAATCGCTCCGGAGACGAACTGACGACCTCGAGCTCCCGTGTTTTCAGAAAACAGGAAAAAGGAGACGGGTTGATCGCTCGAAGTTTTCCGTACAGCGCGAGAGAGGACCCGCCATATCCAAAAGAAAAACGCTGGGACAGATTCGCCTGATAAATATCCCCGGCCGCAATGTACTCCTTGGCTTTTCTCACCATGCGCGTGAACCGCCCTTGGGTCATTTCCGCCGCAAACTTTTTCAGTTTAAAAGGACGCGCCGACCGCGCCGAAGATTCCGCAAAATAACTTTTGAGTTTTTTTACTCCCCGCTCCACACTCTGCGCTCCATGCCCGTTTATCACAAGGTGATAAACGCGTTTCTGCTGGTCGTACACGATCACGTTCCGGAAAAGCCCGAAATAAAGACGCGGCATGTCCGGCGCGAGCTTGGCTCTGAATTGGATTTTGTCGCAAAGATCCGCGGTCTCATAACCGAAATAGCCGATGAACCCTCCGGTGAAAAAGGGGTGCGGATTCCGTCCGCGAATCTGATGCTTTTTGAGGATGTTTTTGAACGCGGGGAAAAATTTTTCGGCAGGATATTTTTCGCGCCGCTCGCCTTCCACAAGAACGGTCTTCTCATCCAGCCGGATCTCAAGATCGGGATCCATTCCGATGTACGAATAAAGATTCGAACGGCCCTGCCCCTTGAGATACCGCGTTCGATCCGAGTCAGGACTGTCTAAAAAAAAACAGGCCTTGGAATTCGCGTGGACCGCTTGAAAAATTTCCCAGGGAGTCTTGGAAGAACGGAGACTTTCGATCACAAAAGACATAAGGCCCCCGAAAAAGGGCTGAGGACTTCGCGCGTTTTGGAATTATTCCTGATGCGAATAAAAAACAAGCCCTGTCGCGAGCTTGGGATAGAAATAGGTGGACTTTTGCGGCATCCGCTCGTTCACAGCGCCCATTTTTTCGAGCATGTCGACCCTGGGAGGTTGTAAAAGAAAAACGGCCTGGGCTTCGCCTGTCTTGAGAGGTGCGACGGCCCCTTCGACCGTATGTTCGAACTTAAGCACCGACTCCCACTGTTCTTCCTTAAGACCCAACAGTTCGGAAAAGATCAAGTGGGCTAGCACATTCACGTTCAGATCGTACCAAACCTCGGGCTTGCCCTGCACCATCCGGGCCTTCGCCTTTTCCTTGTCGATCATGGTCAGAAGAAAACAACCTTCCTCAAGGACTAACCCGAAGATCTTTCCTTCTTGATCATAGGAAAGCGTCATCTCTTTGAGCTTCGCGAGAGAAACCTCTTCCACCTTGAAATATTCTCCGAGACGACGGATCACGTCACCGCCCGTCATGCCAAGCTTTGTCACGATCCGGTGCGTTGGCAGCACGATGAACCCCGGATCATCAAAACTCACAAGTGCCATATACATATAATCGAAGGGAAAAAGCACGAGATCCGACGAGCGGTGCTCTTCCCGCTGTTGTTTGGCATATTCAAGCGCGGTCTCGTAACGATGGTGACCGTCCGCGATATAAACCTTTTTATTCCGCAGGATCTTATGAAGCTTCGTGAGAATGTCCTGGTCCTCGATCGCCCAAAGGGTGTGCCCGATCTTATCTTCATCCTCGGCCTCGAAGATGGGATTCGAGTTCATAGGATCCTGGATGATGCTCCGGATCTCGTACCCGTTATCTTTGTAAAGACCGAAAGCGGGAGAAAAATTGGTCTTGACCGTCCGGAGGAGCTTCATGCGATCTTCTTTAGGTCCACGGAGCGTCTTCTCGTGAGGAACGATGATCCCTTTTTCGAAAGGCTCAAGCCGTACACGGCCCAGCAACGCGAACCGGTTCTTGACCGCCTCGGTCACGGGATCTTTGAAGGTCTGCCGGTACACGTAATAACAAGGTTCCTGCTCCTGAACAAGAATGCCTTTCCGTTGCCACTCGAGGAACACGTCGCGCGCCCGCGTATAGGCATTGTTCTGCTCCGTATCCGCGGGATCCTTCTTGTTAAGGATGAGACGGATGCTGTTGAACGGCGAATTCTCGTAAAGTTTATATTGCTTTTCAACGGAGATGACGTCGTAGGGAGGCGCTAAAACCGCGGCCATTTTCACGCGTTCGGGGTCGTAACGCCAAGCCCGGAACGGCTGAAAATCAAGATGCTTTGTGGAATGACGAGAGCCGCGGAAGTCGTTCATAGGGGCAGAATGGTAACACAGGGCCTGTTCTTTGACAAGAATATCACCGCGCAAGGCGTACGGAGTACGGTGTACGGCGAAAAAAATTTCGCGTAACGCCGTACGCACTGAACAACCGATAAAGCTTCAATGAAGTTTAGTGCTGCCCAAGTCTTTATTTCTTTTCCTTAATGGCGACTTGGACTGCACTGATTTCCGATCCATTTTAATAAAAATCAGGTGCTGTCCCAATCAACTCAAAAAAATACGGGAAGATTGGGACGCCTTCCGCCGTACAAATTTTATTTAACTTTCGCCCCGTCGGAAATGGGACGTTCGGGAACGACCAGGGTCAACAGAGTAGCATCCGAAGCCGCAAGAAGCATCCCTTGAGATTCGACGCCACGGATGACGGCGGGGTCCAGATTGTCGATAATGACGATCTTCTTCCCCTTCAACTGCTCCTCGGTATAGTGAGCCCGGATCCCGGCCACGATCTGCTTGCGCACTTCGCCCACCTTAATCCCTAGCACATAGAGACGATCCGCGTTGGGGTGAGGGGTCACGCTTTCGATCTCGGCCACTTTGATGTCTAATTTCTGGAAATCTTCATAGGAAGCCATCGTTCATCACTCCTTTTTAATGGAAATACACTCAGCTCTTGAACAAACTGTCCCAAGCGCTCTTTGAGAAAGGCGGTATTTTATCACAAAAGAAAACCATGCAAAGAACAAACCCTTTAAGGGTTATCGGACGCATCCTTCGTAACTTCCGCTACCCATAATGCTTAGGAACACCTTGTTTCCCTTGATTTTCGAAGGCTTACTGCTATGATATCTCGCCGTCATCTAAAAAACCCATCGTCTTCATATTAAATCAACCGGGAGGAATTCATGGGAAAGATCAAGATCGCTATCGCCGGCGTCGGTAATTGCGCGGCTTCGCTTGTGCAAGGGATCGAGCATTATCGAGCCATTGCCAGCCGGAAACCTGAGAAGAATAAACCCATCGAGCACCTGGGTCTCATGAATTATGACATGGGCGGTTATCTCCCCCAGGACATCGAGGTCGTAGCGGCCTTCGACATCGACAAGCGCAAAGTGGGCGAACGCCTGGATATCGCGCTTGCCGCAAAACCGAATTGCGTCTGGTCTATCGGCCCTCTCCCGAAAAGCAAGATCAAGGTCGAGATGGGCAACATTCTGGATGGAGTCTCTGAGCACATGAGCGGTTATAAAGATGACCGCACCTTCCTCCCTTCCGACAAAAAACCCTGCAACGTCGAAAAGGTTTTGAGAGAGAGCGGCGCGGAGATCCTGATCAACTATCTTCCGGTCGGTTCCCAGAAAGCCACCGAATTTTATGCCGAGGCGTGCCTGAAAACAGGCGTGAGCCTCATCAATTGCATGCCGGTCTTCATCGTCTCGAATCCGGCCTGGGCGAAGCGTTTCGAGGCCAAGCGTATTCCTTGCGTCGGCGATGATATCAAGGCCCAGATTGGCGCGACAGTCACGCACCGCACGCTCGCGAAGCTTTTCATGGACCGCGGCGTCAAGATCGACCGCACCTATCAGCTGAACACCGGCGGCAACACGGACTTCCTCAACATGCTCAATCGCGCGCGTCTGGAATCCAAGAAGATCTCCAAGACCTCTGCCGTCCAGAGCCAGCTCGACATTCCACTCGATGAGGACAACATCCACATCGGCCCTTCGGATTATGTTCCCTGGCAAAACGACAACAAGGTCTGTTATCTCAGGATCGAGGGCCGCGGCTTTGGCGGTTTTCCTGTCACCGCCGAGATGCGCCTTTCTGTTGAGGACTCTCCCAATAGCGCGGGCTGTTCGATCGATGCGATACGCGCCTGCAGGATCGCGCGCGACCGTAAGATCGGCGGACCGCTCATCTCCATGTCGGCCTATACCATGAAGCATCCGCCCAAACAGATCGTGGATTACGAAGCCAAGGAGCTTGTCCGCAAGTTCATCCAGGGCACCTGCCCCCGGTAACTAGCCATGTCCCTGCGCGAAACCCTTTATCCAAAGGTCGAGCCGCTCGCCAAACGGATCGTTGCCTTTTTGATCGCGCAAAACATTTCCCCGATGCAGTTGACGCTCGGAGGAGCGGCCCTGAGTCTCCTCACCGGTGTCATCTACGCCAAAGGATATCTTTTCCTCGGAGGAATCATGCTTTTCATCGCCGGGGCCGCAGATCTCCTCGATGGCCTCCTGGCGCGCTCGACGGGAAAAACCAGCACCTTCGGCGCGTTCCTGGATTCGGCCGTGGACCGCTACTCCGATTTCTTCGTATTTGCGGGCCTCGCGGCTTACTTTGTTCGTAACGGCGAGATCTTCTGGTTCTTCGTCACGCTCGGCATCCTTCTCGGATGCTTCGTGGTCAGCTATACCAAGGCGCGCGCCGAAAACTTCATTAAAAATTGCGGCATCGGCATCTTCGGAAGATCGGAGAGGGTCCTTCTCCTGATCGCGGGTACGCTTGTGGCGCCGCTCCTGAAACTCGTGTTGCTGGTTCTGCTCGTGGGAACACACGTCACCGCGATCCAGCGCATTCTCCACACAAAAAAGACCCTCGCCGAAACCCCACAGGGTTAAATGGCACGCCCAAGTCTTTGCTTTCCCTTCCTTAAGGGCGACTTGGACAGCCCCAATCTCAGAAAATCTTCGATTGATAGGTATTGGGACCGCCTAGGTCTTTGTTTTCCTTGTAGGTCTTGGGACCGCGCGTCGCGTTCCTTTTTCTGGGCCTTCCTCCTTGTCTCCTTTCTAGGCTTCGTCCCTATTTCCTTGGCGGAAACAGCATCGAGCGCGGAGCTGGAAGGCGTTCTCCGGAAGATCGAGTCCCGGCATTACCGCTGGATCGCGATCCGCGCGGATGTACTCCTCTTTTTCGCGAAAGCCGGAGATCCAAACGCCATGTGCGGCGGCGAGCTTTTGTACCAACGTCTTGACGAGCGCATGTTCCTGACCTGCGTCGACGCGAAACAGGAGCTGCTTTTCGTCTTTCGCACGTCTGACCGCCGCTTTGATCTTTATCTTCCAGGCCAAAACAAGGTCTATCACGGATCGATCTTCGACATGGAAGACTCTCCGGACATTGAAAGCCATCTAAAAGCCCGCGACCTTTACCGGGCGCTCAAACCGACCGCCGTCGACCCCCGCCGCACACAGATCGAGCGAACCAATTCCGCGATCACGAGTTTGGACGTTTATGGCCGTAACGACAGCGAGAAACTCCTGGTAAGAAAACTGTACCTGACGCCCGAAGGGGACGTGCGCGGCGAGCTTTTTTACGATCCCAAAGGCCGTCCTGTCACCGAAATCCAGCGCTATGATTTTCGCGAACTCCGGGGCCGTAGCGGTCTTTATGATTCCGTGATCTTCCCGAAAAAGATCACGATCTTGTCTCCCGAAACAAAAAAAGGAAGCGCGATCTTCTTTACCAACGTCACGGCCTTGGATACGGCCGACCCGTTGGATTTCATTCTAAGGGTCCCTCCCGGAACGCAGGAGATCTTCCTGGATGAAAAAGATCCGCGTTTTCAACGCTCAAAATCATCGGAAAGTGAGGTCCGCCTCGCCCCCAAAGTGGGACGCTTTACTCCCTTGACGCCTGAAAAGGCTCCCAAGAAAGCCGGAACTGCTCCGCTCTCGCCGCAAAGCGCAAAGATCGCTCCTTTGCCTGCGACCGGAACCAAACCTGTTAAAGAGAACCTTCCCGCTTCCACGAAGGAAAAACCCACTGAGTTCGAGAGCCCCTCTCCTCAGAGGGAATCCATGAAGCCCTCAACCAAAGCGACGCCGCCCGAAAACCCGGATGCGGACATCGCGCCGGAAGGCCCGCCTCCGACGGAACCGTCCGCCGCCAACCCTCAAACCACCCTTGATCCGTCTGTACAACCTTCGTTAGAAATGGCCCTTTCTTAAAAACTCTTTTTCAGGAAATATCCGGGCGTTGTCGAGCCTAAACCCTCATTAATAAACTCCTCGCGGTCCCTTTGTTTTAAAAACCATTCGAATCGTTCCGCCCTTTTTATATATTTACTGCAGACCCTCGCTTATTGTGCTAGTTTGTTATCGTTTGAGCGAAAACTTTAGAGATGCGTCCATGCCCATCCGTCTTGGCCCGCGGTCTCTGATCGTGCAACCAAAAACAGCGCAAAGGGTGTTCCCTATCGAAAGGTGGGTTTAAAATGATCGCTCAAAATCCAGGAAACTTTTGGCCGGTACTTGTTTTAGCTCTGTCCCTTTCGTTGTTCAGCGCCTGTGATCAAAAAATCAAGGCCGTGGGAGATCCAACCCAGACCCAGGGGATCACGGATACTGAAATATTGCTCGGAAACTCTTCCCCCCAGTCGGGACACGCCCAGCATCTCGGCACCCACTATCTTCGCGGGGCCATGGTTTTTTTTGAGGATCTGAATAGCCGCGGCGGTATTTTGGGAAGAAAGATCCGTGTGATCAGTTACGATGACCAATACGATCCTTCCCATTGCGTTTTGAATACGCAAAAGCTCATAGGACAGGATAAGGTATTCGCCCTTTTTAACTACGTGGGAACTCCCACGACCATAAAAATTTCTCCTATCGTCGAGGAATCGAAGATCCCTCTAGTGGGCGTGTTTTCGGGCGCGGATGTCCTGAGAAACCCTGTCAAAAAATATATTTTTAACATTCGCAGTTCGTATTCTATGGAAGTCGATCAAACCGTAATGCATTGCGTAGATGATCTTGGATTTAAAAAACTAGCAGTTTTTTATCAGAATGATGCTTTCGGAATCGACGTTCTCAAGGGAATCGAGACCGCATTGAAACGCTACAAACTGAAGCCGGTCGTCACGGAAAGCTACGAACGCGGGACCCTGAATGTGGAACGCGCCGCCAAGAGCATCCTGACATCGGGCGCTGACGCGGTGATCATGGCAGGCCTCTACAGCCCCTGCAGTAAATTCGTCCGGCTTATGAAAGATGCCGGCTCCTCCATGATCTTTTTCAGCAGTTCCTTTGTGGGCGCGGAGGAGTTCGCGAAAGAACTCGGAGAAAAAGACTCTACCGGCGTGATCATTTCACAAGTGGTCCCTCCGCCCAGCTTCGACGTGTTAAGCACCGTCAGAAATTATAAGAAGCTCAGCAAACGCTATTTCCCCGAGAGCCAGCCCGACATCGTTGCTTTGGAGGGTTTTGTCAACGCAAAGGTTATCGCGGAAGGCCTCAAAAGGGCGGGAAAGGACCTGTCGCGGGAAAAATTCGTCCAAGCGCTCGAATCCCTGCATGATTACTCCGGCGGCATTGGGAACCCGATCGATTTCAGCGAGAGCAATCATAGTGGGCTTAGTTACGTTTTTTTCACGAGGATCAAAAATGGGGATCTCGTGTTTTTTGATGATTGGCAGGAAATCAAAAACGAGATGGCCCTAGTCCCGCGTGATATTTAAAATTAGGAGTATGCGGTAGGGCGCCCCATGGCACTCGTTTAAGTGGTTTTGGATCGCATCAAATAAGAAATAGCGCAAAGGGAATTCCCTTTCGAAAGGTGGGTGTAAAATGATCGCTCAAAATCCAGGAAACTTTTGGCCGGTGCTTGTTTTGACTCTGTCCCTTTCGCTCTTCAGCGCCTGTGATCAAAAAATCAAGCCGGTGGGAGATCCGACCCAGACCCAGGGGATCACGGAAACCGAAATATTGCTCGGGAACTCTTCCCCCTTCACAGGACACGCCCAGCATCTCGGCACCCACAACCTCCGCGGGGCCATGATTTTCTTCAATGACCTGAATAGCCGCGGCGGGATCAACGGGAGAAAGATCCGGGTGATCAGTTACGATGATCAATACGATCCGCCCCAGTGTGTTCTGAACACTCAAAAGCTCCTAGGACAGGATAAGGTATTCGCCCTCTTCAACTATTTCGGATCCCCCACCACCCTCAAAGTTATTCCGATGCTCGAGCAGACGAAAACCCCTCTGGTCGGTGTGTTTTCAGGTGCGGATTTTTTGAGAAATCCTGTAAAAAAATATATTTTTAACATCCGTGGCTCGTATCATCTGGAAACCAATCGAGCCGTGATGCATTTCGTCGAGGACCTTGGATTCAAAAAGCTCGCGGTTTTTTATCAAAATGATGCCTTTGGGATCGACGGCCTCAAAGGAACCGAGATCGCGCTTGCGCACTATGGTCTGAAACCGGTCGCCGCGGAAAGTTATGATCGTGGGGCCCTGAATGTGGAGAACGCCGCCGAGATCATCCGCCAATCAGGCGCGGAGGGGGTGGTCATGGTCGCGCTCTACGGGCCAGCCAGTAAATTCATTAAACTCTTGAAAGACGCCGGCTCCCCGATGATCTTCTACGTAGTGTCTCCTGTGGGGACTTCTGAGCTTGTGAAACAACTGGGGGATAAATACAGCGACGGAGTGATCATCTCGCACGTAGTGCCGTCCCCCGACCTTGACGTGTTAAGCTCCGTCCGGGAGTATAAAATGCTCAATGAGCGCTATTATCCCGAAAGCCAGCCCAACGTTGTCGCTTTGGAGGGTTATGTCAATGCCAAGGTGATCGCGGAAGGCCTCACGCGGGCCGGTAAGGATCTCACACGAGAGAAGTTCGTCCAAGCGTTGGAGTCCTTGCGTGATTACTCTTGCGGCATCGGGAACCCGCTCAATTTCAGCGCGGAGAATCATGAAGGGATCAAATCCGTCTTTTTCACAAAGATCGAAAAAGGAGAACTTGTATTTATTTCGAATTTCCGGGAAGTCATGGAAGGCAAGGTTTAGCGCCGCATGAGAATTTAAATGAAGGGGACGCGATACAGCCCTTGTGATCCTATATTTTTTTTGAGAACAAGTGCTGTTAACCCCTAAGATCAAATGGAGAACAGGACTCAATGGGGATCAGAAAAGCGCTGACGGGAGCGGTGAAAAGCAATCTCCGCGCAAAGATCACGCTCTTCTTTGCGGCCATCGTCCTGTTCTTTGCGATCCTCAATGGGGTCGGCACCTCCTCGGTCCTCTCCTCGAGACTGACCCGGGAACTTCTCAGAGATAACGTCCTCTTCGCGGAAAGTCTTTCCAAGCACCTCATCGAACCTTTCCTGGCCCGGGATACCGGTAAGATGACGGACAATCTTTTCGATCAGAGATACGCCCACAGTTCCTTGGCCTATCTTTTTATCCTGGATGAAAAGAACCAATGCCTGGCTTCGACCTCCCTCGGCAGCGCTCTCGAAGAGGAACTGCGCCTTTTGAATCCGTTATCACCGGGCCAAACCGAGCATATCCTCCTGGTAACAACCTCGCTCGGCCCTGTTTATGATATCGCTGTGCCTCTAGCCTACGGGCGGGGCGTTCTGAGGATCGGACTTCTTCGCAAGAATATCGACGATGTCATCCAGGGGGTGCTCGGGATGCTCCTGCTGACCACGATACTCTCGTTCTTTTTTGCCATGGTCTTCGTTCATTTTCTTGCCGGAGCTCTAACAAAACCTCTCGACTACTTTAAGCGTTCCGTGCAGCGCATTGGTCAGGGCGACCTGGATACCCGGGTCGACATCCATACCCGCGATGAGATCGGAGATCTGGCCAGGGCATTCAACCAAATGGCGGTGGATCTTAAAAAATCCAAGGAAGATCTGGAAAAAACAATGGTCTCGCATGATTCTTTATTGCAGGAAATTGCGGTGCGCAAAAAAGTCGAGGAAAACCTGGATCGCGTCAGTCAGAGAAATAAGTTGGTCCTGAATTCGGCGGCGGAGGGCATCCTGGGACTGGACCTGGAAGGCCGCCACACCTTCGTGAATCCGGCTGCGGCCAGCATGCTGGGCTACAAAATGGACGAGCTTCTTGGTCAGCCAAGTCACAGTCTTTGGCACCATACCCAGCCCGACGGAAATCCGGCCCCCCCAGAAGCCTGCGCGATCCATGCCACTTTTCGGGATGGAGCAACACGTCACGTGTCCGCGGAGGTGTTCTGGCGAAAGGACGGCACCAGCTTCCCCGTTGAGTATACAGCCGCTCCCATTTATGACGAGGGCCAGTTGTCGGGTGCGGTCGTATTTTTTTCTGACGGCACCGAGCGCCGGCGATTCGCCGAAGCAGAGAATTCCAGGATCGCAGCGGAGTTAGCCAGTAAAGCTAAAAGCGATTTTTTGGCGGCGATGTCGCATGAGATAAGAACCCCCCTGAGCGCCGTGATCGGTTACGCGGACATTCTTTCCAAAACACCTCTCAATGAGGAGCAAAAAAAGTACGTCACGACCATGGACTCGAGCGGAAAACTTCTCCTCACCCTGATCAACGATATTCTTGATTTTTCCAAGATCGAGGCCGGTAAGATCGTTCTGGAAGATGTGTTTTTTGACCTGGAATATCTTATTAAGGACGTCTTTAAGATCGCCTCGACCAAGATCCCGCGGGGGAAGATCACGACCTACGTTGATTTTCACAAAGAAGCGCCGACCCGCGTCAAAGGCGATCCCACCCGGATGCGGCAGATCTTGCTCAATCTTCTCAATAATGCCATCAAATTCACGCGCCAGGGAGAGATCGGACTCACGGTAGAACTCTCGACAGAGACCGCTTCTCCGGAGGAGCCTGTTGTTCTGATGACCGTTAAAGATACGGGCATCGGCATCCCCGCGGATAAGCGAACTCTTCTTTTCCAGCAGTTTTCTCAGGTGGATGTCTCCACGACGCGAAAATATGGCGGCGCCGGGCTGGGCCTATCGATCTGCAAAGCGTTGATCGAAAAAATGGGCGGCCGGATCTGGGTCGAGTCCGAGGAAAACGTAGGCAGTGCGTTCAAATTCACAGTGAAGCTCAAGAAGGGCGCGGCTCTGATCGACAGCTCGGTGTCTTTGTTAACGAAGGAAGAACTGGCGAGCAAAAAGATCCTTATTGTGGATGACAACCGGGTGTCGCAAGAGATCGTGGAGCGATACTGTCGCGATCTCGGTCTTTCAGTGACCTTTATCGCTTCTTCGGCAAAGGAAGCGATCGACCATCTCCAGGGTCTGGCTGGAACCGGCTCCTTCCCCGACATCCTCTTAAGCGATATTCGCATGGCAGACATGGACGGCTACCAGCTCGTGGAAAAACTCACGGCTTTGTTTCCGGACTGCGGCATGAAATTCATCGCGATCACATCGGACCTTTGGCCCGGGGCGTCCCCAAAATCAGAAATGAAAGGTTTCCACGGATTCATTGTTAAGCCGGTGCTCAGAGAGGATCTTGCCGGAGTGATCGGGATCATTTTGGGGGACAGGCGACCCGAGAAAAAGATCGTGACGAAGCATACGTTCCATGAACTTGTGTGTAAAAATATGCGCGTCCTTGTCGCCGAAGACGCGAAAACGAACCGGGATCTTGTCGAGATCTTTTTGACCGGATGGGGTTGCCAGGTGGATTTCGCCGAGAACGGAGAAGAAGCGGTGGAAAAAGTCAGGATGAACAAATACGATGTGTGCCTGATGGACCTTCAGATGCCCAAAATGGGCGGGCTAGAAGCCACCCAGATCATCCGCCGGGAGATCTCCAAGGACCTCCCCATCATCGCACTGACCGCCGCAGCGACCGACGATATGAAAGCCGCCTGCATGAGTAGCGGCATGACGGACTATGTTCTAAAGCCGATCAATGTGGCGGAACTGAAGGAAAAGCTGATCCAACACGGCCGTCCTAGCGCTTAAGCTCTCCCGCCCTCCCGTAGGCCCGCCCCCTGAAGTGAAAAGGTTCTCAGCGAGAACTTTCAGTTCGCCTCGAAGTGATGGCGGACTTCCTTCCCCTGCTTCAAGTAGATGGTATCTTCGGCGATATTGTTCGAGAGATCCGCAATGCGCTCAAGATTGCGGCCGATCATGACAACGCTTAGAGCCCGGCGGACCGTCTGGGGGTCCTTTTCCATCAACTCGGACATATCCAGATAGAGCTTGTCGTTGTAATCATCAATCTTGTCGTCGCTTTCCAGGACCTTGCGCGCGAGGTCGACATTCTCATTCATGAAACAATCCAAAGCATCCCGGACCATTTTTTTGACCGCTTCAGCCATGCGTTCCAACGGAAAATCCATTTTAAGCGGCGGTTGCCCGATCAAGTATTGGCTTTTTTCCGCGATATTGACCGCGTGATCGCCCATGCGTTCCAGATCGGTATTGATCTTGAGGATCATGGTGATCAGCCGGAGATCGCGGGCCATCGGTTGGAGCAGCGCGAGAAGCGTATGCCCGCTTTCGTCGATCTCGATCTCAAGCTGGTTAATGACTTTCTCGTCCTCTAGCACCGCTTTCACGCGATCCTCGGAACGCTCGACCAGCGCTTCAAAGGATTTTTCAATGGCGCCTTCGACCAAGAGCCCCATCTGAAAAAGCTTCTGCTTTAAGCCTTTAAGTTCTTCCGCGAAATGTCTTTCCATAAGTCCGCCTCCTTTTCCTGAGCCACGAGCCACGTCTCCCGGGCCACGTTGCGTGGACCGTGGATCGTGCACCCGGGTTATTTTAGCCGTACCTTCCGGTAATATATTCCTCGGTCTGTTTTTCCCGCGGGTTCGTAAAGATCTGCTTCGTTCCACCATATTCGACAAGTTTCCCGAGAAGCATGAAGCCTGTGCGCTCCGACACGCGGGCCGCCTGTTGCATGTTATGCGTCACGATCACGATCGTGTAATTCTTTTTAAGTTCGAACATGAGCTCTTCGATCCTTTGCGTCGCCATCGGGTCCAGCGCCGAACACGGCTCGTCCATCAACACAATGTCCGGCTTGATCGCCGCGAGCCGGGCGATGCAAAGACGCTGCTGCTGCTCCAACGAAAGGTTCAGCGCGAAACGGTCGAGCTTGTCTTTCAAGAGGTCCCAGAGCATAACGTCGGAAAGCGCCTTTTCCACGATCGCCTCGAGTTCTCCGCGGTTCTTCGTCCCGTGCGTGCGGGGACCGTAAGCGATGTTGTCGAAGATCGAGAGCGGGAACGGATTCGGCCGCTGAAAGACCATCCCGACCTTTTTCCGGAGCAGGATCAAGTCCGTCGCGGGGTCATAGATATTCTTGCCGTCGATCAGGATCTCGCCCGTGATCCGGACGCCGTCGATCAGATCGTTCATGCGGTTCAGGGTCCTCAGGAGCGTGGACTTCCCGCATCCGGAAGGGCCGATCAGCGCCGTGATCATTTTTTCCTCGATCCCGAGGTTCACGCCGATCAACGCCTGGAACGTGCCGTAATAAAGATCTAATTTTTTTGTTTCTATCTTTTTCATGATTTCCTATTCCGAACCACGCGCCACGTCTCCCGATCCACGCTTCGTGGCTCGTGGTGCGTGGACCGCCTTTACCCAAATCTTCCGCTGATATAGTCCTGGGTCCGCGGATCCCGCGGCGCCGTAAAGACCTTGCCTGTCTCGTCGATCTCGACGAGCTCCCCCATCAGAAAAAAGGCCGTCCTGTCTCCGACCCGCGCCGCCTGCTTCACGTTGTTCGTCACAAGGATCTGCGTGTAGCGGGCCTTCAGCTCGAACATGGCCTCCTCGACCTTGGCTGTCGAGATCGGGTCGAGACCGGAACACGGTTCGTCATAAAGGATCACTTCGGGCTCCACGGCAAGCGTCCGGGCGATGCAGAGACGTTGCTGTTGGCCGCCTGAGAGTTTCATACCCGACGACGAAAGACGGTCTTTCACCTCGTCCCAGAGAAACGCTGCTTTCAAGGTTTTCTCGACGATCTCCGCGAGCTTCTTTTTATCTTTCAGGCCGTGCCGCCGGGGTCCATAAGCAATGTTGTCGAAGATCGACATCGGAAGCGGCAGGGGGAGCGCGAAGACCATCGTGACTTTTTTCCGGACTTCCTCGGCATCCATTTCCTTCCGGATGTCCTTTCCATTCAATTTGATCGAACCCGTCATGCGACAGGTATGATCAAGATCGTTCAAGCGGTTGATCGCGCGAAGGAACGAGGTCTTGCCGCTGTTCGAGGGACCGATCACGCTCAGGATCTCGTTCTCTCGCACAGAAAAATTAACGTTCTTGAGCGCGGGAACATCCCCGTAGTGAATATTGAGGTTCTCAACAATGATTTTATCCATGATAGTTCTCGCTCCACGAGCCACGCTCCACGCAACACGAAATGGGGAGCGTGGTCCAGCCCGATCGATGAATGCTCCGTGGCCCGTGTCCCTTGGCCCGTGCGTTGATCACCATTGTTTTTTTCTCCGCATGTGAGAACGGACAAGAATGGCGACAAAATTGAGCGAAAAAACCATTCCCACAAGCACAAGCGCGGTACCATATTGAAGCGCGGGTTTCACGTTCGGCACCTGCGTCGAAAGCACGTAGAGGTGGTACGGCAACGCCATGCATTGATCAAAGATCGACTGTGGTAAACGTGGCAGATAGAAAGCCGCCACCGTGAAAAGAATGGGGGCCGTTTCTCCCGCCGTCCGGCTAATACCCAGAATAGAGCCGGTTAAGATCCCCGGGAGAGCGTTCGGAAGCACCACATGACGGATCGTCTGCCACCGGCTTACGCCCAAAGCGAGGCTCGCCTCCCGGAAAGAACGCGGAACGCTTAAAAGCGCTTCTTTTGAGGAGGTGATGATCACGGGCAGTTCCATGATCGCAAGCGTGAGGGCTCCCGCGAGGATCGAAGACCCGAATTGAAAGAAGATCACAAAAAGCCCGAGGCCAAAGAGGCCGTAGACCACGGAAGGCACCCCCGCCAGATTCACGATCGCGATCTCGATCATCCGTGTCCACCAGTTCTTCCGGGCATACTCCACAAGGTAGATCGCCGTGAGAACCCCGAGCGGAAGCGCGACGCCGATCGCCACCGCCACAAGGCAGAGCGTCCCCATGATCGCGGGGAAAATGCCGCCGGCCTTCATCCCCAGGCGCGGCATGGCGGTCAGGAATTGCCAATTGATCGCGGGCAGTCCTCTTTGAATAAGGATCACCAGGATCAGAATCACCGGGATAATCACGATGAGGGCTGCCAGACCGAGTAGCGCAAAAGCGATCTTTTGTTTGGTTTGAGGCCTGATCTTCATAGTCTTTTCCTGTGGCGCGCCATATCGGCAAGAAAATTGATAAGAAATGTGATCGCGAAGAGAACCAGGCCGATGGCAAAAAGCGAAAAATAATGCTCGCTTCCGCGCACAGTTTCTCCCATTTCAGCGGCGATCGTGGCGGTCATGGTCCTGACGGGCGCGAGGATCGTGTTCGGCATCACGGAAGCATTACCGGTGAGCATCATCACCGCCATTGTTTCGCCGATAACGCGTCCGATCCCAAGCATGATCGCGGCCACGATCCCGGAAGAGGCCGCAGGAATGATGACCCGATAGATGGTCTGCCAATGCGTGGCCCCGAGCGCATAGGATCCTTCCTTATAAGTCCGCGGCACGGAGGTAATGGCGTCTTCCATAATGCTGACCATCGTTGGAATAGCCATAAAGGCCAGAGCGATGGATCCCGTTAGCGCGGTGAGACCCGTCGGAAGATGAAACAGGTTTTTGACAATGGGACCCAGCATGGCCATCCCGATGAAACCGATCACAATGCTTGGGATCGCGGCAAGGAGTTCCACGCCGGCTTTAAGAAATTCGCGCATCCAGCGCGGCGCGATCTCTCCGATAAAGATCGCGCAGGCAAGACCCAGAGGAACAGAAATGACGGTTGCTCCGATCGTCACGAACAAGGAACCAAGGAAAAGCGGCAAAATGCCGAATTGAGGCGGTTCGTTCAGCGGGCTCCAGATCCGTCCGAAAAGAAAATCCTGGATCGTAACCGTTTTAAAAAGAGCAAGGCCGTCTTTGGCTAAAAAAACAAAGATGAGGATAACAAAGAGAATACACGCAAAGCCATTCGCGAGAATGGCTTTTTCAATGATCACTTCCCGGAATTTTTTCATTATTTCTCTCACCGCCATAATTTACAGGGGACAGGCATTACGTGACTGCCTGTCCCCTATAAAACATTCTTAAAACCTATCCGAAAAACCGCTCAAGATCTACTTCTTGCCTAGCGACACAAACCCCATATCCTCAACGATCTTCTGCCCCTTTTCGCTCTGGGCAAAATCAATAAACGCCTTGATCTCTCCCCGAGGTTTGAAGGCCGTATACACATAAAGGAACCGCCAGATCGGGTAGGTCCTGTTCGTCGCGGTCTCTTTGGATGGTTGAACAAAGGGATCCCCGCTTTTCTTGGCAACGGCAATGGTTTTGACCTTCGAGGTCACGTAGCCAAGTCCGTCATAACCGATCGCGCTTTCGCTTGTCGAGGTTTCACTAATGATCGCCTCGGAAGACGGCAACATAAGGACCGACGGCGCAAACTGTTCCGGGCCTTTTTCATTCCCCTTCCTCAATACATGCTCCAGAAAATACATATGGGTTCCGGAATTCCTTTCACGCGAGAGGACGAGGATCTTCTGATCTTTGCCTCCCACTTCGTTCCAGTTCGTGATTTGCCCCGTAAAAATGCCGGAAAGCTGATCGATCGTCAGCTCTTTGACAGGATTCGCCGGATTGACGATCACGGCGAGCGCGTCGATCGCCACCTCGAACTCTTCTGGATAGTATCCGGCCTTCTGGGCATCTTCGAGCTCTTTTTTCTTGATCTTGCGGCTCGCGTTGGCGAGATCGGTGGTCCCATTGATCAAAGCCGCGATCCCGGTCCCGGAACCGCCTCCCGTCACGGCAATGCTCGCTTCGGGATGCTGGGCCATGTACTCCTCTGCCCATGCCTGGCTCAAATTCACGATCGTGTCCGACCCCTTGATCTGGATCATTTTTTCTTTCGCGTGGACCGGCAAAATCCCGACGCAAAAGATACTGAAGGCCACCCCCGCCACTTTAAGCAATCGATCGATTTTCATCTTGGATCCTCCCTTTATGTGCTGGGTCCTATTTTACAGGACCTCTGTGGTGAACGATGTAAAATCCTTGTAAACTTTAAAACTTCCAGGTCATATCCATCTGGAACCGGCGAACCGACTGGTCGGGCTGCATCCCGTTCGTGGTGGTCGCCCGCTGAGTGATCGGCCGCACGAGATAACACGCGCCGTTCAAGGTCAGATATTTCGTGAGGTTATAGCCCAGCTTGATGACATTTCCCGCCTTGTCGGCACCGCCATAGTTATAGCCTCCGAAGTCACTGTCATTGAAAGCGCCCACCACGGAATTCGCGCCAATGTACTTGTATTGGTAGCTCGCTTGCCAATCGCCTTTCTTCGCGAGCTTCCCGATCGTCAGACCTAGCGACCAGGCATCCTCCCCGCCCTGCATGGAATTATTGGGCGTCGCAGCAGAGAGGCCGGAGGTATTGCTCATGTTGCGCGCAAACTCAGCGAACGGTTTGACGGGGATCCCGTGAGGGAAGATATTGATCTCTTGATAGAAGCTCAGGATATTAAAATTCCGGGCCGACAGAGTATTTGCGTCATAGCTAGGGTTCCCGTTGGCCTGACTTGTCCCATCGATATACCAATTCGAAGTATTGGCATAGTTCTGATAATTGTAGACGGAGATCGCCGAGAGGGCATCCACCGGCCTTTCCAGCCCCGGCACATAGAACACGGGATTCACCCCCGCCTGATAAGCGAACAGGTTCGCGTCTTTCGTGCCCGTGGTTCCCGACTCCTTAAGAACAAATTGCCCTGCCGTCAGGTAGCTGTTGAGATCCAGGTTCTCGGTATCCAGAAGCTTGGCATCGACCTTTTCATAGATGCCCTCCGGCTTGAGGTCCCGGTCCCAGATCATATCGGTAGATCCTTTTTCAAAAGGATTGTTGAACTTGCCAGCCGTGACTTCCGCGCCAGACACCGGACCCGCCTTGGCCCATTCCGGCGTGTACGTCGCATAGGCCTTTTCGATCCAGATATTCTTGAAGTTGAAATCGTTATTGAGCGACTGATTCGTCGAGACAGGGTCTGTGTTATAACCATTCGCACCCATTTTTTCGCCGCTCGCCATTGAAAACCCGATCTTCATTTCATCGTTGAATTTCTTTTCAAATCCGTAGCGAAGACGAAAGCGGAAACGGTTCCGGTTGGGTTCGGAAGTCGTGGCCGCGGTATTCCCGTTCAAATGGAACGCTTCATATCTCAATCGGAGGTCCCCGCTGAACTTGAGGTCTTTGAGCCATTTGTCCGCGCCGCCCGTGGTGTCTTTTAACCGTTCTTTGAATTCGACTTCGCTCATCGGCGGCGTTGCTTCGACGCCTCTCGAAGCCATCTGGAGCTTTCCTCCACCGCCCTCTTTGAGCGCCTGAAGCTCGGCCTTCTGCGCCATGACGGTCGTCTGCAATTCGTTCATTTGCCTTTGCATATTCTGGACCATGGCCATAAGCTCAGCGTCGCTCGCAAATGCAGAGGACGTAAAAGTTAAAAGGCAGACGAGCAAAACGCTCGCCAATTTAATGAAAAGGGGATATTTCATGGGTTTCGTTCTCCTCCGGTTAAATGGGATCGGTTTTGTTGCCATGCCGGAAGTATAGAAAACCTATGTCAAGTCTTCGTGATGGAGGTGTAAGGAATGGGTAAAATCCGGCCCTTTCCAAGATCGGATCTGGGGAACGTGTTCCGGAAGGCTTACTTTAGGAGAAGGGGATGTAACTAAAAAAACCGTCGCGCGAAAGCGTACGAGAGAGCGGCGATAGCGGCCGAGCACGGGATCGTGAGAACCCACGCCCAGATAATGTTCCCCGCGACGCCCCACTTCACGGCGCTTAACCGTTTCAGAGAACCGATGCCCATAATGGCGCCGGTGATCGTATGCGTCGTGCTGACGGGAACGCCAAGCGAAGAGGAAACAAAAAGCGTCACGGCAGCTCCGGATTCCGCGCAAAACCCGTCCATCGGACGGAGTTTTGCGACCTTCTGCCCCATGGTTTTCACGATACGCCACCCGCCGAACATGGTCCCAAGTCCGATCGCCAGGTAACAAGAAAGTGCGACCCAAAGCGGAATTTCAAATGTCTTCCCCATCAAACCGGCGCTGAAAAGAAGGCTCGCGATAATGCCCATGGTCTTTTGCGCATCGTTCCCGCCGTGCCCGAGGCTGTAAAGGGCCGCGGAAAGAAGCTGTCCTTTGCGGAAAAGATGGTCCATCTGGGATGGCGCTTTTTTCCTGAAGATCCAGTAAACCGCGATCCCAAAAGCCAGACCAAGGATCAGCCCGGCGACCGGGGAAATGAAGATAAAAACGACGGTTTTCATGATCCCCGCCATGACAAGGGAACTCGGCCCGGCTTTCACAAGGGCCGCGCCGATCAAGCCGCCGATCAACGCGTGGGAGGAGCTCGTCGGAAGTCCAAAATACCAGGTAATGATGTTCCAGATACAGGCTCCCATCAGAGTTCCGAAGATCACGTGATTGTCCACGATCGCGATGTCGATAATCCCCTTCCCCATGGTCTTCGCGACGTGGTGCCCGAAAAAAAAGAACGCGATCAAATTAAAAAAAGCGGCCCAAAGAACCGCTTTTTGAGGGGTGAGGACGCGTGTCGAGACGATGGTCGCGATTGAATTCGCGGAATCGTGGAACCCGTTCAGAAAATCAAAGAGAAGAGCCAGGAAGATGAGTGCGACGATGTAAAAGGTCATGCGCTCTTAGGCCTGCTTAACAAGGATCGACTCGACCACGTGCACGGCATCCTCGCAAACGTCGAGGACCGTTTCCGCGTCCTGATAGATGTCTTTCCATTTGATCACGGAGACAGGATCCTTGGCGTATTTTTCAAAAAGATCGCTCAGCATATCGTCGCGCATCTTGTCGCCGAGATTCTCGAGGCTGTTCACTTCGATACAAGCTTTCAGGATCTCCTTACTCTGCTTCATGTCCCGGAGACCTTTGATAGCTTGCGAAACGCCTTTGACGGACATTTCGATCACTCGGGAAAACTCCGCGAGGTTCCTGTCTGGGCTGAGGATCTTGTAAACGCGAAGACGCTTGGTGATGGTGTAGAGCATATCGATGATGTCATCAAGCTCCTTGGCCAGGGCGTGGATATCCTCACGGTCGAATGGCGTGATGAAAGTCTTGTTGAGCTGGTCCATGATCTGGTGCGTCACCTGGTCTCCACGGTGCTCGATGTCCTTCATGACCGCAACCTCTTCATCCGTCACCTTGAAGTCCGCCACGATCTTCACAAAGTGGGTCGCGGCCTGGACCGCGTAATCCACCTGCTTGTCAAAAAGATCGAAGAAATTCCCTTCCTTGGGAAGTAAGAAACCGAAGACCATAGTGCTCTCCTCTGCTCAAATCGCTGATTGTATTCGAAGGTTTGTTGGTCCGAAAATAAGGGCTATCTTCTGGCCTCAGTTTATCCAAAACACCCGCTTTGTCTATGTAAAATTGGACGAAAAAAGTCTCGCAGGATGTCCTCCCCATGAAACCTTTCGCTGTGGTAAAATGCCCCGCTGAATTTCTATGACAAACGAATCCATCCTCCTCATTGAAGATGAAAAGAACATTATCGAGCTTGTAAAATACAATCTCGAGCAGGAAGGCTTTCGTGTCCTCACCGCGACCAAAGGCAGCACTGGCCTTGAGACCGCGCTTAGAGAAAAACCGGCGCTCGTGGTCCTCGACCTGATGCTCCCGGAGATGAACGGCCTCGAGATCTGCAAAACCCTCAAACAGAACGACAAAGCTCGAACAATCCCGATCATCATGCTGACCGCTAAAGGAGCCGAATCCGACAAGATCGTAGGGCTTGAACTCGGCGCGGATGATTACATCACCAAACCTTTCAGCCCGCGCGAGCTCGTGGCCCGCATCAAGGCCGTCCTGAGACGCACTCGCGAAAAACCCGTTCAAGAGATCCTGCGCTCCGGCACCCTCGAACTCGACAGGACAAAACATGAGCTTCGCCTGAAAGGAAAACCTGTGGAGATCACCGCCAAGGAATTCGAACTTTTGAGCCTCCTTATGGCTTCCAAAGGAAGAGTGCTCACGCGCGAGATCCTTTTGTCCAAGGTCTGGGGTTACGAAAACTCCGTGAATATCGAAACGCGCACGGTCGACATGCACATTGGACAACTCCGGAAAAAGATCGGAAAAGAGGCGGAACGGATCGTCACCGTTAAAAGCGTCGGCTACCGCTTCGACGGAGAATAATATGGGCCACCTCAAGATCGGCTTCGCCAAACGGCTTCTGGTTCTCTACGGCATCATCTTCATCCTTGTCTTGATCATCAACGACTGGACACTCTCTCGTTTTCTCGAGAAGCGCGATCTTGCTGAGCTTCAAAACTCCCTGACCCGCCAAGCGGTTCTCATCCGTGAGGCGGCATTCCCTCTTTTGGGAAATAGCGAACGCCTTCAGGAACAGATCCGGAAGATCTCCGCAGGAACCGATGTTCGTGTGACGATCATAGACCTCAACGGAGTGGTGCTCGCCGATTCGAGCGAAAGTCCGGCTGAGCTCTCCCAGATGGAAAATCATGCTCTACGGCCCGAAGTCACGGCGGCTCTCCGAAAAGAAACAGGCGTGAGCATCCGTTACAGCATGACCTTAAAAACGCGGATGCTTTATGTCGCCATGCCTATCTTGGACCGGGAGCAGGTACGGGGGGTGGTGCGTGCGGCGATGCCAATCGCGCGCATCGATCAGATCCTCGCCTCGGTCCGCCGCTCCGTCATGTTCACGGCCGTCCCCGGGATCTTGATCATCCTGCTCGCGGGCATCCTTTTTAGCAATCACCTCACGAAACGTATTCGCCGCATCACCTCAGTCGCCGAACGATACGCCCGCGAAGATTGGTCGGAAAAGATCCTGATGGACGGACAGGATGAACTCAAGATGCTCGCGAACACGATGAACCAAATGGCCGCGTCCTTGCGTTCGCGCATCGAGGACCTTGAGACTGAAAAAGGCAAGGTTGCCGTGATCCTGGATCATATGAACGAGGGCGTGATCGCCGTGGATCGCCAAAAACAGGTCGTGCTCGTGAACCCGACCGCTGAAAAACTCTTCGGGTGCATGGCCTCCGAAGTTCAGAGAAAAAGTTTGATCGAGATCACACGCCATCCCCAGATCGAAAAGATCGTGGACCTGGCCTTCAGGGAACAAAAGACCGTCTCTGAGGAACTCCATCTCTCCGGGGAAACCAAAAAGGTCCTTCGCTTGAGCGTCGTGGTCCTGAAGGGACCTGCTCGCGAGATCGACGGCATTCTTGTTTTTCATGACATGACGGAACTTCGCCGTCTCGAAAATATCCGCAAGGAGTTCGTAGCGAACGTTTCGCACGAACTTCGAACGCCGCTGACCTCGATCAAGGGATTTATCGAAACCCTGCTCGCGGGCGCCTCCAAAGACCCGGCGACCAGCGAACGGTTCTTGAAGATCGTTGCGGAAGAAACAGACCGGCTCGGACGGCTCGTGGAAGATATTCTGACGCTCGGCGAGATCGAACAGGGCGCGTCCCTGATCAAGAAAGAGAAGGTCGATCTTTCCGCCGAGCTTCCGGCCATCCTCGAACGCTTCAAGTCACGGCTTTCAGAAAAACAAATCTCGGTCGAGAACCACATCACACCCCAACCCCTCTGGCTGTCGGGAGACCGCGACAAGATCCATCAGGTCTTCATCAACCTCCTCGACAACGCCATCAAATTCAACAAACCTGAGGGCCGGATCGTCCTTTCAGCGGATCAAAACCTCGAAGGGGTCACGATCACGATCGAGGATACGGGATCCGGCATTCCTGAGGAAGCTCAGAGACGCATTTTTGAGCGTTTCTTTCGCGTGGATAAGGCCCGCTCGAAAGAATTGGGAGGCACCGGATTGGGGCTAGCGATTGTGAAGCACATCATGGAAGCGCACGGCGGTCATGCCACCTGCCAAAGCACGCCGGGCCAAGGCTCACGCTTTTCCGTTTTTTTCCCCGCCCCGCGCTAGCGCGCAAAACGTTAATGGAAATTGAGGACGATGGCCTTGGAGCGCGTCATGGCCTCGATCGAATAACGGATCCCCTGGGTCCCCAACCCGGAGCTCTTGACCCCGATAAAAGGAAAATGATCGGGACCGCGTTCCGTTTTTCCGTTCACCTGGACCGTGCCGACATCAAGCTGAGCTCCGACCCTGAACGCGGAATCCAGATCTTCGGTAAAGACAGAGGCCTGAAGCCCATACTCCGATTCGTTCGTGATCCTCACCGCTTCTTCGACGCTCTGAACCCTCTGGATCGGAAGCACCGGGCCGAAAGGTTCTTCCCAGGCGACGCGCATCGCCCCGGTCACACGATCGAACAAGGTCGGATGGATGATGTTCCCTTCGCGTTTGTTCCCCGTGAGAAGCTTCGCGCCTTTCTGGATCGCGT
The DNA here is from genome assembly GCA_043803685.1 of Candidatus Omnitrophota bacterium. GTDB lineage: Bacteria > Omnitrophota > Omnitrophia > Omnitrophales > Aquincolibacteriaceae > Aquincolibacterium. Next base: position 203,156 of record JAZDJU010000037.1, read on the forward strand.
CCCGGATCAGCTCCTCGACGAAATCCGCGGCTTCCGTGGAGATCAGTGGCGTGATGTCAGCGTTGTCTTCCGGCCGTCCCACGGTCATTTTTTTCACAAGCGGCAAAAGTTCCGCGATCAGTTTGTCCGCCACCGGTTCCAGCACCAAAATGCGCTTCACGGCCGTGCACCGCTGTCCGGAAAAGGAGAAAGCCCCGTCCACGATATGTTTGGCGGCCAGGACAAGGTCCGCGTCCTTCAGAACGATCGCCGCGTCTTTGCCTCCGAGTTCCATCAAGAGCGGCTTCATGCCCACGATCGACGCTATGTGCTTTCCAACCTTGCTGCTTCCCGTAAAAGCGACCATGTTGACGGCCGGATGACTCACCAGATAATCCCCGATCGCGCGGCCCTGGCCTGTGATGACATTCAGCACACCGGCCGGGATCCCGGCTTCGCAAAAAACGCGCGCCAGATAAAGAGCGCTCACGGCCCCCTGCGTCGGCGGTTTGAAAACCACGGCATTCCCCGCCACAAGCGCCGGGGCGATCTTCGAGGCCGCCAGATTGATGGGATAATTAAAAGGTGCGACCGCAAGCACGACGCCCACAGGGACGCGGTTCACGATCGAAAGTTTTGTTTCATGGAATCCGGGGAACGCCCCCGACGAAAGGCTTTCGCCGGTAACACGCTTGCCTTCTTCCGCGGTGAAGTGGATCAGGTCGGCCGTGCGCGTAACTTCGGAAAGACAGGACTTCCGGTTCTTCGCGATCTCGCGCATCAGGACTTCCGCGATCACATCCTTTTCGCGCAACAAAATGTCCGCTGCCTTGTGAAGGATCGCCGCACGTTCACTCACCGGCACCTTCGCCCAAGCCTTTTGGGCCGCGGCCGCTGTTTTGAGGAACTCGTCCGCTTCTTCCAACCCCGCCGCAGGCACTTCCCCGACGAAGGAACCATCCGCCGGCGAAAGGATCCTGTCCCACTTTCCGGAACGCGGCGTCACCCACTGTCCGTTCAGGAGATTTTTGTATTTGTGTCCTTCACTGAAAATGCAGTTAAACATCAGGACTTCACCTGGATACGATAGCGAACCACGACTTCCGCGTCCTTTCCCACAGAGACATCAAAACGCAGCGTGTTCGCGTCCACTTTCTTGTAGGTATGAGAACTCGTCAGAACCTTCCAGTCCGAATAAAGAGGCTCAAGGACCCCCACCACCACGGCTTCCGCCTTGTGATTGCGGATCGTCACTTCCCATTCGGTCTCGTGCATATGGTTCGAGATGTGCTTGTAATCCATCTGAACGCGCTCGGCCACCACATCAAAAGCCTTGCCGATCTTGAGGCGCACGTTCTCATCCTTGGGGGTGTGCGGGATGTTATCCTCCCCGATGAACTGAAGACTGCCATCGGTGTCTTTTTTGTACATCCGGACCGTCCCTTGAGGGAGCGGCATCCCGACACGATTGGCCTGGGAGTTCTTGAACTCCACAAAGACGTTCACATCCTGTTTTTGTTTCTGCCCCGGCATCGCGTAAAAATAATAATTGGGCGTACCCGAGACCAGGAATTCTTTCTTCGCTCCCACACCCGAGGCCCCCAGAAGACTGATTGCTTGGTCTGTTTGTCCTTGAGCGTTGTGCGTCTCTGCAGATCATAAATATGATATTCAAAAAAAGCCTTTTCTTCGAACTGCGGCGCCGCGGCCACGGCATCCATCATCATTTCCGCCCGCATGCCTTTCCGGGCATACAGGGGCTCACTCACGCGGTTCACATCGCCGGCGACCAGTTTCAAACGGGCGTTCCGATAGACCGTACCGCTTTGGTTATCGATCGTCACCCATCCGGAAAGATCGAGCGACTTGTCGCTCCCGTCAAGCGTTGCCACATAATCGGCTTTCCAGCTGAGATCCCCGGTCAAATAGGAAACCTCGAGCTCGTGCGCCTTCGCGCTTTTGTTGGTGAAAAGCCAGGTGAGCGTCGGTTTCGAGATAAGGTTCTCGGGGATCGAGGGAACCACCTTGGTGCCCGGATATCCCAGATAAATTTCTTTACCGATCTGGTAGATCTGTCCTTCGTTATTGCTCAGGAGCGTCGCTTCGACCTCTTCTTTTTTGCTGAGGGTCTCATCCCACCGGAGGATCTTGAGCTTTTTGCCGACGTATTTATCAAGGAGGCGGGTTTCACTGATCAGGTCATACTCGTAATTCTGATCGAGCACGGAGAAATCATTCGGGAAGTTAAGCGACCTCGCGCTCACGGTCACGGGATTTATGCTCGAGGCCACATCCATGAAACGGAGTTCCCCTTCACCGGCCGGAAGTGTCAACTTCCGGGAGTCTTTGACGAGGGCGATATTGCTATTGTAAATGGTAACCTCGATCCCTTTCTGGTCTTCGATCGTGCTTTGCTGGAGCGACACAGGCGCAGCGCCACAAACGGGCATCAGGCTCATAAGAAATAAAAAAATCCCTGCAAAGCGAACCTTCATAAAACCTCCTGAATTTTGATGCTTGGAACAGAACATTAAGATCTCTTGCTCCCGGATCGCTTGGAATGAAGGGGGACTCGCTCGTGGACTTTTTTCCCGGGAAAACGGCAATGGCCTACGGATGGCTCTCCGATCCGCCAGGAAAAATAGACTCGTTGACCTTCATGTATCCCGGGAAACTCCACATGCCCTGTCTCGATGTTGCGCAAAAGGCAACCGGTGGCGAATACGGCTTCGACGTCTTTGGCCAGCTCCTCGATCGCCTCCTCCAGCGCGTGGATCCCGCTTTCGAGGCCGTCCTCTTGTTCCAAAAAACCGTGGGTTCGCTCTGCCGCGCAAACAAGCTCATGCATGAAAAGAAGATCGTGCGTGCGGGCGTAAGCTTCTTTTTTGGTCCGGAGGACTTTTAAACGCTTTTCGAGCTCGGGCACAAGCCCATCCGCTTCCTGAAGAGTAAAGATCCTTTTTTTCTTCTTAGTCACAGACCCAGCCTCCTTCTCCGTGCCCGATAAGAATACTCCCGGTCGCTCCGCAAAGCAAATTCCAAATCAGGCCCAAGACTTCCGTCTCAGGTCTACTGTCTGTTTCACGGAGTGAAACTCTCGGGCGCGGCATCGGACCAAAGGGCGGGCACAAGACCGCCGCCCGTTGCCACATTGATCACACTTTCGTCGCTTAAGCGGACAAAGCCGCCCGTGTATTTTCCGCCGGCCACCAGCAAATTGAAATTGAATTTTTTGTAAATGAAGTCGAGTTTCTGGTTCACGACGTCGGGAACGGTGATCACCGGGACCGGGACCTGCTCCTGGATCACCCAGTCCTCTTCCTTCAAGGCCTTGTCCACCACCGCGTTCCAGTCGCCGTCCGGCGTCTCGCGACCGATGTGCACCCGGCGGGAGCCGTGGCTCGAACCCGAGGGCTTCAGAACGACCGTGTCCTTCTCGTCCTTCAGGAAATCGATCAGAAAAACTTTCCGGTGACCGTAAAAATCCTCGGCGTCGGAAAGACAGCGCGTCCACGGAAGGTGCTGGCGTTTCATTTCATTTTCGTTCTCCGTGAAGAAACGGTCGCATTCCGGTGTCGTCAAAAGTGAAAAGACAGCCTTACTCGAAGCGAGTTTTGAACGCAACGGATTGGCCATGCACACGGCCTTGTCTTTGTACGCGCGCAAGAGGTCCTGAACCTCGTCTAGCCGCTGCAGGAGTTCGTCAAAGGTCGCGCGCCGGTAGATCAGGTGCACGCGGAAGCCCTTGTGATAAAGCTTTCCGCCTTTGTACTGAAGCTCCCGGGGATCCGCGATCGTCGTTTTGTAGCCTTTGGCTTCGAAGTGGCTTTTCATGTGCTCGCACTCCGGAGCCGTTCTCGCGTGCCGCCAATCCACGATCGCGATCTGCGGGGTTTCGTAGCCGCCGAATTCCTCGTAAACCGAAAGCAGGGTGGAAAGAACGCCTTGAATGCGTTCGCTCGCGACCAAGTGATGTTCCTCGGCGAAAGACCGGACCAGCTCTTCGGAGAGGAGCGCGAACTCGAGATGGTCGGCGTAGGCAGCGCCTACCGGAGCATCGCAATTGAACTCCAGAAGTTTCAGGCTCTCACCTTCCAGAAGCGCGTCAAAGCGGCTGAAGACAACGTGCTGCGAGTAGCCTGGATCGATCTTCACAAGCTCCTCAGCCTCGGGCGAAAGATGAAAGCGGGATCTCATCTGTGCCTCTTCAAAATAAAGACGCGCCGTTTTGTTAAGGATCTGGGAAAAAGCGGAGGCGGCGCGCTTGAGAAGGTGTTGCTGCTTGGGCGTGACGAAGAAAGCTTTGTAAAAAGCCGGGACGGTGAATCGTCCGTAGGCGAATTCCGGACTGTTGAGCTTTTCTTTGAACCGGTTCAGGGCGGGAATCGCGCGGGCTTCGTGGGCCTTCAGGTATTGATCGTACGCGTAATCAAGATTCGCGGTCATGACACTCTTTCAAAAATATACGGGTTGTCGGTGACGACAAAACGTGGCCATTCTGTTCTTTGTCATTCCCGCATGCTTGAAGCGGGAATCCAGTCCTGGATCCCCGCACTGAACGACCTATAAAGCATCATAAGAAGTTCAGTGCTGCACTCGCTTTCATTAAAGCTTTATTGAAAGCCAGCGCGATCAATACATTCGGGGATGACGCAACAAACTGCTGCGTTGCGTCATTTCCGTTCTTCGTGCGGAATGTAATACTGCTCCTGCGGTCCAATGTATTCCGCGAGCGGTCGGATCAGACGGTTGTCCAGCTGCTGCTCGATGATGTGTCCGCTCCAACCGGCTACGCGGCTTGCGGCAAAGACCGTCGTGAAAAAATCCGGCGGGAATCCGAGCACATAAAGCACCGGCGCCGAGAAAAAGTCCACGTTGCAGGGGATCTTCTTCCGGTCCATCATGACCTTCTCAACATGCGCGGCGATCTCAAGCCAGTCCATCTTCCCCGCCTTGACGCACAGGTCGTGCGCGATCTGGCGGAACGCCTCGGCGCGTGGGTCGCGGGTCTTGTAGATCCGGTGCCCGAAGCCCATCACCTTCTTTTTTTCGTCCAAAAGCTTGTTCACATAAGCGACCGCATTTTCCGGCTTCCCGATCTCGAGGATCATTTCCATCGCGTACTGGTTCGCCGCGCCATGGAGCTCGCCCGCAAGCGTCCCGACCGCGGAAGTGACCGCCGAATACAGGTTCGACAGAGTTCCCGTCGTCACGCGTGCCGCGAATGTCGAGGCGTTAAGCCCATGGTCCGCCAAAAGGATCAGATAGGCATCGAGCGCCTTTTCCATTTCCGGCGTCGGTTTGGTGCCGTGCATCATATAAAGGAAATTGGCCGCATGCGAAAGGCTCATGTCCGGTTCGATGGGCTCTTTGCCTTCGCGAAGCCGGTAGAAAGCCGCGATAATCGTCGGGAAAACGCCCGTCAGGTGATACGCCTTGCGCTGGGATTCCTCGGGATTCACGATATGGGCCCGCGGATCGATACTTCCCATCAGCGAACACATCGTCCGGAGAGCGCTCATCGGATGAGTATGCGTGGGGAGAAGTTTCAGAACCTTCAGCGCGATCTCCGATAAAGGTCTTTGCGCCTTCAGCGTCTCCTTAAAAACCCGGAGCTCTTCGGTATTGGGAAGTTTCGCGTACCAAAGGTGATACGTGACTTCCTCGAAGTGGGATTTTTCGACAAGCTCCCCGATGGGAAAGCCACGATAAAGAAGCCGGCCGTTCTCGCCGTCCACATCGCTTAAGGATGTCTGAGCGGCAACAACCCCTTCCAGACCTTTGACCAGTTTTGACGCGCTTGAAGGCTCTTTTTTCATAGGACGATTCCTGTGTTGATCGATCGGTGAACGAATGCCGTATTATACTCATCCGAAGAAAAACTGAAACTGCTGTTTTAAGGTGTTGTTGAAGCGGCTTTCCAGATGCGCACGAGGAAGATACGGCGCGGATGGATGAGGCGCCCGACGAGGAGTTGCGCGTCCCTTTCGAAGAACTCATTCTCTTCCGTCCCCGAGAGATCCTTCATCTTCAATTTTAGGGAAGAGAAGAACAGATTGGTCCTGGCCGCGATCGAAAGCCGCCTCACTCGTTCTTCGAAATAACGGACATTAACCTCTTTTTCGTCCGGCGAATCGGTTTTCTCAAAGACGATAATGAAAAAGGCTTCGCGAAAAGGCGCGACCGTTTCCTTGTAGAGAGCCTCCCCCGGCTTATCAAAATAAATCGAAGAGGGCATGCTCAGATAGCGGGCGCCGTCGGGCTCCTGCAGGATCTTGTAAAGCGTCACACGCATTCCCACCACGGGGGCCGCGAGCTCCATCCGGAGATCCTCTCCTTCACGCGCGCCGAGCGCAAACACCTGAATAAGTTCTTCATGATGCGCCCGGTTGTTCCGGTGGACCAGCAATCGCAGAGGGCGCGTGCCAAAGCCCGACAAATCCTGGATCGTCGGCGTGACGAGCTTTCCGTCCAGATAAAATTTGGGCAGCCGCGGAATATCCTCATCCGCCATCAAGGAATTCGGGAAGCCGCCGGAGAGAGAGAAAAGCAACCCTGCCACCACCCCGCAAAAGCATCGGGACTTTTTCATTTTTGAGGCAGGGTCCTAGGCCCAGAGCTTCGGAAGAAGGAACGGTGTCGTTTTCTTGTAAGCGCGATAAGCGTCGCCGAAACGCTGTTCGAGCTCCTTCTCCTCAATGAGTTTGATCTCGAGAACCAAAAGAACGATCAAGACAAAAGCCGCGGCCCAGGAACCCGTCCGGTTGAAGATCACGGCCCAGCCTGACAGATACAGAAAAAAACCGAGCATCATGGGATTGCGACAATACCTGTAGGGCCCCGAAGCCAGCAGTTCCCTGGTCGGCACCGCGGGAACGGGGGTCCCCTTCCCTTTCGAGAGCTGCCAAAACACAGCCCAGATCACCCACGGAATGCCCGTCGCAAAAAAAAGAAAGCTCGCAAGGACCACGATCACACCACGGATAAAAACCTCTTCCCCCCACAACCCACACACTCCCACGAGCACCGGCCAGCCCGCGAGAAAAAGCACCGCACCCAACACCGTTGCCACCGCCCGGTAACCCGCCGAATACTCCCTGCCCGCCCTCGTCACCAAATACTGGATCAGCTTGTCGAACATGGTCGCGCCCTCGATGTCATTTTTGTTTCTTCTTCCAAGGCTTGAGCGCCTTGTTGCGTTCCAGCGCTAACCTCTGAAATATAAATCTGCTCAAGGGCCTGTGTTGGAAAGCGCTTAACGTCTAAAGTGCGGCCGTTTGGATATTTTTTAAAAAATAGCTCTTCTTAAAAGAATCTCAAAAAAACGTTGCGTCTATTTATCGTCTTCGATCTCATAAACAATACCATAAGCAGATAAATCCGGCCTCTTGGCAGGATGACGCGCATTAAAAGCCCACTTTCTTTTCGAACTCGGTCCCATGGGAAGATACTCGATGATAGCGCGGACTTTCCCTCCGGGTGTCAGTAATACACTAAGCAGCTGGTAGGTCCAAGTCCAGCCCATGTCCACAACCCCACGTTTCATCAACGCCTCGGGAGTCAGCTGAGTTTGTTTGAAAGGGATGATCCCCTTATGGCTCGCCAACGAATCGCAAAATGCGGAACAATATTTCCTCCATTGCATTGTCGCGAAAACATGCCAGGTGATCTGCGCGCAAGCTAAAACCGCCACTATCATAAAGCCACGGACCCAGGATCGCCTTTTTTGAAATTGCGGGAAGGCCCGTAATCCCAACAAAACAAAAGTAAGCGGCACTGGTAAAAAACAGTAAAACCCACGCATCTGATAATGGGTGGCCGGATGGACCCAGCCAGGGAAAAATAAGGGAATGAATCCAAGGAAAACCGCAAAAGGGCAGAAAACCCAGAACGAAAAAGAAAAGATCCTTCTACCAGATTTACCCGCCATGAAGGGCATCGCTGACAAAAATAGGATCGCCACGAGCGACAAAAACAACATGGGGTGTTTTCCCAAGAGACCGAGATTGATTACTGAAAAAAAACCGTTCTTGAAACCCTCAAAGTTTTGTGGGCAGGAAGGCGCGATAATCGATTGCATCGCGATCAATGCGCCGGTGAAAAACCAAAACGCAATAAAGATCCAGATCGCTCGGCTGAATGGATTTTTTTCTTCGCGGCAGGATCGCCAAATCGCGAGAGCTCCCAAGATCATTCCAAGGTAGGCCATGGATTCATAGGTCCGAAAGCTCACAAAAGCCATGACGGCGAATATGGACGCTTTCCAGAAATTAAAACTCTCACAGAAAAGAATGAAAAACAGTAACGCCCAATATAAGGACACCATCAGAAGCCCTTCAGCGACAATCACCATGGACCCATTCATAGAACCCGCAAACAATGAGATCAGCGGAAACAACAAATAGCGGAGATTCTTTCGTCCCGCCGCCCAGGCACAAAGCCATAAACTCAAAAATAAATGGAGAAAAAGAGGCGCTGAAAACAAGAAAGACAAGGTCGGCAGGTTTCGAATCCCAGATTTAATCGCCCAAAAAACGGGCATTTGCAAAAAACCTTCTCCAAACTCCCTGGAAGCCCATGACAAGTAGGGCTTCTGATCCCTAAGAAGCCGTACGAACCACCATGACCCGTCAGCATACCAAGCTCGTCCGGAAAAGATGGCGAAAAGATCCGCGCACAGATAAAAAGTGATTCCTCCCAGTAAGGCCGCAAAGACCCAGGGATGTTGCGTCATAAAGCTTCGGCCCAGCACCGTCGCTAACGCCCGGGAACCCGCCGAATACTCCCTGCCCGCCCGCGTCACCAGATACTGGATCAGTTTGTCGAACATGGTCGCGCCCTCGATGTCATTTTTGTTTCTTCTTCCAATGCTTGCATCCCTTTTCGACCAGCGCCGGGGGGATATCCTTGTTCGCGCCCTTCCCGTGGATCTCGAACCAGGTGCAGATCCCCAGAAACGTATTTTCGAAATCTCTCCGGTAACCACAGTCCCAACACATATTATCCCGCCTTTGCGGCGGCGGGATGGGGCAGTCCAAGTCGCCTTTCATAAATGAAAATAAGGACTTGGACGGTCCCAGCAAGTCGCGTTTGATTCTTGGGTTGAGCTGCTCATTGAAACTCCTGCCTGATGGATGAAGAACGACCATCTTCTGTTTTCTGGATAAGGACGGATTATATCACAAAGAAAAACAGCGCCTCATGACGGGATAGCGCCTTCTCCCCCTGTTTGACGCGTTCCTTCGCCCGCCGGAAGTTTTCAGACTGAGCCTCGGGCCATAAGCCGCTATTTGCCCGGGCAAGTCGGTTTTGACGTCGAAATGCGAGAGTGGGGTTATGAACAAAAATCGGGGGCTGTGCTGGAGATCGCTTCGGGGATATTTATTACGGTTAATTATTTACCGTATTTTCGATATATTTCGCAACGGGTGGGGCAACTGCAGATAGTCGAATGCCCGAACGGCGCTGCGTAAGAACACACCCCATAATCTTTCTTCTCAACAAAAGCATGCTCTTCGCTAAAAAGATCTTCGATCTCACATCCCGGGCAGCAACCGTCCTTTAAACATTTAAAATCAGACGGACATTTTGTCGTTTTCTTAAGGATTGCTTCAGCGATCTGGAATAGCACGGTTTCTTTTGCTCCTTGTCTCTGGATGTGTGTTGATCGTCTTAAGGGATCGAACTTTCCGCCGCTCCGGATTAAAGGATTTGAGGGGGTTTGAACTTAAGCGATGTTCCGCTTGATCACTTCCAAAAAATAATCCAACTCGAAAGGTTTCATGATGAAGTTCTTCACGCCAATCGTTTCCGCTTCGTTTCTCGCGTGACTATCCTCATACGCCGTCATGATGACCTCGGGACGGATCTCTCGGCCTGTTTTTTCGCGGACCCTACGGATCGCTTTCAGCGTTTCCAAACCATCCATGCCTGGCATGCGCATGTCCGTCAGCGTCAAATTGAAATCTTCACGCTGGGATAGTTGCACCGCGGTCTTTCCGTCATGGGCGACGGTGACCGAGTAGCCCGCGCGACTGAGCATGATCCGAATGGATTCATGAACAAGAATGTCATCATCCACCACGAGGATTTTTTTTGGCTGCGGCGCCGCCGCCTTACGCCCCGATTCAATAAGCTGGTCAAGGTCTCTTGGGTCAAAACGGTAGAGATGTCCCAAGCGAATGGGCTTCAAAATCCCCTCTTCGATCCAGTGGTAAACGGTCCGTCGGGAAATGTTAAGGCGGGCCATGACATCTTTAACTTTGAGAAGCTGCTCGTTCATGGTTAAAACCTTATGTCAAATGGGCCATAGTGTGCATTTTTGGTATTATTGCGCTATATAATGACAAGCCCTGCTTTTAAATTCAACATTTATTTTACATGTCACCCAAAGAGTATTTCTTAGTGAGAATATTCCGCTTTTTAGCAGAAGGAAGGCCTTGAAAGCAAGATCACTCTCTTAGATGGGGCGGGGCCAGGGAGTGACGACGAGCGAATCGGAACCAATAACAGTCTGGCAGGACTATTCCACTGAGCTCAAAAAAAGATCAAAGCAAGGCGGGATCGCCGAGGTGAACTTCACAGCTTCGCCCGTCATGGGGTGACGGAATTCCAACTGCGACGCGTGCAACAGAAGACGCTCGGTCTTCACCACAGGCCGCATGTCCTCAAGCCATCCTTCGTGAATGTACCGCTCAAAGATCTTCGGATCAATGTAGATCTTGTCGCCGACGAGCGGATGCCCCAGAAAGGAAAGGTGCGCGCGGATCTGATGAGTGCGACCGGTCTCAGGGATGACCTTAAGAAGAGAATACCCGCCGGAGCTGTTTAAAACCTGATAGTCCGTTCGCGCTGTCTCGCCCGCAGGATCAGGAATACGAATATGCTGGCTACAATCCGTCTTTGTTCCCAGAGAGACCGAAATCGTACCTTCCTGGGCTTCCGGCTTTCCGAACACCACCGCGTGATAAGCCTTTGCCACATGCCGGTTCTCGAAAAGCTTCCCGAGCTTCCCCGCCGCCACGCTCGACTTCGCGACAAGTACGATCCCGCTCGTCTCGGAGTCCAACCGGTTCACGATCCGGAAGCCTTCCGGCCCTGCGCCGAGATCCCGGATCAAAAGACTAAGAAGGTTCTTTTCCTTGAAGCGCCCGACCGCGTGGACCGGAAGCGGCGCAGGCTTGTCCACCACGAGAAAGAACGCGTCTTCCCAGAGGACCTTGTATCCCGTTTCCACATAAAGATCAGCTTCCGTGCGCATGGAGGAATTGTATCCCGCCCACACCGCCTCGTCCACTTTCGCCGAAGGGCCCCGGAGAACTGTTGGGTTTTTAATCTTCCGTGGGACGGCCGCGGAGTCGCTTCTTCGAGCCATGCCGCTGCTTGTCATCGAGCATTTTGTCTTTGGCGCGACGAGAACGTTTGCGTTTCTGGCGCCGGATCTTCGAGATCCGCCGGGCGTCCTCACTCTCCCGTCCCAGGATCTGCGCTTCCAGTTTGTCGGCCAGCATCCTTCGCGCCCGGTACCGGTTCATGGACTGCGTGCGTTCCTGCTGGCATTTGACCGAAAGGCCCGTGGGCTTGTGCTTCAAAACAACGCACGTGGAGACCTTATTGACATTCTGGCCTCCCGGTCCTCCGGAGCACACGAACGATTCCTCAAGGTCCTGCTCACGGATCCCGAGCCGTTCCATCTGACTCTGGAGACCTTGTCGCTTCCTTTCAGACACCGGATAAATATTCATACGTAAGGCCCTTAAGGTTGGCTAGAAAGCTCGGAAAGGAATTTCTGGATGCGAATGCTTCCGGGAAGCGCCTGCCGTCCTTTTTCAAGGACCTCGCGCGCTTCCTTTCCCTCTCTTATCTGACAAAGGACCGCGGCCAGATTCAAATAGATCCGTTCTTCGTAGGAATAGATCGCAAGCGCCTTTTCCAAAGCCTCTCTTGCTTTCGGAAATTGTCCCAAATGAGCCAGGACCAGACCTTTTTGAAACCAGGATTGGTAAAAGTTCGGATCCATCCGGATCGCCTGGTCATATTCCGCCAAAGCCTCCCAAAACTTTGAGAGTTTTAAGTAAGACATGCCCATATTATGATGCGTCTGCGGGAATTCATCGCTGATCGCGATGGCTTTCCGGTAATACTCGATCGCGGCCTCGGGCTTTCCGCTGTCATCGAGCGCCATCGCGTAATTGCTGGTAATCTTCGCGGACCCGGGTTCCCAGTAAAGGATATGCCGGTAAAGTTTTTCGTTCGTCGCCCACCGGCCATTATTCAGGACCGTCAGAACAGCGAGTGCCGCAAGGATCGTGATAAAAAAGATCCTCCCGAGAGGCCGCCCCACGCCTTTTGTTTCCTCGAGAGGCTGCGCGAAATCCGCCAGCATGATCACAAGCCCCAGTCCCGGCAGGATGAACCAGTGGTCGTAAAAGATCGCGTTGATCGGGATGAGGAGATTCGAGGTCGGGAGCGTTGCGACGAGGAACCAGAGGCCGCCCCAAACCGCCTTCGGATATTTCCTCCGACCTAGCCAAAGAGCGAACGCGGTCACAACGAGAAGAAGCGCGGAACCCCAAACCTGGAACAACCTCAGATCCACGAATACCTTCCAAGATCGCTCATGATGCAGATCATAGGGCGCCACCCAGAGCGCCAGGGCTTTGGGGAGAGTCGTAAGATAGGTGTAGAGCCGATAAATGAAATGTTCGGTAAAAATATTCGAGTGCTGATAAAAATTGAGCGTGCTCCCGAAATTCAAGACCGTGAGACGCAGCGCCATATACCCCGCCGAGATCAAAACGAAAGGCAGAAGGCGTAGCCACACGATCTTCTCACAGCGCATCTTCTGATAGATCCAGAGAAACACCGGGAAAAGGGCCAGGCTTTCCTTCGAAGTCATGGCGAGAATATGGCACAAGACCGCGAGCCAGGGACGCTTGGAATAAGTCAGGAGCCCCACGCACAGAAAAAGGATCGCCAGAAGATCGTTCCGCCCCGAGACATAGGCCACGAGCTCGGAGAGGAGCGGATGCACGCAAAAGAGAGCGGCGAAGGCGCCCGCGATCCTCGGAGAAAAAAGCGAGCGGAATAATTTCAGAACCGCCAACGACATCCCCAGGACCAAAAACAGATTGGTGAGATGGTGGCCCCAGGCCTGGGAACCCCACAAGTGGCTATCCAGGAAATGCGTCAGCGCCGGGAACGGCCGGAAAAAATTACTCGGCATCCCCGCACCCGCCACCGCGTTCTTGGTTAAAAGGTCCGGCAGGAATTTCCAGTGGGTCAGGAAAACATTTTTAACGATGAGTTGCTCGTCTTCCCAGACGAAGGCCCCAGGAATGCAGTTGGCGTAGACCGCCAGGACAAGGAGTGCGAACCAGAATTCCACGCGGGAGAACAGGGCCCGGACTTTTTCACTGCTCGCGCGCAATATCGCATTCATCTCTTTTCTTCCATGGTTTTCAGGGCGACTATTTTTGGCGAGATTGCAGCGCTGTGGTCCTTGCGAAACAATGGGGTCTGCCCCCTTTTTCCCTCTACAGCGAACTTTCGGAGCCGTAGCGCGTAACTCGTGGTCCGATGCTACCCGCAGCTTACAAAGGCTGGCTGACGGGAAGCTCGAAATGGAAAATCGTTCCCTTCCCCGCTTCGCTTTCGACCCAGATCCGGCCCCCGTGCGCTTCGACCGCCATTTTACAAAAAGTAAGACCGATCCCTTTCCCCACGCTTTTCTTCATTTCCACGTTCTGGACCTGCGCGAACTTTTCGAAGATCTTTTCGTGATATTCGGGCGGGATCCCCCGGCCCTCATCGCGTACTGAAAAAAGGACCGTTCCCTTTTTCTCCTGAGGCGCCGCCGTGATCTCGATCGAAGTTCCGACCGGCGAAAACTTAAAAGCATTCCCGATCAAATTGAGGAACACCCTCCGGATGAGAAAAACATCCCCGCAGATCCCGGAGACCGGCGGCTCGATCCCTGAACGCAGGGTGATCTTCCGGGTCTTGGCCATCTCTGAAAAATTCCGGAGAATGTCTTCGACCAGCTCCCCCACCTGGATCTTTTCATGCTTTAAAACCATCTTTCCTTCTTCCATCTTGCTGATGTCCAAAAGTTCGGAGATCATCGCGATCATTTCCCGGCTCTCCCTCAAACAAAGTTCCAGGACCCGGTCCACGTCCGCCTGCCCTTTTCCGCGCACTTTACCATCCAGATATTCCAACCCTTCGAATACCGCGTTCAAGGGATGGTTCAGGTCATGGACGATCATCTGCGCCAGCAATTCCTTGGTCCGCTCGAGCTCCTTGATCTGGCTAATGTCCCGGGAGACCCCGAACACGCAGGCGATCTTTCCGTCCTCGTCTCTCACGGGAGCCATGGTTTCGAGGCAGACCTCGCGCACTGAACCTTCGTGCGTATGCCGGATCTCGATCGTCTCGATATTTCCTTTCTGGGCTTCTTGAAAAGCTTCGATGAATTTATGCCGGTCCTCTTCAACAATGCCTTCCAGGAGATCACACCGCTTCGCCTCCTCGAGGTCCTTCAGACGGTGCTCCTGGAGCCCGCCGCGATTGATGTAGATCAGCTTGCGATCCATATCAAAAAGCTTGATGCAGTCCGGAGAAGTTTCCGCTAGCGACTTGTACCGCTCTTCACTCGTCCTCAATTGCTTTTCGAGTTTTCCCCGCATTTGATTTTCCCTGACAAGAGGCGCGACGCCGAACAGATAGAACAGGGGGAAAACGACAAGAGCCAGTACCGCGCTATCGAGAAAGGCTTTCAAAGACGGTGGGATGTTCCAGGGGGCAGAGTCGAAGAGATACATGATCCCGAGCTCGATCAAAAAAATACATGCGCTCAGGAGGATCAGCAGGAAAAAAGCCGGAGACTTCTTTGTCTCTTCTGGGGTTCTCATCGTTCTTTCTTCGGCTGAAAATTCCCTTCGCTTGACCTGGAAAGTCAAGGCTACGTGGCGCGCGGTACGAAATAATGGGGTCTGACCCCTTTTTCTCGAAATAATGGGGTCTGACCCCTTTTTCTCTCTACGTCTGTTTCGCCTGCTCGGCAAATCCGAGGATGTAACCGTTGCAATCCCGGATGTAGAATTCCTTCATCCCGTACCAGGTCGTGGCAAGATCTTTGAGCATTTCGACCCCGTTCTTTTGGAACTGGCCGTAGAGCTCGCCGACATTGTCGACATCGCAGTAGAAAGTGGCGGAGGCGCCCAGAGGCGCGCCTTTGAGCGCCGGGACATCTTCTTCGTAGACGTCCTTACGCATGAACATCACGAACACTTCATCCCGGCACACCATGGCGTAGACATAGGACTTGCCGCTGACAAGCCCGGTCTCGACCGTCTTTTCGTTTTCCGGCACAAGCATCGCGAGCTTAAAGCCCAGCTTTTCCGTGTAGAACTTGACGGTTTGTGCCACATCGGAGACCATAAGATCCGGCGTAAGCTTCTTAAATTTGATTTCCATGGAACCCTCCTGATTTTTCAAATGCTGCCGCTCTTGTGGGTGCAAACGCCCCGATTCACGCCGCTTTCGCTTTTCTCCTGAAAAAATGCTCGAAAAGCGCCAGAAGAGGAATGATCCAGAAAATATCCGCGGAGATCCACGGATTGACCTGCGACAGGATCATGGCGACCGCGGCGACGCCCATAAAAAGGAGACATTTATTCCTGCCAAAAGCAACGTTCGAACCCCCGATCTCAGGATCCACCAAACGATGTCCGCCCGTCGCGTAGGTCCAATTGACGAGGAAGAGCAGACCCACAATGAACAGATTGGCCCCAAAGAGGATCTCCGCGAGATCTTGATCCGGGAATTCCGTCACAAGCGACGTGGAAAAGGGAAAAAGCGCGATAAAAAAAAGCATGAGAATGTTGATCCAGATATGCGCGCGGTCCGTCCGCTTGATGAAATGAGCTTGCTCATGATGCTGGATCCAGAAGATCGCCAGAAGCGCGAAGCTGAGCGCGTAATTGACAATGTCGTGGATCTTGAGGCGCATCATCATCATAAAACCTTCGCCGTGGATCACCGTCTCCCGTTGAGGGACCACGACCGTCATCACCAAAAGCGTCATCACGATCGCGAAGATCCCGTCCACAAGCGTCTCGATCCTGTTTTTCTCCATAAAGTACTCACCGAAACGACTCATCACAAAATCTCCGTTTTATACAGGCCCCTTCAAATAGCGCCGGCACCGTTCTTGGCCGGAGAAAGCGGCCGGTTCACACTGAAGCGATATTCGCTTTCAAATAGTCCTGATAGATGTCCAGGATCTCTTCGCGTTCCAGGTGCAGAAAATGACCGGCGTTCGGGATAATGCGCACCTCGGTGTTAGGGATCAGCTTTGAAGCCGCCTCGAGATCGCGATTATCAAGCAATTGATCATCGGCCCCATTAATGATCACCGTTTTCGCGCGGACTTTCCCGAGGTCCGCGTAATCCGTTAAATGGCTCGTCGAAGCGATCACCTTGATATGCTCATAAAAAGAATCGAATTGCTCGTTCGTCAAATTCTGGAACTGAAGGATCATTCTGCGCTTATTTTCTTCGGAAAGCCGCTGACCGAACATTTCAATAATGAGTTTCGCTCCGTCGCTCCGGTGTTCGCTGAAATACAATTGGCGCGCGCCCTCGACCACCTTCATCATCTGAGGCGAAGGCTGAAGTCCGAAACTTGCCAGAAGCAGGAATTTGACGCGCTCGGGGTCCCTCGCGGCGTAGATCGCCGCAATGACCGCTCCCCAGGAGGCTCCCACCAGGTGAATGGGTTCTTCCGGTTTCAGGATCGCATGGATCAGGGAGCGCAGGACCTCGACCTGCTCATCAATGCTGACGGCGGCGCTCCCCGATAAAATAGTTCCGCGGGCCTGGCCCGGCGCATCGTAAAGAAGGATCCGATAAGAGCCCGAGAACTTCAACACAGCCGCGTGCCAGGAAGCCATGGTCTGCTGAGCCCCGTTGACACAAATAATAAAAGGCCCCGAATGACCGTAGATCCGGTACGTGACACGGAACCGCCCGAGATCGCGCTTCCCTTTCTCCGCGGGAACGATCCGTAAAACAGGACGCGCCTCCTTTTTCACTCCGTCAGAAGAACGATCCACCTTTTCAGAATTCTGCACGTCAAAACCCCCTCAATCAATGGCCCGCGGCCCGCGTTTTGAAATTTAGCTTTCTACCGGGGTTCATGCCCCTTCCTTCCGGACCACCGAGGCCATAAGGGCCTGCGAGTCCACCACAGAATGATCCCCGAACCAAATGGCCCACAGAGTACGCGCGAAAAGCTCGCTTCTCGCGTCGCCCAGTTTTTGCCCGTTCAGCTCCAAATACACACGCCCGCCGCTGATCCAGCGCATCACAAAAACATCGCCTTTATTCACCGGGCGGACAAAATAGCCTAGCATCTGTTCTACCAGGGGTTCGATCTCCCGGTATTCTGACGGCGTGGTATTCAGTTCAAAATCCTCTCGCAGGACCCGGATGATCTTTTCAGCCGGCACATTGCGGGCATATTGAATGGTCAGCTGCTTCGCGGGCCCGTCCACTAAGAGGTCCCTCACCCTGAGAGAGCCGGCGCCTCGTGGGATCTCTAAATAGTGCGCGATCGCGTAAACTCTGAAGAACCATTTGGTGCGTGCCGCGATCCCGGTCAACCGGAGCGTATGATCCTCTCCGTCTTGCGAAAACCGGACCTCGGAAGGAAAAGCGATCCCGGTCACAGGCTCCACAACACTTGTCTGAAGCTCGCCGGCGACTCCCTGCGCTCCCGCTCCCGCGACGAGCAGGAGGGATAACATCCCGGTCAAAATGAGTTTTACCTTAGGATCTTTTTTCATGCTTTTTCCTGTGAGAGTTCGTCCTTGAGACTAAGGTCGAGCGAAAGATCCTGCAACCCCGTCCCGTGATGAATTTGGCCCATGAAGTCTTCGTCATCCACGCCCCCTGTCTTGAGCCCTTTTGCGCCGCATGTTCTATCCGAAAAATTTCATAGACGGCTCCGTCCACGCTGTGTGGCGGATATCCTTCTATTCTACATTTGCTGGCTGTCGTAGGCCCAGTGAAGCACGGCCTGCCGCTGTCTCGGACGGCACGCCAGGTCCCCGCGGACGCAATTCTTGCGGATCTGCGTGATGTGCCGCCTGATCGCGAGCCATCGCCGGACCTGGCGGTCATCTTCTTCCGGGATCCTCCGCCCCCTGTAATAGCGACAATACCATTGGAACCATCCCCGCGGATCTTCGGAAGAGATCCACCGTTTCTTTCTCCAGACCGAAAGCGGCTGGCTTGCGTTCACGCCGAAAAAATTAAGGGCAGGGTCATGTTTTTCGGGGCACAGCTTCGCTTCCCGGAACCAGTCCCGAGGAAATTCTTTTTGGCAGTCCGTCATGTATTTACCGCCGAACACCCCCAGCCGCAGCATTTCCTTCGGCGTCAGTTCGGGCTTGAACCGGGGATCGAAATTCTTTCCCTCAGGCTCGGAAAGAACGTACCGGTATCCCTTTTGCATCTTATCGTTCACCGTGACCATCTTTTTTTTGCGTCTAGCCATATCCGCCGTTCCTTTTTCGCTTGTTCAAGGATACCGGGCACCGCGCGCCGTTCATTGTTATCCCCGTCCGCCATAAGGCGTTGGACGGATCCGCTGCTGCTGTCTGGCGGACATGAATTCAGCGGCGCTAGCTCTCATCAAAAATCTTATTGAACCTTTGACATATTCGGTGCGAAATCACCGGCCGGCACGCTCGAAACTGCAGACGTCAGATGAAAATGGCGGGGGAACCTTGCGGAGTTTCAACTTAGAAAAGCATTGCGCCGTCACCCCGCCCCCCCTAATAAAGATTAAGGATAAGGAATAATGATCGGATCTTTTTTTTCTTCCGCTTTCGGCATTCGCTTCCCCATATCTTCATCCCACTTGAGAAGCGGCTTTTTCAACTGATCTACAATTTCAGGATGCTGATCAGCGACGTTAACCTGCTCATACGGATCTTTTTTGAGATCATACAGTTCCTGCGGCTCAATATTGATTTTCTGTTTTGATACAAAACCCCACCATGACATTTCTTCCAAAAAGGCCTTATTGCGCCTTAGTATCAGCTTCCAATCCTTGGTTCTGATGCCGATATCATAAAGGGGGTATTGATCCTCGGGATGTAACCGATAATAATCAATGCATTTTGTTTTATACTTTTCGAAAAATTCCTCCTCCGCATCCGTAATCCACTGTCCACGCTCTCTTAAGCGATCTTCCACCAATGAAACTCGCAAGGCGTCTTCCCACAAAGGTATCCGGATCATATAAGCATACGGACTCAGCCCCTCTGTCTTGCCGCGCTCGATCAAAGGCATCAACGTATGGCCCTGAGACTCATGAGGCGCGGGTATATCAAGATAATCCAGTATTGTTGGTACAATGTTAACGCCTTGCACCTGAAAATCGATCTTCTTGCCTTTAAACTTCCCCCCCGGGAACTTTATCATCAGCGCATTCTTCACTTCCGTATCGTAAATATCATAATGTGAAAAATAACCATGTTCTCCCAGGTCTTCACCATGCACGGAATACAAAACGATCAATGTCCTGTCTAAAAGACCGGACTCTTTAAGGACCGACATGAGTTTCCCGATAAACTGATCGGTATAATGTATCCCTGCGTCATACCTTGAAATAATGTACCCGACGTCTTCTTTCTTAAGTTTGTACGGCACAGCAGAATCGCCATAACAATAGCCTTGATAGATCCTCGAAAGAACACCCGCTGGCACCGCTTGCTTATTATTTATAAATGAAGAGCCGACCTTAAAGAACGGCTCATACCCCTTTGTATCAAAAATGCTTTTATGCGGCTCAGGAACTCTCCAAGAATAGGGCCAATGCACTGTGCCCAAAGGAAGCCATAAAAAGAATTTCTTAGACTTGTTCATCTTGATCCAGGTTAATGCTTGGTCTGGAATAACGCGGTATCTGCTCGGTTGATAGATATCAAAGGACCGGCTAAAAATACTGCCGGGATCATTTATTTTTCCATCACGGTCTTGATATTGCCGAAAAAATTCTGGCGAGCCCAAAAAGGCCGCGTTGGTATATCCGTATATTTTAAAAATATCAGGCAAAACCGGTGGGATTACAAGTTTACTATCTGTCTGAAATGAAACAACGCCGTTACTTTTCGGATATTGGGCCGAAAAGATACTCATCTGGCTTACAGGCGTTAAATAGGCCTGTACAATGAAATCATTAAAAAGCACTGCTTTTTTGGCAAGGCTATCTATGTTTTTACTTGTCTTCCTTCGATAGCCATAACATCCCAAATGGTCATTCCGGAGCGTGTCAATCCCGATAAAGATGACGTTTGTATTCTTATGCCGCGGCCGCGCCTCACCAGCATAACTGCTTGTGCCTAGAACAAAAAAACAACAAACAAGCAAGAACACCCTTTTTGCGAATAAAACATCGGTCAATATTTTCATATGCCCACCACCCCTACATTATGGTTTCTTATAATCTGGCGCCTGAGAATCATAAACAGGATTACAACCGGTCTCCCAACGCTTGTCAGGGTCTGAACCGAATGATTTCAAATGATCGAAAAGCCTTTGTTCCAACTCATACGCTTTCCGCTTCTCCCGGTCAACCAGGTTCAACAATTCCTTTGGATCATTGTTCAGATCATACAACTCCCGATTCTTATTCTCCAACGTATAGATAAACTTCCAGCCGTCCACCGTGCGCACCATGCGCTTATACGTATACTGCCGATAATCAGTTTCCGCATACACATCCCTGGAACCGGGAACCCCTTTCATTTGAGGCAGCAGACTTCTTCCTTTTAACTGCCTGGTTACATTTTCCGGAAGATCAAGAGACATCAGATCAAGGATCGTGGGCATTACATCGATACTGCTGACCTGGTCATCGATCATGCGCCCCGCGGACTGATCTGGAACAACAATGATCAAAGGGACATGGATCAATTCATCATAAAGCGTAAACCCATGGTCTATCCTTTGATGCTCAAAAAGTTCAGTGCCATGATCCGAAGTCAAAACCAATATCGTTTTTCTTGTAAGGTCCAGTTTATCCAATTCTTTCAAAAACGCGCCAAACAGACTGTCCGAACGATTTATTTTTTCATCATAAACCGCTCTCCAGAACTGAACATCCTGTTCCCGCACATTGACTTTACCGTTTGCCAAACCCTCTTCCCGCAACGCCTCCTGCTCTTCGTTCGTGCCTTTATATTTATGATCGTATGTTTTATCTACAAAACGATAATCAAATCCGGCCGATGGCTCAAACTGGCCATGGCAGTCATAGCCATGCAAAAACATAAAAAACTTCTTCTCCTTATTTTTGTTTAGCCATTCAACGGCCTTGGGAATGCTGTGATCCATTCCACCGAATTTGCGGTCGTCAACATAAACATCAAAACCGCGACTAAACCCAAAAACGCCTTTCACTCCGGCATCGCCGGTAAACCCGGCTGTTGCATATCCGTTATTTTTAAAGATCTCAGCCAATGTCACCAGATCCGGCGACAATTCATTCAAGTTCGAGATTTTCTTAACCAAAGAATTGTAAATAGAGAATTTATTAACAACTTTATGCTCTGAGGGGAAAACTCCGGTAAACCATGACATCGAAGAGGGCACTGTCCACGAAGCAACCGAAAAAATGTTCCTGAAGCAAAACCCTTTCCTGGCCATGGCATCAATGGCAGGCGTAATATTCCGCTCATTCCCTAACATTTGAACATGTTTAGCCTGCAACGCATCGAAACTTACAAAGATCACATTATAATCTTTATATTTAAATGAAGGTTTCCGGGAAGCGCTTTTCTCGTCAGCAGATGCCCATGAAGGCCGGATCAGGGAAAAACAAATAAGGAGGAAGAAAACACCCTTACCCAAAGACCGATTCAATAGACTTGCCATACAAACCCTCCTGTTTTTACTTCTATTTGAAACCCTTCGTCCGTAAAACCGGACGGCGGCACGCTGATTAGAGCAGAACGTCACGTCCGGCAGAGCTTGCGACTGTGTTCTCCCGCCTTGCCAAGGTCTACTGTGAAAGGCGGTACGTCACCAACCATTCGAAACCGAGTTTGCCGGGCTTGGTGTAGATCACGGCCTTCTGCTTTCTTGGGACGATCTTCTCATAGGTCTCCCTGTTCGTCCTTAGATCTTGCCAGGCGCGTCCCGGTCTCCAGGATTGGACGGTCATCTTGTAGGTCCGGGAATGTTTGGACCTGTGGCTCCTTTTGTCCACGATGACCATTGTGTGACCCACCGGCGCGGAGGTGTCGTTCATGCCGTTATAAAGACCCGTGAGAGCACTCCCGAGAAGCAGAAAACCCGCGAGAGCGAAAGAGCCAGCCGTCAGGATATCCCGGTGCGACCTTGAGTTCCCTGCCAGGGTGGTGACCGCGAAGTACAAAAAAATGGCCAAGGCCGGCAGGGAAAATCTCAAAGAAAAAAGGAACAGCTTCCCGGCGTCAAAGACAGGATAGTTGCTCGTAGTCCAGATCGTGCTGATAAGACCCGCGAACAGGGATCCCACGGCAAGACCGGTCATCAAAACGCGATTAAAAGCAAACCTTCCGCCTGTCCGGCCCAAAGAGGCTTCAGGAGGCGGAGGCATATCTTTTGCCAGAACTGCCATAGCTTCGGCAGTCTTCTTCAGAGCCGCAACCCTATCCGCGTGGGAAGAACTCCCCTTCGAGGTCCAGGAGGACCAGATCGCGCTGATAAGATCCGCGGTGAAGGATCTCGAGACAAGACTGAGCATCCGAACGCGGTTCAAAGCATCCCCTTCGGCGATTCCGCCTAAGGAAGCAGCGTCGGGACACGAGGGGATCTCTTGGGCCAGGACCGCCAGCGCTTCGGAGGCGCTCTTGATGGCCGCGACCCCGTCCGCGTGCGAAGAACTCCCTTTCCAGGTGACCGTAAGGCCCTGGCCTTTATGCGTGACAGTCGAGGCTTTTGTATCGAAAAGCCGTCTCACCGCCTCCCTTTTTTCCGGGAATAAAAAATAGCTTTGCGCGAATTGGGGCGTATCGGAGGCGATATAGAACCGCCGATTAAATTCCTCCTCCGGCGTTTGGACTTCCCGGACCACGCCGACGTTCTTGAAAAGACGTTCGGCCCCGCCCTCTCCGGAGATCTCGAATTCTCCGCCCGTCCCCCGGCACTCCACGGAAACCGAAAAGCTCGGCGGGCTGTTGCGCGAGCCGTCATATTTCTTGTAGGAGAAGTTCAGGTCCCGGTATTGGAACGAGGGCTTCTTCTCTTCCCAACGGAGTTCCGGATCGTTCAAGGCGCTCGCCAGCATTTCCCGGAAATGTCTGTCGGACGCACGACGGGAAAAAATCGCCGCGATCGCCGAGGCGATCACGACCACGATCACGACCAAAGACAGCCAGTTATAGGGACACATCGGTCTTCCTCCTTTTTTTCAAACCGTCGCCCTCAGGAGCGGAACCTTCCGGATCGCGAGGACGATGAGATAGGAGCAGAGATAAATGACAAGAGCGGTCACGGGAATGGACCAGGCGGGGTGGCCTGTGTTGGCATTCAGGACAAAACCCAGCCGCCCGTGGTTGAAGATATCGATAAAGACAGGATGGATCAGATAGATCCCGAAACTCGCCGCGGAAAGACTGCGCAGGACTTGCTTCACGCCCGCGCTCCACCGCGTTTCAAGCCGCGACACAGTTTTTTTCGCGATCACAAAAAGACTCGCGGCATACAGAACGATGTTCGGCGCCAGGTTGTCATAGACGAGCGCCGGGAACTGGTTGGCATGAAACACCACCCAACCGGAGCCCAGAAAACAAATGAGGAAAGCCGCGAACCACAAAAGCCCGGCCTTCCTTATAGAGGAAGGCTCGGATCCTTTCAGGAGCGCGAAGCCGAGAAGGAAATAGCCGAGAAAGCCCTGGGCCATCTCGACGGGGATCCGGAACCGGAGGCCGGTGTGAAAAAAAAGGCTGTCTAGCCGCGCCCAACAAGGGACGAGCGAGCCGACCAGAAAACAAAGCCCGAGAAAATAAAGCAGGTCCCTCCGCGTGGCATGCGCCGTAAAGACACGCAGGAGCGGGGTCACAAGATAAAGGCCGGTGATCAGATAGAGAAACCACAGATGGAAGTGGACTTCCCCGCTCGCGATCCGCTTCGCCGCTTCCGGGAGGCCTAGAGACGGCTCCTGAAAATATTTGCGCCACAGCAGATAAAAAACGGTCCAGGCGATGAAAGGGATCGCGATCCTTTGAAAGCGTTTGCGGAAAAAGTCGCGGTAGCTTTCGGTCCGGGGAAGAAGCAGGGCGCCGCTTATCATCACAAAAACGGGGACTGCACCCCGCGCCAGGGAATCATAAAAATTCGCGGCCCACCACCCGCTCGCCGGCACGGATCGCCATTCCGTGATGATGTCCGCCGCCACGTGGACGACCACCACCGCCGCCATGGCGAAAACGCGAAGCACATCGACCCAAAGATATTTTTCTTTCATGAGCGTATCTTTTCAAAGTAAGGCGAAACTTCGCCGCCGTCCAAGCAGTCGAAAATTCCAGGACTCAATCATCCACTTCTTTCAGCGGGGTTTCAACGGATTTCTTGGCGAAAAGCAGAAGATCGAGGGAAAAATTGATGAAAAGGATTATCTTTGATAGGCTATGGGCGCGCGAGGCCTGATCGAACGCTTGAAGTATGGATCCGCGCGCGATCGAACCGCGGTCAACTATGGAGAGCGAATGAAGATCTTCTCGAAAATATTCCCCCTGCCCCGCACCTTCGGTCTCATCTCGCCCCAACAGATCTCCTCCCGGTCCATGAAAAATCTCATTCTGATCTGTTTTTTTATTTCGGGGGCTTGCGGGTTGATCTATGAGATCGCGTGGCTTCGGACGCTCGGACTTATTTTCGGGAATACGACTTTCGCGACAAGCGCCGTCCTGGCGGGTTATATGGCGGGACTGGGACTCGGCGCGTTCTGGTGGGGCCGACGGGCCGATCGCCAGGAACACCCCGTCAAGATCTACGCCTGGCTTGAGGCGGGCGTCGGGTCCTACGCGCTACTCACCCCGCTCATCTGGATCCTGATCGACCTGCTGACGATCGGTTTCTACCGGTTCATTTCTCCCTCTTTTGTTCCGGCCCTCATCTTCAAATTGATCGTCGCGTTTTTGGCGCTCCTTGTTCCTTCGTTCCTGATGGGAGCCACGCTGCCTGTGATCTCCAAATATTTTGTGCGCCATGAACAAGAAGTCGCCAAACAGGTCGGACTCCTTTACGGGCTTAACACGTTCGGGGCCATGGTCGGAGTGCTCGTAAGCGGCTTCTTCGCGATCGAGATGCTCGGTGTCCGGGAAACCGTTTTTCTTGCCGCGGGAATGAATTTTCTGGTGTTTTTCCTTTGCTCGTACTTCCAGAGCTCCGCCGGAGATGCCGGACTTTCCGCGCCGGAAAAAGTCCAGTCTGCGGGATCCCCGGAGGCGGCATTCTCGCCTCTTGTCATCCGTCTGCTCCTGGCCGCCTTTGCCGTCTCCGGCGCTGTTTCCATGATGTATGAAGTGGCCTGGACACGGGTCCTCGCGACCGTCATGGGAAGTTCCGTCTATGCCTTTTCCATTATGCTCGCGACTTTTCTTCTAGGGATCTCTCTGGGAAGCTACGGATTCAGCCTGGCCGCCAAAAAACTGAAGATCGATCTTTCCGTTTTTTCATTGTTCCAGATGCTCACCGCCCTCACCGCGATCCTGGGTATCTTTGTCTTCCAGGATATGCCCTATTACTTTTTGCAGATCTATGCTCGCGCGTTGGGTTCGGAATTTCTCCTCAATCTCGGCAAGTTCGCCCTTTGCGCAAGCGTAATGTTGTTACCCACGGTGGCGATCGGCGCGATGTTCTCCTGCTTTGTCCACGTCCTCCGGCGATCCAAACCCATCGGGCGCGAGATCGGAGAAGCTTATTTCGCGAATACGCTCGGCACGATCGCGGGCTCCATTCTCACGGGCTTTGTCATCATTCCTCTCATCGGGGCCCATCATACGCTCCTTCTGGCCGCCGGCCTGAATACCGCCATCGGCCTCTTTGCTTTCGCGATCGGAAGAACGCGTCTCCAATGGAAGCGCGTTCTTCCGGTCGTGATCTCTCTGACCTTGATCGCCGTGAGCGCGTCCTTCGTAAGGCCCTGGGACCGTGGTTTTATCGCCAGCGGCCTGGCGATCAGCCCGGATTGGGCGGTTGGAAAAACGAAAAGTCAGATCCTTGATGCGCTGAACAAAAGGGAGCTCGCCTTCTATAAAGAAGGCTTAAGTTCCACAGTCGCGGTCCATCGCGTGAACGACGTGCTGTGGCTTTCTGTCAATGGCAAGGCCGATGCCTCTTCGGATCCCCGGGACGCTGTCACCCAGGCGCTTCTCGGCTACATCCCGATGATGCTTCACCCGGACCCCAAGAAGGTCCTGATCATCGGATTGGGAAGCGGCTTTACTGCCACTGCCGTCGCCACGCATCCGGTCCAGCAGATCGATGTTGTTGAAATTGAAAAAGCCGTCGTGGAAGCGGCAGATCATTTCAAGGAATTCAACCGCCACGTTCTCGCGGATCCCCGTGTCCGGCTGCATATAAACGACGGACGGAATTTCGCGCTCCTCACGCCCGAAAAATATGATGTGGTGATCTCCGAGCCTTCCAACCCCTGGATGGCGGGAGTCGCGAACCTTTTTTCCCGCGAGCACTACCAGACCCTCCGGAAAAGGCTGGCTCCCGGGGGGATCGTCTGCCAGTGGCTCCAAACGTACTCCATGTCGCCCGAAGACCTTCGCATGGTCGTCAAAACATTTGTCACTGCGTTCCCCGAAACAAGTATTTGGACAACCCGGCAGGGCGACCTTCTTCTGATCGGAAAAAAGGAGCCCCTGGTCCTCGATATGAAAAACGCCGAGAGGTCTTTTCAGATCTCTCAGGTCCAAAAAGACCTGAAGGACTTCAGCATTCATAACGCCGAGGGGTTCTTCTCGCACGGACTGCTTTTCCAGCCGGCGGTTTCTGTATTCGCCAAGAACGGCCGTGTGAACTCGGACGATCATCCCTTCCTCGAATTTTCAGCGCCCCGGAATCTCTATCGGTCCACGGTCGAAAAAAACGCCGCGCTTCTCGAAGGTTATGCAAAAGCCGGCACGTTCCCGGAGGTCCAGGACCTGGAACCCCCGCAGGAGAAAAATGTTTCGTTCCAGAATGCTCTCGCGCGCGGCTATCTTTTTGCGGGATATCTTGC
Organism: Candidatus Omnitrophota bacterium; assembly: GCA_043803685.1. Lineage (GTDB taxonomy): Bacteria > Omnitrophota > Omnitrophia > Omnitrophales > Aquincolibacteriaceae > Aquincolibacterium. Next base: position 230,427 of record JAZDJU010000037.1, read on the forward strand.
GCTAGCCGAAGCAGCGCTTGAAAAAGCGGTCAAGATCGGGCCGCCGGACGCTGAGACTTTTCTGCTGTTGGGGATCCTCCAATATCATCTTGAGAACCAGGGAAAAGCCTTGCGCTTTCTCAGTACGGCAGCCCGCCTCCGCCCGCAAGATCCGGAGGCGCATTACTACGCGGGACTCATCTTCCAGAGCGGCGGCCGAAACCCTGAAGCCCTTGTCGCGTTCAGGAATGCCGCTCAATTGGGCCCTCAGGAATCTCTCTATCTGACGGCGCTGGCGAACCATCTTCTTCTGTCAAAACAGGACACCGCTGCGCTTGAGATGTTCACCAAGGCGCTCGCCCTCGATCCCGGAAATGTGGAAAACTGGAGAAAGCGGACCACCCTTACGTTTCAACTCGGCACTTTAAAGGAGAAGAAATACATCTGCGAGGAGGTCTTGCGCCGGTATCCGAAATATGAGATCAATTACCAGCTTTATGGGGATCTGTTGTTTGAGGAAGGAAATTTCGCTGAGGCGCTCTCGGTTTATTTAAAGCTTCTTGCGCTAGCCCCCCGAGTCGCGCAATCGTACATCAATCTCGCCAAACTGAGCCATAAACTCGGCAATGCGCGGGCGACCCGGACGTATCTCCGGAAAGCCATCCGCTACAGTCCCAAGCTTGCCGAAAACCTCGATATCCAGAAAATGCTTTGGGCCTAGGGCTCTTTTTGAAGTAAGGCGAAAAGTTTTTTGTGTGGCGTCGTACGCTTGACGCTGGCCACACCTTACTTCAAGAGTTGCCTCAGGACGTATTGCAGGATTCCGCCGTGGCGGTAGTACTCGATCTCGATCGGGGTATCAATGCGGCACACGGCTTCAAGAATCTTGTTCTCCCCGCCACAGGAAACCTTGACGGTGAGAATTTTACCCGGCTTCAGCCCCTTCGCGATGCCTTCGATCGTATAGATCTCTTCGCCGGTCAATTTAAAGGAAGCGGCGTTCTGTCCCTGGAAGAACTGAAGCGGCAAGACGCCCATGCCGATCAGGTTGCTCCTGTGGATCCGTTCGTAACTTTCAGCGATCACGGCGCGAACGCCCAAAAGCGCGGGACCTTTGGCCGCCCAATCGCGCGAAGACCCGGAGCCGTATTCCTTACCTGCCAGGATCACAAGCGGCCGGTTCTCTTCCGCGTATTTCATGGCCACGTCAAAGATCGGCATCGCGACGCCCTTCCCTTTGTCGCCAAAGTGCTTCGTCATGCCGCCTTCCACGCCTGGCACGAGCTGGTTCTTCAGGCGGATATTGGCGAACGTTCCACGCACCATCACTTCATGATTACCACGGCGTGCGCCGTAAGAATTGAAATCCTTGGGTTCGATCCCCTGCTCGATCAGATATTTTCCGGCGGGACTCGACGGAGCGATAGATCCTGCGGGAGAAATATGATCGGTCGTGATCGAATCGCCGAGCACGGCCAGCACGCGCGCGCCCTTGATGTCCTTAAGGTCGGACGGCTCGGCCGGCATTTTCTTGAAATAGGGCGGCGGCTTCACGTAAACGGACTTCTTGTCCCAGACAAAGGTGTCCCCCGCGGGAGCGCTTAAGGCACGCCACGCTTCGTTCCCTTCAAAAGCGTTCTGGTAGCGCTTCCGGAACATTGCCGGGTCCACGCTCTTCAAAGCTTCACGGATCTCTGCCGCGCTGGGCCAGATGTCCTTGAGGTATACAGGCTTGCCGTTCTTTCCTAACCCAAGCGGATCTTTTTCGAGATCGATCATCACGGTGCCCGCGATCGCGTACGCTACCACTAGCGGCGGAGACGCAAGATAGTTCGCGCGGACCTGGGAATGCACGCGCCCTTCAAAGTTCCGGTTCCCCGAGAGCACGGACGCAACAACAAGGTCTTTTTCCTTGATCGCTTTAGAGACCGGCTCCGGAAGGGGGCCTGAGTTCCCGATGCACGTCAGACAGCCGTAGCCCACCAGATTGAATTTCAAGACTTCAAGACACGAGAGAAGTCCGCTCGCCGCGAGATAATCGGTCACAACCTGGGACCCGGGCGCGAGGCTTGTCTTCACCCAAGGCTTCACATTCAGTCCTTTTTGCAGGGCTTTCTTCGCGAGGATCCCCGCTGCCAGCATCACAGAAGGGCTCGAGGTGTTGGTGCAGCTCGTGATGGAAGCGATCACGACCGCCCCTTGCTTGAGCTCGCATTTTTCGCCGTCGATCTCGACCACCGCTTTTTTCGTGAGATCAGACTTGCTCTTCACCATCTCCGTAAGCGCTTTTTTGAAAGAGGGGTTCACTTCCTTGAGCGTCACACGGTCCTGAGGACGTTTGGGTCCGGCAAGACTCGGGACGACGTCGCCGAGATCGAGCTCCACCGTGTCGGAATAAACTATTCTTTCTTCGCCGCCTTCGCGGAAAAGTCCCTGCGCCTTCAAATAGGTTTCGGCGAGATTGATCTGCTCCTCGCTGCGTCCGGTGAGCCGGAGGAAATTAAGCGTTTCCTGGTCCACCGGGAAAAACCCGGCGGTCGCGCCGTATTCGGGAGCCATATTTGCCACCACCGCGCGGTCCGCGAGCGAGAGATCGTTTACGCCGGGGCCAAAGAACTCCACGAACTTTCCGACGACACCTTTCTTACGGAGGATTTGTGTGACGGTCAGCACAAGATCGGTTGCCGTGACGCCCCCGGACAATTTCCCTGAAAATTTAAAACCGATCACTTCGGGGATAAGCATCGAGACCGGCTGTCCGAGCATTGCGGCTTCGGCTTCGATTCCGCCGACGCCCCATCCGAGGACGCCAAGTCCATTGATCATGGTGGTGTGGGAATCGGTGCCGACGAGCGTGTCGGGATAAAGAAAGGTTTTGCCGCCGTCTTTGCGGCTAAAGATCACGGGCGAAAGATATTCGAGGTTCACCTGGTGGATGATCCCGGTCGCGGGCGGCACAACGCGGACATTCTGGAACGCCTGCTGGCCCCACTTGAGGAACTGGTAGCGCTCGCGGTTGCGCTCGAACTCTCTTGTGATGTTTTTCGCGAACGAATCGGAAGCTCCGAAAAAATCCGTCTGCACGGAATGGTCGATCACAAGATCCACGGGT
>JAZDJU010000038.1:0-14830 GCA_043803685.1 Candidatus Omnitrophota bacterium
TATACATCTTGTCAAAGGCAGCCTGTGCGAGCGGCGTCGTGAATCCGGTCGATACATTGAGACGCGCCAACGGCGCCGCACGATAAACACCGCTGTCCGGGCCGTCCACAAAGCCCTTCCAGCCGATCTTCTTCAAATACAGATACTTGATGTAGCTCCACGGTTCCTTGTGCTCGGAGATATGCTCCTGATATTGACGCGGATCGAACTTTTCGATCTCCTTACCCGACGGATTAACAACTCGGAGCATCCCGTCGTAGAAATTCACCTTATTGTTCTCGTCGACCATCCCCATATAATTTGTTTCATGGTAATAAAGATCCTTATTAAGGATGATATCGAGATACGTCTTGTTCTTGAGAACCAGATCATCGAAAAGCTGTAGAGAAAACTTGGAGAACTCGACGGCAGAGACAAGCTTACCTTCGAAGTCCTTGCGCTCCTCTTCCGTGAGCCCACGGCTGACGCCACCCGGAAGACCGCATACCGGATGCTGCGATTTCCCGCCGAGAATCTTAAGTATTTCCTCGCCGTACACGCGATGCTTGATGACTTCTTTACCCTTTTCGATCCCCAGCTTCGCGATGGCACCTAAGACGTTGCGCTCACCGGCTGGCGCCTTGGGTCCGCAAACAAAGTCAGGCGCTGCCAAATAATAGAAATGCAGCAAGTGATCAGAAAAATAAAACGTATTATACGCGAGCTCTCTCAACTTACGGCCCGCAGACGATGGCTTAACGTGATAGACCTCGTCCAGCGCCTTGGTCGCAGCCATATGATGCGCCCAAGGACAAACACCGCAAATGCGCGACGTGATCTGCGGTAATTCCGTCACATGGCGTCCCTTGCAAAACTCCTCAAAACCGCGAAGCTCCGGAACTTGGAAATAGGCGTTCTCCACAACCCCGTTATCGTCAAGGAAGATGGAGATCTTTCCATGGCCTTCCAGCCGCGTGATCGGATCGATTTCAATTCTCTTACCCATGCTGGCCTCCTATTTATGCTTGATCTCTTTGTTCAACATGGACGACGGCAGAGAGTAACGGTAAACCATCCCCGCGATGTCCGTCAGGCCATCGATGATCTTCTTTGCCTCGGCATCATCGTCGGTATCCACAATAGATGCCAAGGTCGATATATACGCTGCCCCAACATCCGCAATATTCGCCGTCGGCCCGTAACAACCCGTGCACGGCATGTTGGCTTTGATACACAAAGTTTCACAGCCACCCCGCGTGACCGGCCCCATGCAGGTGTACCCCTGATCCAAAAGGCACTTCTCCGGATCCGGTTTTTTCTCGTAAGGTCGGTAGAATTTCTTAACCTTCTTCTGCTCTCTCTTGCGCCCGCATTCATCGCAAAGCGTCTTGGTTTCGCCGAACGTCGCCCCCTTAGGCGGCAACTGACCGGCCAAAACCGCCAAAAGGAACTTTGCCGTCTGCTCAGGGGTCGGCGGACAACCTGGAAGATAATAATCGACCTCCACGACCTGATCGAGACGAAGGACTTTCTCGAACAGCTCTGGAATTCTCAATTCGCCTTCTTTGACCTGAGTTTTAAGCTGCGGACGGATCTTCTTGTCCTCGCTCTGCACCGACGGAACATCCTCGTAGGCGGTCTTCAAAGTCCTCTCTCGAGTCGAGAAGTTCGACAGCCCCGGAACTCCGCCCAACTGGGCGCACGCGCCCCAGGCCACCAGGATCTTCGATTTCTGACGCAGGAGTTTGGCGATCTCTTCTTGCTCGTCACTACGGATCGCACCATTAAACATGCACAGATCGATGTTCTTATCCGGCATTTCCATAATATGATGGTATTTAAAATCCAGCGCTACCGGCCACAGAACAAACTCGACCTGCGCTGCCACATCGAGAAGCGGTGCGCCGATATCAACAACCGCACAGTCGCAACCTCCACAACTCGCAGCCCAATATAAAGCAACCTTCGGCTTATTCTGGGTCTCCCCCATGTCGTCCTCCTTTGGCAACCGATTTCTTCGGAATCAAGAGTCTCAACGCGCGGCCAGCTTTTCCTGCTTTAATTCCTCAAAATTAAATGGGCCGAGCTTGCGGATAGCCTCCGTAAATTCCTTGGTGACGAGAGAATATTTCTCACCTTCGCCAGCCGATACCCAATCCAATCGCACCCTCCTGGGATTGATATACATCTCCTCAAGAAATTTCTCGAGGATGATCTGGCGCCGCAACGTTTTATAGTTGCCTTCTTTGTAGTGACAATCGCCGGGATGGCAGCCTAAGATCAAAACGCCATCCGCACCGTTTTTGAGACCTTCAAGAACAAATTGCGGCTCAACGCGTCCACTGCACATCACCTTCACTGGCAGTATATTGTGCGGCGATTCAAGATGCGCATTCCCAGCCTTGTCAGCCCCTTCGTACGAGCACCAATTGCACAAAAAGGTAAGGATTTTTGGCTCAAAAGCGCTCATGACAATACCCCCTTGATTTCGCTCACGATCTGTTGTGATGTAAAATTCTTTGCCCGCATGGCACCTGCAGGACATGTCGCGACACAGGTCCCGCAACCCTTGCAGAGAACCTCACTGACGATCACAACCTTCTTTGCTTCATCGTAATTAGGAGCGTTATACGGACACATGCTGACGCAAGACTTACAACCACAACAAAGATCCGGGTTTGACTCCGCGACCATCGGTTCCAGCTTAAGTTTTCGTCCGGCCACATAAGTGGAAAGAATTTCACCGACCGCAGCTTTGGCTTCAATCACCGAAGCGGTGATATCCTTGGGCCCGTTAAGTGTTCCCGCTAGATAAACACCTTCTCCCGTTGAAGAAACGCCGCGGATCTTTTCATGCTCAACGGTGATAAAGCCGCCGCGTTCTGCAAGAGAAAACTTTTTCACTAGGTTGCTGACATCCGCACTCGGCGCAAATCCGGTGGCCAAAATAACCATATCCGCATCAAACGCCGACAGTTGCCCGTCCATGCCTTTCCCGGACACCATAATCTTGTCGCCATTGCGCTTGAGGTCAGCAATCGCATTCTCACCCATTTGCCAGTTCCAGAACCGTACGCCCTCATGCTTCAAATCGTTGACTTGCTTCTGGAATTTGGCGCCTTCCAGACACAGGTCGTAAATAACATGCGTGACTTCACATTCCGGAATGGTCGACTTAATGCTGTGGCTCTGCTTAAGCGCATACTTGCAACACACACCCGAACAATACGGCAAGTGTTTTTCGATCCGGGATCCTACGCAATGGATAATCGCCACCGACTTCGGTTTTTCACCGTTCTTTTTGACGATCTTGCCCTGCGTTGGGCCGGTGGTGGAACAAATCCGTTCAAAATCCATTCCCGAATAAACCTCGGTTGCGGCATCCATCAGCCCAGGATAAACCTTCCGCGGGTCATAGACATCGGCACCCGTAGCCAGAATGACCGTTCCGACCTTGACCTCAATATCTTTTGACTTCTGTTCAAGGTCAACGGCTTCGAAATCACAGGCATCCTTACACTTCGCACAAATTTGCCCCTTTGAGCGCACACACATATCCCATTCGACCGACGGAGCTTTGGGTACGCAGCCCGGAAAATAAAAATCCATGGCCTTGCGATTATTCATATCCCCGTTATAGGGGTTCGGTGCGGAAGCCGGACAAACCTCAATGCACATCATGCAGCTAATGCAATTCTTCGGAATAACAAACGTGGGCCGTTGCTCCAAAGTAATCGTAAAATTCCCCCCAAAGCCGATCACATTTTTGACAGCGCTAGCGTTGAGAGAAACGATGGATTCGCAGTCCATCAATTCTTTGGTCCGCGGCGCCAGAATGCACGGCGCACATTCATTGGAAGGGTAAGTGTGTTCGAGTTTTGGAATAATGCCGCCAAAACCTGCTTGTTTCTCAACGAGATAGACCTTGCGCCCCGACTTGGCAAGTGCAAGGGCTGCTTCGACGCCGGCAATGCCGCCACCAACGACCATGACATCAGGATTGATCTCAATTTCTTTCTGCTCCAACGGTTCCTGATATCGAATGCGGGCAATCCCTGCTTTCATCATCCGAATGATTTTTTCCGTGGCCTGACATTTATCAGGCGTCATCCAGATCCCTTGTTCACGAATGTTCACCATCTGAACCATGAAGGGATTAAGCCCCCCCGCTTGACAGACTTTGCCAAAAGTCTGGCTATGCATCTTGGGTGAGCACGCGATGGTCACAAAACGGTCGATCACCCCGGCCTTAATATCCTTGGTGATCACATCCTGGCCATCCGCCCCGCAGTAAAGATCATTAATTCTAACCACCACGTCAGGAAGGGCTTCGGCTGCCTTAACGATCTCATCAAACTGGGTCGCGTCAGAGATGGTTCCGCCGCATTTGCATATGTACACGCCAACCTTAGCCATAAGTTATCTCCTTTGGTAAACCTTGCTGTCTTCCGCACACTGAAACCAAACGAGGACGCAAACTGCAGGTCGTTATCATCCACCCTTCGATGAAAAGAACCATGACCAAGGACCAACTCCACCGGACATTATTCACTGATACGAATTATCCCTAAATACGTATAACAGCCTTCGTTTCCTTACCCACCGTATTGATCGAGATCAACGGATGATTGGTCTTACCGGACCACTCCTTAATATCGCTTGGAAACGTTGTGCAGTCGGCGATAATTTCGAGCGTCTGCCCAGGCTTCAGTTCGCGAACCTTCTGCTGAGCCTTAGCGATCGGCAACGGACAAACCATACCTTTACAATCCAATACAACATCTGCCATACATTCCTCCTTTAGTGGTGAGTTGCGTGAATCGACTTCACAATTTCCTCGCTGAATCGAGGAACCATCAATTTTAAAGCATGATCAATATCATCCCGGCATTCATAAAAATAATCATCCATCTTTTTTATTCCGACGAGAAACAATACCACCTCTCTGGGGTTTTCAAAACCAATCTTGCGAACGATATCCAGGATCGAATGAATCCCGATTCCGTGCGTGATGCGCGTTGAAAAACGGCACCTTTTTAATTCTTCGGGTGACACCCGCCAAAACTGGCCGATATCAGCATCCGCCACCTGAACGGAATCAACAATGAAGATCCGTTCATAACCCGGGAAATAACTGAGCAAATGAATCCCCGATGCCAACGTCCGCTCGATCCGGACGTGCGAAGACTCAATATTCATAGAACGAATATGATCGATAACGTGCAATCCAACGGCATCATTGCCCCGCAAATCATTCCCCAATCCCAACAACAGCGTTTTCATGAACGCAACCCCTCAGCCGTTCGACGTTCCCTGTTGAGTCGCTTGGGATGATAGCTGCTCCGCTGCAGCGCTAATCTCCTGCGCGCTCGTCATATTGGCCAATGAGATATCATCCAATTGGGAAACCATGCCCAACTGATCAACGACGGCGGTACTAATAGACTGTATTTTCTGCGAAGTATTATTGATCTCCTCAACTGTTTTGGCTAATTCCTGGCCCGTGCCCTCAACCAATCGTGCTCCTTTCTCAACAACAGCCGAACTTGACTGTATGGCATGAATGATTTCCTTGGCTGATCCTGCGCTTTTTTCAGCCAGCTTCCTTACCTCGTCCGCGACAACGGCAAATCCCTTCCCGTGTTCACCGGCTCTTGCAGCTTCGATGGCCGCATTCAAGGCGAGTAAGTTAGTTTGATCCGCGATATCAGAAATCACTTCAATCGCACATCGAATTTGCTCCGAATGTTTTTCAATTTCCTTCATGGTTTCGACCGCGGCCGACATGGAGGAGCTCACCTGCTGAAGATCACTCACAGCATGACTGGCTAACAGATTGCACTCCCCCGATGTCTGCGCAACGCCTTCGACAGACGTCAATAAAGCAGTAACGCTCGATCTCTGATGATTACCTCGGTCTGCGAGTCCTTGAGCCGTGCTCGAGAGCTCTTCAGCCGAAGAAGCGACTTGTGAGCTGCTACTCGATAAGGAATCGAAGAGATTGGCCAAAGACGCTGTCATCTCGTTAAACTCTTTGGCAACTTCTCCGCCCACATCCGTAATCCTAACGTTGAAATTTCTCTTCGTGACCGCCTGAATACCTCGAATGAATTCATCCGAAGAAACCTTCGACGCCATCCTCCCGTTAATGAAGACAATAACGCCAAAAACAATCCCGCCCACCGCCGCAATCCATGTCTTCCCTGAAAAAATACCCGCCGCCAACACGAGAATAAATCCTGCAACGATCACTTCTCTTTCCCGAAGATACTTCGATAGCGTTAGCATGATACTTTTCCCCATTTGTTACAACATCTCTACTGTTTCGATGCCTGGATAATAGCGGCCGAATCTAACACCAAAGCAACGTTACCATCCGCAAGAATCGACGCACCAACGATCCCTTTGACGTTGGAAAAATGCTTCGTCAACGATTTTAAAACGATCTCATCTTTCCCCAAAAGACTGTCTACAATAACTCCGATCCTCTCAACGCCGTTAGAGATCACCACAATGCGCCTGGTTTGGTCACTATCGCTCTGAACATTTTTTTCAAAACGGATAATCTTTGACAGTTCAATTAACGATAAGGCATGCTCCCTCAATTTCATGGTCGCGTTGCCATCGACGGTATAAATATCCTTAGATGACACATTAACAATCTCGTTTACCGTTGATAGAGGAAACGCGCATATTTCTTCCCCGACAACAACCAAAAGTGCGGACACAATTGACATGGCTAATGAGGCGTTGGCATCACCCCCCAAAACGGCCCCCCTTAACTTAATGATGCCGGACTGAAGTTCGGATGAAGCTTTTTCCAGGGAACTTGTCGTATGGCCAACACCTTGCATGTGTTTTAAGGCATCATCATATTTTGACAAAGCTTGTAATCCCTCGACAAGCTTACTCAAATCCATAATGACTTTTGTCGTCCGAGAGGGCTCCTTAGCCACAACCCCCATCAAAGCCTTTACAGCCTCCACTACTTGAGCCAGTTCTTTTTGCCTGGCAAGGTCCTTTCGTAATAACCTCTCGATCCGAACGTATTGCGCCCGGATGACGGCAAGTTGACCGGACAAATCCATCAAGCGATCAAATTCGCCCTGATCAACTGCTAAGCCTGTCCTGCTTTCAGAATTTTTCGTCATAGAGAAGGACCTTCCAACGGATTTTGTGTGGCTGTTAACTATCGGTTATTCACTGCGAGGAGATATCATTCATGAAAGAATCATGCATCTTTTCGAGATCAAGAATGACGATCATGCGTCCATCCAACGCGCCTAAGCCCTGAATTTGCTCACGATCAATACTCATTTTGACCTGCGGCACAGGATCGACTTTTTCCATATCAAATCTGACATTATCGAGAACCTTATCAACAACGAGACTCATCGTCAAATGATCCACTGTAGCAACCAAGAAACGCGTATCGAAAGTAAACGCATTTTCAGCAAGGTGGATTTTCTTTCTAAGATCAAAGACGGGAATAATGTTGCCGCGATTATTAATGACGCCGAGCGAGAACGGCGGCATCTGAGGAATTCTGGTGATCTTCGAAGGCTTGACAACTTCTTGAATCAATTGAATATCAATAGCATATTCTTCATTAGCGAGCTTAAAACAGACGAACTGTTTTATGCTCTTTTTAGCTTTTTCATTCGCGGCTATTTGATCAGTCATAGCACCTTCACGGAAGATGTTAATAATCGCTCAGATTAAAATAGTTTATCTAGCCACCACGAAATCGGGAAAAACTAAGAGGAAGACTGTTTTTCAATAAAGATATCCACCATCAAAAGGCCGGCATTCCCATGAGAAAAACTAATGGCGTACTTATACACCGCATCAATCTCTAGATCTTCATCGATCGTCCCGAAATAATTTGTTGGCGGAGTCAGCGTCACATCCTTGAAGCCTAGCGCCGATATTTCGGTTTTAAAGGTGCCGGCGATCACGTTACAAAACTCACCGCACGCATCTTTGATTTCCGATTCGCTCGAATCGCTACCAATCCCGAGATTCCCAAATACACTTGCAATATTCTGGCTCGACACATAGACCACAATGCCCCCCCTCGTTCCACCCTGGCCCTGTTTGAACATCACTGCGGATGAAAAAGTACCTTCCCGAGCGAAAATTTGAGCGCGAATGATCTCCTTTTTTAAAACACTAGGCATATCCGCGATGACAAGAGAACACATAATTTTAAGCGTCGCATTAACGGCCCGCATAGCGCTTGTCGCGATATCGACAATGTTGAGTTCTGACATACGCCTCCTTCCCCTTAAACTTCCTTGTCATTCACCAGATCTTGAAGAGACTGCGCAGCTTCATGGTCTTTGCGTTGAGCGCCTGGGATGCGCCTTTCATGCCCGATGGCAGCCAAAGTTAAAAGGAAAAGCGCTGAACCTTTATTCGATCCAACCTTGATCGTCGTCAATTCCGTGTGTTTCAGCGTTGCCACACACATCTGTTTTTCACCCGAAATCACTGAGGGAATACAGATCTCAAAACCAGAGGCGGCAAGAGCCCCTTTTCTTTTCGTCACTCCCGCAATCATGTTTAAAATCTCTCCGACACCGTCAAGAACCTCTAAGTCCACAACCTCGATTTCCATACCGAGCATACTGGAAACCAGACCGCAGGCCATCCGATCGGAAACAATCATCACAAGCGATCCTTCGATGCTGCCGGCAAAACCAATCGTGGCAATCACGCTTTTATCCTGCGCCGCCTGAAGGGGTTCTTGCCCCTCATCAAAAATAGCCTTTAATTGCAACGTGGTCTCATAAACCTCTGCGATCGCCTCACGACAAGCCTGGCGAAATAATTTCTTCTGTTCGTCTGTCATTTTTTTAGAATCCCTTCGATTTTTTCTTTAAATAGCTCCGGCGTAAAAGGTTTCACAATGTAACCTGCCAAAAGCGGATGACTTTTGCGCGCCGCCTGGATCTTATCTTCTGTACCCTCCGCGGTAACCATGATGCATGGAATGCGCGCAACCGCAGGAACCTTAGCAACTCCCGCCAAAAACTCCACGCCGGACATATTGGGCATACTCCAGTCACAAAGGATCAGCGCTATGTCCTGGTAATTTAAACCCAATTTCTGAATCGCATCCTTTCCATCAACGGCTTCGAGAAATTCATGTTCAAAACCAGCCTTTCGTATGATCATCATGATCATTTTTCTTTGCACCGCAGAATCATCCACCACTAGAATTTTCATCTTATCACCTCATTAAAATGGAAAATTATCATCGCCTCGAAATTTATAAAAGCGTCAAATTTGCGACCCCGCTGCATACCTCGTTTTAAGTCAGCTTCCCAACGCTTTATTAATCGCCGAAACGACACGATCGTTTTCGAACGGTTTGACAATGTAATCAAACGCTCCGATTTTAATCGCTTTCATTAACGGCTCCCGCTGATCAACCGCCGTCACCATCAGCACTTTAGCCTCCCGTGACAAAGAGAGAATCTTTTCCAGAGCTTCAATCCCATCACACTCGGGCATCACGATGTCCATTGTGACTAAATCCGGTTTAAGCGCCTGATACTTCTCGACCGCTTCCAAACCATTTGCCGCTTCGCCGATGACTTCAAAGCCGTTTTGCAAAAGAATATTCTTCAGCATTAACCGAATAATCGGAGCATCGTCCACAATCAGTATTTTCGCGCTCACACAATTCTCCTCACGTGGGTTCGGTAATAAGGCTTAGGATCTTTTCACTATTCCCCGTTGGCATTAAAAACATACAGCAATCGATGTTTTGACTGACGATATAGAATTTGGATTGAATGATAAGAACTTTATTATCTTTCGCTGCGACATCCAGCAAATACTCTTCGAGCAAAGTCCCGACAAAATCATGCACAACTACAGGCGGAGAGGGTCGTATGGCAATTTGACAATCAGCAGAGAAAACATTCGAAATCGCACTTGCGATAATATTCCCAATTTCCTGAACCGCGCTTTTCGCATAGACATCTAATTCAGTCGTAGTTCCGGCGGCACGCTTTAATATAAGATCCGTTAGAATTTTACAGCCTTGCGGCTCCACAAAAAAAAGAAACTTCAGATCCGCTTCACCCGTGATATCAACAAAAACGCCGACTACTTCCTTATCCATCTGTCCAATATCTCCGGAAACGGCGGTGATGTCGGTCATATAGGCCTTTTCAAGCTCAATAGTGGCCGCCGTCTTAATAAATTTTGAAAAAACCTGTGAAGCGCGGTCAATACTCAGCTGGGAAATAAGTCGGATCACTTTATTAATTTTATTCTCTTGATCGTCCACGCTAAACCTCCAGAACGGGTTGCCCGAACGCCTGATACTTCACGCGCCCGGTCGCTAAATCAAAGGCTATCGAACACCCCTGGTTCCCACCTGTTTTCACTGCCAAAACACGGATCTCTAAACGAGCTAAGACCTGACGGACAGCCTCCACATTATCGCCTCCAATATCAAGAGTCACATGTTTCAAGACATGTCCCCCGCCAAAGATTTTAGCGGTTATGAGTTCTTTTTTCACAAGAGGATAACGTATCAACTGGGCCAACAACTCCTTAACCCCAGTATCTGCAAACTTCGCCTTATTGAAATCGGTCTTACCCTCCGGCGCTTGTGGCAGCATACAGTGGAGCATCCCACCGATTTCTTGAACCGGATCATAAAGACAGACAGCCACGCAAGATCCCAACACGGTGGTAATGACCGATGGATTTTGACCGGTTTTTATATCGGCAATCCTCACAACAATTGAATCTGATGATAAATCAGCATGATTGGTCATGGCACCCGTTTTAATTAAGCCCTTTAGCTAATTCAATCACTGCACTGGCGTCCAGAATCAAGGCTATTTTACCATCGCCAAGAATCGATACACCCGTAATACCCTTCACTCGAGAAAAATGCTCGCTGAGAGGCTTAATCACAATCTCATCTTCTCCTATTAATTGATCGACCGCAAGCCCCAAAAGTTGATGTCCGTCCGTTACCACCACCACTGTCTTGGTATTCATTTCACTCTCGCGAACATGACCGGCTCCGATCAACCCCTGCAGATCGATCAAACTCAATGCATGCTCTCGTAATTTTACTGTCAACACACCATCGACCTTTGAAATTTGAGCCGATTCAAATTTAACAATCTCAAGCACGGACTCTATGGGGAACGCATAAACCCCCTTACCTGCGGTGGCCAAAAGCGCCTTAATGATGGCAAGCGTCAACGGGATCCTTAAAATAAAAACTGTCCCTTTTCCTTTCTCCGTAAAAATCTCAATAGTTCCGTTCATGGAAGTAATCATGTTTTTGACCACATCCATACCTACCCCGCGCCCGGAAATATCCGTCACCTTTTTTGCGGTGCTGAAACCCGGCAAGAACATTAGATCCAATTTTTCCTTGACCGTGAATTTATCGGCTTGTTCTTTGGTATAAAAACCCTTTTCAACAGCCACGTTGACCAGCTCCTCAGGATCAACACCTTTGCCATCATCGCTCACTTCAATGCAGATGCTATTGCCGCGATGAGACGCCTTTAGAAGAATCGTTCCAGCTTCCGTTTTCCCGGATTTTCGCCTTAAATCCTGATTTTCGATACCATGATCGATCGAGTTGCGCACCATATGCGTCAGAGGCTCCACCAAACAGTCCACAATCTTTTTATCGAGCTCCGTTTCCTCGCCCTCGATCTTCAACATAATTTCCTTGCCAACTTCCTTAGAAATATCCCTTACAATGCGCTTGAAACGGGTAAAAACAGCCTCGACCGGAACCATCCGTGCCTGCATCACGCCGGACTGAATATCTGCGGAAATTTTCCCTAAAACACCCGTCATTTCATCAAGGGCATGGACTCTTGCATGGATGGCACTCCCTGCCAATCGAGTCTTGATTTGCTGAAGCCTGCTAGTAAACTCCTGTGTCGTTTTTGAAATACGTTGAGCCACTTCGCTCGATTTCGTCCCTGTCCGCAAGGATTCTCCACCTTTCAATAAACTATCCTGAAGACATATCAAGTCTTCCACTTCATTGGCAACGCCCCGTTGGATGGTAGCTTCTTCACTGCACAAACGAACAAGTTGTCCAAAACGAGCACGCAAAATCGCTAATTCTCCAGACAAATTCATCAGCTGATCCAGCTTAAACGAATCGATGCGAAGCGTCGAACTCTCTGACATCGTATTTTTTACGTTTAGTGTTTCTTTGACGGCGCTCGATTTATCCTGCGCGTTCAATCCCATGGCCGCAAGCTGCTTGGCGTCTAGCCTCTCGATTTGAGAAATCGCAACCCCGTCGATCGATAAAAGACTGCGGATATCTTTTTCATTCGCGGGCGAGCCAAACAAAATACCCATGGTCAGATCGATCGTTTGCGCATCTTTGATCAGCGCAAGCGCCGGATGAATCTGAATCACCTTTCCTCTTTGGCGTAAACGTTCTTCTATCACCATCGCTTTCATACTCTTCATCGCGATCTCTTTATCGATCGTCAAAAAAATACGAAAGATCTCTGAACCCTCCGCTACGCTTTCCTTGATCAACGAACTTTGCTCTTGACTCAAAGACACTGGCATCGTCGTTTCATCCATAGAAATCACCTCCCCCGCAGAAGTCGTGTCAAGAGTTCCCATTAAAGCATTGCAAACTTCGGAAACATCCCCGGGCTCCTTATTACCCTTCTTTAACTCTGCCAGAAGCCCTTTTATGGCATCCATCCCTAAAAAAAGAGGGCTCATTTTAGAACCATCCATCAGAGCTGTCCCGTGACGGACTGCATCCAAAAGATTTTCAATATGATGAGCGACCTTTGCGATGGAGACCACATTCACAGCCCAGGCAGACCCTTTGAGAGTATGGGCAAGCCGAAACATCGTATGAATGACGTCTTTGTCGGCCTTGTTCTGCTCCAGGGAAAGTAGCGACTGCTCCAAACCCTGGATGTTCTCCTCAGCTTCTACAATAAATTCCGGTAAATATTCATCCCGGACAGCGACCGATTCAAGGCTTGAGGGAAGCGTTTCTATAGGAGCCTCTCGACCTTTCAAAACATCTTCGATGTGATGTAAACATTCCGTCGTCTCAACGTCCCCCTCTTCTCCGGAATCCTTTAACGAGAGAAACAACGCTCCGACCGTATCCAGGGTTTTAAAAAGCACATCGATAATAATGGCCGAAAAAAGAACCTCCTTACGCCGGATCCTATCCAGTAAAGTTTCGGCCTGATGGGTCAATTCAACGGTCTTTTTTAAATCGAGAAACGAGGCGGTTCCTTTGATGGTATGCGCCGCACGAAACATCGCGTTGATATTGTCGTCGGAAACTGTTTGCCCCTGCTTAAACGCCGCTTCAACCCCAAGAAGTTTTTCATTCAAAACGACCAGATACTCATTTCCCTCCGAAAGAAACTCCTGGATCAATTCCCGACGCTCATCCGGAGGCATTTCAAATTTATTATCGCTCATGCTTCCCCCTGCTACAAAGCAACCCGCTGAATGCCAGCGGCGATCTTATGAATATCCATTTCAACATCAACTGCACCGGACTTGTATGCCGCCTTGGGCATTCCATAAACCACACAACTCTCTTCATCTTGGCCGATCACAAACGCTCCACGCTCGTGCATTCGCACCAAACCCCGCGTGCCATCTTCACCCATACCGGTCAAAATAACTCCGAGGGCTTTTGATCCGGCATATTCCGCGACAGTTTCAAAGAGAACATCACACGATGGGCAATGCCCCGAGACCTTATCGGTTTCACCCAGCCGAATTTGATATTGGTCTGCTGATTTCCCAATACGCATTTGAATTCCGCCCGGAGCCAGATAACAAGTCCCGGATCGGATCACCTCTTTATCGACGGCCTCTTTCACGGTCATTTTTGACAGGGTATTCAATCGCTCAGCAAACGCCTTGGTGAAATGACGCGGCATATGCTGTACCCACACAATGGGTTTCATGGTTTCCGGCAGAAGCGGGATCACATAGGTCGCCGCCTGAACACCTCCCGTAGAAGATCCCATGGCAACCAGATCAATGAGACGCGGCTCTATCCGTGGAGTTACATTTTCTGCGGGTAATCGCGCCGGCCTGAGGGGCTCAGTCTTCAAACTCTTACGGCTAAAGGCCATGAGAATGATTTTCGTCACCATCTCGTGCGAGACCATATCGAAGCTATTGCCTTCTGCGGGTCGTAAGAAAATATCCACAGCGCCATATTCCAAAGCTTTCACCGCCAATTCGGAACCCTGGCTTGTATAAGAACTAAAAATAAAAACAGGGACCGGATGCGTGCGCATAATCATCTGAAGCGCTTCAAGCCCTGTCATGACCGGCATGACACAATCAAGAATAACGATGTCAGGCGACATCTCCTTCGTTAGCCGAACGGCCTCCTTGCCGTTTTCAGCAAAACCAATCACTTCAATATGTCCGCTTTTCTCAAGACAATCCCTTAGCATTTTTCTTAATAAAGCAGAGTCATCCGCAATCAACACTCTGATTTTCTTATTCATGCTCGCCCCTGCTCGCTAGTTTTTTGTAAGCACTGACATTCATAGGTCGCAAATCCGTTTGAACATCATTGAGAGTCTCTGAAAGCCCGACGATCAAATATCCGCCCGGGGCAAGCCGCTGCTCAAGTAACGCGACGATCTTTTTTTTGCTCTCGATGTCTGAGTAAATAAGGGCATTACGAATGAAGATGACATGAAAACCGCTGAGGTGAAACGGCGTCAATAAATTATGCGTCGAAAAATCCACCTCACGCTGAAGACTCTCGGCTATTTTGTAATACGTTTTCCCTCCGACCATAGTTACCTGGAAATATTTTTCAAGC
>JAZDJU010000039.1:0-16794 GCA_043803685.1 Candidatus Omnitrophota bacterium
GGTCCCCCCGCTCATTTGTTTTGATTCTTCAGCCAGATCCACGGGGTCCGTCGTCGCGATCCAATACTCAAGCGCCGTCGGTTCAAGCTTCACGATCACGGGCTGCTCGTCAAACTTGATGAACACTTCGGAATAATGACCGGGCCTTACCTCAAGCTCACGAACGGCCTGGATCTCATTGGGATTAAGACCGAAACGACCGAGCTGATCATGGCCTTTATGAAGCCTCAGCAGGTATTTCACGGGAGAGTTATTGATGATGACGCTCGCGATCTTCGCCTCAAGAAAATCCTCGGGATTTTGGGAGATGGAAAGAACCCCGGCGTTCATCTTCCTTGCCGTGCGGTAGAACACCTCGACGAGGTCACTCCCCTGTGATTCTTTTAAAAGAAGCCAGCATTCATCCAGAACGAGCATCTTTTTGATCGCAAGATTCTCGAATTTTCTTTTTAAAGCGAAAGGAATAATGTAAAGAAGGATCTCCTGAAGCTCCGGATATTGCGATATTTTCCGGAGATCAAAGACCGTAAACCGTGAATCGAAATCAAAGACACCCTCCCGGTTCAGGAGTCTTCCGTACTCGCCTTTCGTGAAAAGACAGAGTTCCTTCGCAAATTGATACGCTTTCCGCTTGTCATCCTCATCGCCCGCCACAAAATGAAAAAGAATCTTTTCAACGTCCCCAAGAAGCGGGGCACGATCCTGAGGAATCGCGTCGTAAACTTCACGGATGGCGCGCTCAAGGATCATTTTTTCGCTGGCCGCCCATTTCCTTTCCGGGCCGATCATTTTCTGGAGCAGTTCTTTCAAGAACTGGAGGAAAGTCGCGTCAGGATCCCCGCCTTCAGGGAAAAGAACCCTTTTCCTGGGAAAGGGATTAAGGGCGTACGCCTCAGAGCATTCCACCTCGAGATACGACCCTCCCAAAAGATTCGCGAGTTTCCGGTAACTGCCGCCCACATCGATCACGATGACTTCATGCGTTTTCGACGCGATAAAGAAATGAAGCAGCAGATGGGTCGTAAAAAAAGATTTTCCGGAGCCGGTCGTTCCGAGCATGAACGCGTGTTTTGCCTGAAGTCTGGCGTCAAAAAGATCGAGATTGAGCGGTTCATCCCTCCAGGTCTTAAGAAGGATCCCGGTTTTCTCGGTCCCACGCCAACTCGCCTGAAGAGGCAATAGATGGGTCAGAACCTCGGACCTGACGAGAAACACGAGCGGATTCTCATGCCCCTGAAGCGGAAGAAAGGACAAAAACAAACGGTCATGGTTCATGTGATCGCGAATTCCTTGAGCGTCCCCAAGACGCGGGAACACACGAAGCATCTCTTCAGCGCGTTTTTCGAGATCAACCCTTGTTTTTTCGCGGAGCATGACCGCCATCGAACAATTCAGGAGCTTATCTCCGGTTTGGGCGAGTTCCGCCAAAAGCGCCTCTGATTCACCGGCCCGGGCCCCCGCCTCATGATCCCGTGTCCTCGCGAAAAATTCCTGCGCTTTCGCGAAATTCCCCTGTTTTTTCAAGGAAGCCCGCTCACGATCCTGATCCGGAACCTCAAGTGTGATGGACATAAGGTAATTGCGGCCGAGTGCGCGCTCAAAATCTCGCATGGCTTTAAGGTTGGTGTGATCCGGAAGCAGCCTGAGATTTAGAATTTCGTGGAAATTCCGGTCCAGGTAAAAGAACCGATCCTCGACAACGGGTGGAGTAAGAAGCAGCCGGGACCGGAGCGTCTCTTCACTGCGCCACGCACCCTTTTCAACGATCCCGCTCTTTTCAAACGGCACGATCTCTTTTGAATACGAGGGGTTGAAAAGCTCGTAAAGATAACGGAGAAGTTCCGGCTCCTTGATTTTCCCCAAGTGATATCCGATATCGGAAAATCCGGCCAGAATCCGGGCGGATATGTTTTGTAGCTCTTTCTTCGAAGCCTCGTAATCTGACCGAGCGGCTACTCTGGACTTTTTGCCAAACACCGAGAAAAGATCCGGTAGAAAAGACCGAATATCCCGCTTTGCCGCAGGCCGCACTACGATAAAAAGGAACACCTGACGACTGAGAAAAGGATGCTCCCGGTAAGCAGCCGATTTTGCCCCGGCGATTTTCTTAGCGAAATCGCCCTGCCCGGCAAGGGATTCTTCAAACGCCTTCAGAGCCTCTTCATCCCCTTCCTCGGATTTAACAATGAAGTGAAGCGATGTTCCTGTCGGAAGCGAGTTCCAGAGTTTCCGGGCCCTGTTTTCGAAATGCTCAAGCGCCCCATCACTTTCGAGAAGCAGGTCGCGACCATAAACCCTGAAGCCGCACCCGATCGTCCCTGACACCCCGATCAAAACATCGTCCTCGATGGAGTAAAGATCCGCCTGTTTGTAAAAAGGTATCCGTGATTCGCAACGGATGAGGTCCCGTATCCGGAGAAGCTTAGTGCTCTTCATGATCCAACTCCTTGGGGTGTTCCCGTTTTTGACCGTAATACCGGGTTTTGAAAAGAAAACGGAAGACACTCGCGGTCCAGTGCGAGGGTTTCCCCTTTTTGTAAAGACGAAGAAAGAAATAGGCAATGCCGACCACAAGGAGATTCAGGAGCAGGTTTTTGGAGAAAAGAAACACACCAAGATAGATCAGAACCAAAAGCAGCAGATCCGGGAATTCAAGCCCCAGGATCTTATTGCGTTCGTGAATCTTTCGGTAAACCTTAAGCTGTTTCATCGATGTCCTCCTAAAAATGAGCCGCGTTCTGAATTAAATCGAGGATCGCCCTCGAAAGCATGATGAGAGCCCCGCCCCCCGCAGCAAGCGCTCCCCGGCGCATTCCCTGCTCATCGCCGAGCGCCATGGATACACCGGCGATAGCGACCCCGATCACGCAAACTCCGGGACCGATCGAACGGATCATGAAATCCCCGATCTGCTGCAAAAAGGA
The DNA here is from genome assembly GCA_043803685.1 of Candidatus Omnitrophota bacterium. Classification (GTDB taxonomy): domain Bacteria; phylum Omnitrophota; class Omnitrophia; order Omnitrophales; family Aquincolibacteriaceae; genus Aquincolibacterium. Next base: position 2,925 of record JAZDJU010000039.1, read on the forward strand.
CTGGAGATCCGCCTCAGAACCCGCTTCCGCGTAACAAAGACGGGCCTGAATGAGCAGGAATCCGATCCCCACAAGAACACGCCACAGTTTTGAAAATTGCACTTTCATTGTTTCCTCCGTAGTTGAGGGGAAGGAGGCTCTGGAACCCCTTTGGGAGGCATTACCTCGAGCCTGTTTTGATGGGTCGGCCTCACTTCCCCCTATAGTATTGGGCAATAACAGGGGGGGCTGTTCACAAGTTTTCCACATTTCCCCTTAGGAAAATATTTTTCTAGTCCGTTCGAGAACATAGTAAACAGCGCTGGGACGCCTTCCAAGAGTCCGCGCAATTTGAGCCACCGTGAGCCCGTTCCGATATCGGAGCCTGAAAATTAGTTTCTGTTTTTTTGTTAACACTGCTAATTTAGAAGACCGCAGCATTCGCCGGATAGAGTCTTTTTCCGAAACAAACTTCCGCAGTCTCAGATAAATTTCCTGACGGAAACGGCGGACAGTGATCCGGGAAACGCCAAGACGCGTGGCGATCTCTTTGTCCGAAAGACATTCGACGTAAAAGAGGTCGAAAAAAACTTGTCTTCTTTCCGTAAGCATTCCTTCCCTCGCAAGACGAACCAATCGGGCATGATTTGCCGTAATTTTCCTGCGACCAGAAATTCGGTTCTCCTTCGCAGCCAGGTCATTAAAGGAACTAGCCGAACCGGCCAGCTTCTCTCTAACCTCCAGCTCGAAAGGATGGAGGGGATCTTCGGGCTGCGTCCCTTCCACTCGCGAAAAATCGGTCTCCCGCACTCTCGTCCTTCGTTTATTGCTAGATCCTGAAACATCCGGTTCTTCATTTTTGGATTTTGAATTTGACACTGTTGTGTCCCCGCTTTCCGCCGTGCGGAACCGGAGTGAGGACACAAAAAAAGCGAGCAGCCCGGAGGGTTACCCGCTTGTTGACTACGTAAAAATGCAGAAAAAATTTTTAGGAGAAGATACTAAGGAAGATAAAAAGAGGGATGGTGATGGAGCCAGCCTGGAAGTGAAAAAGTGATGCTAAAGGAAGGGGAACCTCCGCGCTGCCGTATCCGAACCCGGAACCACACGGCATAATGGTGGTTCCAGATTACCGGAGATCCTCAAAGGAGCTTACGCAAAGCTCCGCTCTGTGGTTTGTCTGAAACAGTTATGTGACGCATCAGGACCTTAAAACGGTCTCGGGCGAACAATTGGGGAAGACTATGCTTCCCGCTCATTCAGGCAGCCAAACCGTGGAAAAGAGACCTCCTTGGGTTGAGGTCTTCTATTTGCCAACGGCCCGATCCCGAAGGATCCGGCTTTTTAAAAATCTCCGTATTCGTGAGCTTGATTCGCTCTTGATCGAACCTGGATAAGTAACAAAATACTACCCAATACGTCCTATAATGTCAAGGAGTGAATGGATGACTCAGAAACGCAAAAAAAATTCTGGAACGGCGGGAGAAGTATTTCCCCCGCCGCTTTTCGATCATTTTTTCCAGAATCTGCTCTCCTGAATCAGATATCCGGCAGAACGAAGCATACCGGCCACATCAAATGTCTTAAATCCCCCGCCGCTGCGAACTGGCACGGAATACTGACCGCTTGACAGGTTGACCGCCGAAGTAAAATCGTTCGCAAACGACATGATTCTGCTCACGACAAGCCAGCCCATAAATATCAGTGGCAGTAGCCAGAAGGCAAGATTCACAAAAATAATGAATAGTGCCTTCAAGATCGTCACGATACTCCGCTTGAGTCTCGCGAATGCCTTTCGAATTTGATCCAAAACGAATTCTTTCATGGTTACCTCCTCACATTTTTATTTCTCCGGACCGAATCACATGACCGCCAATTCCTTGTTGATAACGCGTTCTACAATTCCGTCACTTCATGGACCGATGACGGATAGAAAACAATTTTATTTTTTTCAACGCCGATGCTGATTCTTGAATCATCAAGCAACGGGCTGAAGCTGTTCCCTTCTTCATCCGAAGAAAGCCACACTTCAAATTCTTTTTTGATTGTCCCTTGTTTGCATAATGCGCCAAGGACTTGGACAAGACCCACCACGCTAAGTGTTTTCATTGAATCTTCCTCCTTTTTAAAAATGCGAAAGACAGGAGATATTCTTCCCGCCCCTCGCAGTGATTTGATTTATAGAATTTCTTATTTCTCCTGAGGTAGCTTCACCACTTTCCCGAACGATCCCGAAAAAGCGCCGTCCGGAGTAAGACACCAGAGCGTCGAGCATCTCGATCGTTCCGGATAATCGCCATATCCGTCGGTGAGATAGACCAGAGCGTCAGGCCGGAGCTTTTCGGCAAGGTCAAAGATGGGCTTAAAGCTCGTTCCCCCTCGTCCCGATACGGCTTTGGGCCGGGATTTGTAGCGATAGACATTGCCGACTTTCGCGTCGCATTCCGCCACCGTGATCTCCATGCCGAGGGCCTTGATCTTTTCAATCTCCGCGAAGAAAAGAGAGAGATCCCGGTCACTGACGCTGCCGCTCGTATCAAGCCCGACCAATAGCTTGAGTTTTTGCTCGATCCTCTGGCCGGGAAATTCCTCAAACCTCCGGTTCGGTCGTTTTCTTGAGAAAACCGAGCGCACGAGTGTCGCCCGGATCAGGAACCTTTCGAGAATGCTCTTCCAGTTGACGCCCGGACCTTTCAGGAATTCCTTCAGCTGTTCGCGCATGTCCCCGGGAAGAGAACCGTAATCCTGCGTCTCATCAAGCGAGATTTTGACGGCTCTTCTCAGGAACTCCTGCTGATACTGCGGATCTTCTACCGGGTCCCCCCAAAGGCTATGATCGTCAAGCATAGAGCCATCTGCTTTCGCGATCTTGGCCTGAAGTTTTTCAGTGTTCTCGATGAGCTTCTTGTAATACCACTCCGCTGTTTGCCCATCTTCAAACCCGAAAAGCTTTGGCATCAGAGCTATTCTCGGAAGATTTCTGATGAATGTGTTGATGGCAAGATCACAGGCGATATTAAAAATCCCGTGATTCTTTCCATCTCCTCGAAAGAGATGAAGGTGCAACAAATGAAGCACCTCATGCTCGAGACACGCGACACGCTCGTCAAACTTGAGACCTTCCAGGAATTTCGGATTGAAATAGAGATTGATACGCCCCGTGATATTCACTCCCAGAGTCGGAACCTTCTCCGTCTCGATCCTGTTCATTTGCTGAACGAAATGCGCGTAAAACGGCTTGGTTTGCACAAGTGATACGACCATTTCCTCAATCATGATGTCTCCCTCCTTTGGCATCAAAGAAGACCGTTGTATCTTTGATGACCTGTTCATAAGTTATAAACATGACCTTCCCTTTGCTGATCTCAAGAGCCCAGTTATCGTCCCGCTCTTCGCCGCTGGCATTGATCCATCCCGTCGCGCTTTTGGGAAACGCCCGGACGATCGCCATCACGAACCTCTGGAATTCCTCGTGGTAGTTTTTCCAGTTGGCAAAGATTTCGAGATGGTATCCGTCCTTGTTCTTTTCAACGCGGCTCTCATTGGAAAAGTCCGGGAAGCGCCTGCGCAGGATATTTTCGAGGCGTTTTCCTTCCTTCCCGGAGAGACCCGGAAGATCGATGCTCCCTGTGAAATCCGTGTAGTACCCCATGGTTAGAACCTCCCCGTAACGGGTTTAGACGGAAAAAAAGCGGGGAAAACCGAAGTTCTCCCCGCCTTTATCCCTGTGAGATGTACGTTTAAACCGCGCGTGCCGCTTGAGCGAGCTTCTCCGTGAATTTTTCCTCTTTGCGCAGAAAAGCGCTCACCTCCGGGATCTTCACCAGTTCCTTCACGAGCGCGAACGCGAGATCCACCGGAAGATCATCCAGAAAATCCACGAGGTTCGATTTCTGCTGGTTGCTTAACGCTTTCGTTTTTTCTTCTTTCGCCAGAATCCTCAAGATCTCGTCTCCGGTGATTCTCAGAAGATCAAGCCGGGCCTTTTTCCCGCTTGAATGTTTTTTGACGCGGGCTTTAACCTTCCCGTAATCCGAAAGGATCTCCTCCGCTTTGATGGGGACCTCCTGATCTTTTTTCAGGCTTTCGATGAACGCGATAGCGGCCTCCTTGCCGACGAGGCCCATGGCGCATTGCAGCCAAAGCCGGTCTTCAAGACCGTTCAACATTCTTGAAAGCATCTCCCAGGATCTCGGCGAGGGCAGCACTTCGAGGGGGAGATCGTTTGACGGGTTTCCGAGCAGATGATGGTAACGCGCGATCAAATCCAGAATCTCCTCCCGGATCTTTCCCGTATCCTTTCCCCATCCGATCCACTCGTTCGGCTCCGGACGGAACTGAATGTGAAGAAACCGGTCGAGCAACGCCGGATCAAGCTCGTTTACGAAATAATCGCTCCCGGACGGGTTCGAGGCGCATACGACCCTCCAGCCTTCCGGAAGATGATGGGTGTGCAATTTTTTCTCCAACACGAGCTGAAAGATCGCCTGAAGCACATCAAGACGCGCACGGTTCAACTCATCGAGAAAGAGTATCCCGACACTTCCTTCCTTGGGAAACCAGGACGGCTTGAGCCATACGGTTCTTCCGTCTTCTTTGGAAGGAAGCCCGATCAAATCCCCGACTTCCATCTGCCCCAGCCGCAGATCCACGCATTCGTACTTCATTTCCTCCGCAAGAGTCTGCACGATCTGGCTTTTTCCGATCCCATGCTGGCCCCAGACGAGCGGCGTTACATTCGCTTTGAAACATTGTTGAAGCACTTTGACTAAATCGACGGTATTCATGGACGGTTCTCTCCCTTGGTTTTTGGTTACGGTTTTGGAATTAAAAGCGGGTGGCAGGACTAACGGTTGAAGAAGTAATAGATCTCGTTGAAGGAAGTAAAAGTCTCGGCGCGGAAAAAACGGTATAGCCCGTGCACGCGATGCGTGACTTTTATTCCTTCCGGTCTAAGCGAAATCCACAGCAGAGGAACGTGGAAACGGGAGTCCGCGTAATACCACGCGAGGGCCGCGATTTTCTCGCGGTTCGCTTTAGGTATCACGTGGGGCGTTACCTGACGTTCAACGATATTCCTCGCGATCTTTGTTTTGCTGTAGGAGTTAAAAGGCTTCAGAATCTCATAGTGTGTTTTGCTTAACGGCTGTGAAACCCTCCATTCCGATTCCTGAACATAACTCCGGGGCTTGCACATCAATTTGCCGCCCCCGTAGGCAAGCATATTCAAATATTCATCGATACTTCCGTACCGTCTTCGGATATTCCCAAGACATCGTTTGACCATCTCTTCCTTAGTCACCATACAATGCTCCTCGATTTCCCGGCTCCTGAGGTAGCACGTCCCTTGATAAATACAACGGGAACAGTATTTTTCGATCTTCTCCTCCTGATATTGCGGCAAATGCCGTGCAATACGCCGGGTTTTTTTGTTTCGTTTTATGACTTTGGGATCAAACACGATTTGAGTGAAAGTCGGCTTGAAAAATGCCGTATCCGGGTTCAGATCCACCGGCCGAAGCTTCTCCCATCCATCCAGGTCAATATCAAATCCGTTCAATTCATCGACCGGCTGGAAAGAACAGCCTGTGGGTTTAATATCCTTATTCATGCAGTTCCCCGTAATGCCGCTCAATCGGTCTTTACAAAAATCACAAAACTTTGAGCGTTTCTTCTGGCCATTGATGAGGATGTAAGGTTTGTTTTTATCGCTCTGATAACCCCACACCGAAGAATAATCGTCCCGCCCTCCATTCTCCACTTGCTGCCCTTGAAGTTCTTTTAACGGGATAACACACGGCTTCTTATCAATGATCTTCACAGTACACGACTCAGGTTTTAAGGATCTGAGATTTGCGCTGTCCGGGAAAACATAAGTCTTGTCGATCTTGGTATAGACTTTTTTCATGCTTCTCTCCTTTGTCTGAATATGAGTTAACGATCGAAGCTGGAAACGTCATTGAACGATTCCATTCGCTTTTCCATGGGCCGTGGTGCCCCCCAGCCATACGGGAAATAACTGACCTCAATTCCGCTCGGGATGGCAGTAACGGACAAGGTTCGAATGGTCCGTCCACGGTAACCCCGATAAGCCTCCTGATCTCCGGCGCAGTATTTCTCCAAAAAATACCAGGCCAGTACCGCTATTTTTTCACGGTCCATCAATGGCAATGCTTCAGGTGCCGCATTTTTTTCTACCCTCTTTCTTGAAATAATGGCCGTCTTCCAAGGCCGCAACCGTTTACGGATCAGGAATTTATTCCGCCCCACCGGTTTTGTGATGAGCCACCGGCTTTTCCGTTTTCCACCTTTAGGACGGCAAGTGATCTCTTTCCCGCTGTAGGCCAACCGGCTCAAGAACCCGTCAACGCCGCCGAACATTTTCTGAATGCCTTGCATACAGCCTTTTTGAGTTTCCTCGTCGGTCACCATGCATCGCTCCACGATCCTGGCGCTATTCATACGGCAGCGGCCGTTAAGGACGCAGCGGGAGCAATATTTTCCCTCCTTTTTCTTAAGCTGGTTCCAGAAATCATTTCGAACGGCAACGACCCTTTTGTTCCGGTTAATCAGCGTTGTATCAAGGCTGATATAGCCCGCGCTCCAGGGCTTTTTGAAGGGAGAGTATTTATTAACCCGGGACGGCTTAAGATACCGCCACCCGCCCAGGGAAACATTGAATCTTCCAAGCGGTTTTGAGGGACTGAAGGAACACCCGCCTCGTTTGATACTGTGATTGAAGCAATTCCCCGTGATTCCGTTTAAACGGTCCTTGCAGAAATCACAAAACTTTCCGTTCTTCCGTTCGCCGTTAATGATGAGAAACTTTTCGCATTTCTTATCATCGAAACCAAAAACTGGCTCAGAAAATCCGGAGTTGTTGTAGCCCTCGACTCTTTTCTCGTTCAAACTGTCAAGCGGGCATACGTAAACCTGCCCGCTTTTTCTTGCGACTGCGCAGGAATCAAGCTTAAGATCCGTAAGATCTCCGATGTCTGAAAGCACATGGACACTTTCTAGTTTCGTATAGATTTTCTTCATGGAATTGCCTCCTCTTTTGGATGGGGTTCAAGATTATTTTTCTTTGGCGTAGCGAATCCCTTCAACAAAATATTGATTGAGACGGTCTCGCATCCGGTAAAAAAGGTCCGCCATCTCCTTCTGCAGTTCGGCAACGCTTGACCATACAAAGTTCCAGGCCTTCGCGTCATATTCGCAGAGCACGACGTTTTGAAATAAAACGACGACGGTCGTGACATCTTCGTAGGAAGGATCAATGGAGATTGAAACGGCGGGATAGCTGATTTGCTTTTTCGCTAAATACTCAGCCTGGACTTTGTCCCGGATGACGCTGAAAAATCCGTAGAATTTGGACTTAACGGCGTAAAGAAGCTCTTCACCGATGAACTCATCCGGAACACAGCCCTCCTGAGGATCGAGATAGAGTTTCTTAACAAGGAGATCCCCCTCATCCTCCTTTTTCGAATCAAAGAGCCCTTGGTGATATTCGAGAAGCGTTTTCTTCAAACCTTCGAAAAGCTCTAATTGAAGTGTTTCGCGTTTCGGGTATTCCATGGAATTTTCTCCTTAAGGCAGAGGTGCGGGAACACCCCTGCCTTTGATTTGAGTTCGTAACTTTGTGAGCGAGTTTTTGAGGCGGGGGTGTACGTCAGACCAGAACCGATTCGACGAGGGGTCCCTTTATTTTCCCGGCTGTTTCTTTCCGCTTTCGGATCCGTTTGTACCCGCAGGAATCCAAGGGCGCGCAATTCCGGGTAAGTCTCCCGAGATAATTGACACAATGCGTACACCGGACCTCGAGCTTTGCCCTTCGCTCCTCTGCCTTTTCTTTCTCGCGGCGCTTGTGATGATCCAGCAGCTCGAATTCCTCGAAAACATCCCCGCGAGTTTTGCAATCCGTCACATTCAAATTCACCGTGTAACCCCCATTGAAATTGATCCGGCCGACGTTCCGACCCTGGCAAAAATGAAGCAACAGCTCCTGGCCGTTCTCGTGATCTTTGTAGATAGAACCCCCGATAAACCACTGATCCCGGTAACCACTGATAGAGCCAACCTGGCGACCGGCATTCTGACTGTTTAAATCATTCACTGTTTCCAGTAATTCTTCTCTCGAAAGCATCGCAACACCCCCTTTTCTGGCGGTAAAAAGGGGCGGTATCCCTATGCAGGGACACCACCCCTTTTTCCTTTTTCAGATTACTAAAAGCGAACTATCTTTTCTTCTCCCATGAACCTCGCTGGGTCAAAAGCTCATGCATGGCCTCCAGAATTTCCAGAGCCCTTCCGTAGCCAAACCTGCTTCGCCAGCAGATCTCTTTTTCTAGAGCACGGTGCATATTGAGAAGCTTTTTGTGACATTTTTTTGTCAAAGTTTTACGCATAGATCCCTCCCTGAAATCAGCGCTTCCCGTTTCCGTTCAAGACGCAGAAGTTCGTTTTCCTCTTCAGCCATCAGGCATTCTTCTCCACTAGCGACAATACGCTCACGCAGATTCTGGATCCGCGCGGAAAGACCTCTCATGCATTCAATGCGTGTCATCTTGCGATCTCCTTTTCTAAAGTTGGCTGCGCTCCGAGAAACTGAAATACTGGTTCTCCCCGATGATGATGTGGTCGAGAACCCTGATCGAGACCGTCTGGCAGGCGGCCTTGATCTTCTGCGTGATCTCGTAATCCTCGCGGCTGGGTTCGACCTTTCCGGAGGGATGGTTGTGCACGAGGGCAATACTTGAAGCGGAAAACTCCAAAGCAGCGCGCACAATTTCACGAGGATGCACCGCAGCTTCGTCGATCGTTCCGAAGAAAAGGTCCCGCTCACCGATAATGCGGAGCCCCTTATCGAGGAATATCACCTTAAAGACCTCGCGCTTCAGGTCCCGGAGACTGGCCGAGAGGTAATCCGTGACTGCTTGGGGACTGCGAACGAAGTTCTGACCGATCATTCCCTGTCTTAAGACTCGTTTTCCGATCTCACGGACCGCCTGAAGTTCAGCCCATTGAGATTCACTCAGATCCTTCAGATCAAAGACCTGGCGAAGCCCTCCGGCCCTGCTCAAAAGATCCATCGCAACACCGACTTCCGTTTGCTCATACGTGGCCCTCTTAAGGATCAGAGACAGAAGCTCCGCATCAGAAAGCGCCTCGATCCCTTTCTCCTTCGCCCTTACCGCAGGCCGCTCGGTCTCCGGCCAATCCCGGACCGATAATTTTCTTCTCATGGTGGGACCCCCCTTTTAGACGCAAAAAGAGGCGGACTCCCTTTAACGGGAATACCACCTCTCTTGCGTGTTTGATGTATTTGTTACTTTCGTTTCAGCGAACCACGATCTCCCAGCCGTTTCTTTGAAACCTCCCGATCAAACCAGCGTGTTTTTCGAGATCACTTTTTCGAACGATCAACCTCATGACATTCACCTCCTTTCAAAAAATAGGGGGACGGCACCGGAAAGCACCGTCCCCCGTTTGGTTTTTTAAACCGCACTGCCCGTCTAGGCTGCGCGCGCGGCGTGAGAGGGCATGAGCCCTAAGATCACGTCTTCAAGCGCGGACTCCGGGATCGAAACTCCCTTTCTTTTGGACGGGAAATACGAGCCGTCCTTGGAATAGAACCGCCGGATATCCACGAAGGTGGCCTTTCGCCCGCATCCTTTGGAGATCCGGAAGATCTCGGTTCCCGAAACCGGAATATCGCAGACCGTGACGCTTGCGACACTCACCCCCTCGGGTCTTACGGCCTGAGGAACGGTCCGGGCCTTGATGAGCCCCGCGATGATAGGTTCACGGAATTTCTCCGCGAAACACACGCCCTTCGAGCTCGGCACGAGTTTGCTCTTGTCATCCTTGGCCCTGAAAAAGATCCTCAGGTCCAGATAACGGTTCCCTTTGTAGTCCTTTTGCGAGATCCGGTAGATGTCATTCTCGGATCTCGGAACATCCGCGAGGACCACGATTTCTTGTTTCACGTCTTGAACTGCATTTTGAGTTTCCATGTGGCTTTCTCCTTTTTGATTTTGAAATGAACTTCGTTAAAAACTCCTTTTCTTTCTGTCCGTCTAATCACCTCCTTTTTGAACCTCTTGAAAATAAAAAAGGGAAGGCGCGGGACAATGCCCCGGACCTTCCCTAATGGCTTAAAATTCCTAATTCTGCTTACGGTTGTTTAACGCCTGTTTTCTCCTCCTGAATTATTTTGACCCATTCAGAGGGACTCTTCTTCGGGGCCTCCTCTTTAGCTGCCGGAGGTGTTTTGGTCTCACGACTAGCCGACACGGCAGGTTTTAAAGTTTTTTCTATGGGCTTCGCCGCCTGTGCGTCTTTGGGAGGTTCTTCTTTGTTTGCGGGCTGAGCAAACGGGTGCTGGGCCCTAAAATCACCCACGAACGACGGGTACCCGAAGAAATCCAGTTTCACGTGCCCCGTGTAAAGCTCCGGACTCTTCAAGATCAAAACCGCTTCCCCCCTTTGAAGCCCACGGATCAGGTCCGGCTCAATGCGGAATTCCTGACCCTCACGGATCGAACCGACCCCGGTAAAATCCTTGCCGGTGAATTTCTGCTCCGTCTGATAGGTGGAGATCAACGTCTTCTTCGTCCCTCCGATCTTCGTGAGTTTCTCCACGGAATCGGGGTCATCCTGGCGCAGGATGATCTTGATATTGGTGTTTTCGATCACCTGCTGCTGGAACGATGCATCGCGGCGCACGACGAGATCCCCGAGAGATTGGTGGAGCAGCATGATCCCGAACCCTGCGGCGCGGGCCTTGTTCAGAAAATCGATGAAATTTATGTCAAGAAAGCTGGAGGCGTCGTCCACGAACACGGGAAAAAAATGACGCTCGTTAGTCAACATCTCAGACTGGATATAACCCGAAACGGTCCTGATATCTTGCAGAATCATCCGTCCCATGCGCTTTGCCGTTTCCCCGTACCCCTGCAAATTGAGCTGGAAGTAAACGATCTTATTCCCCTTGTAAATCTTAAGGAGATCGATCTCCGGCGTCGCTATATCCACAAGCTTTGAGAATTCGCTGCGGGACGTAAGATAAAGGTCCGCGATAAGCCCGGACAGAAACTTATGGTTTTGATCGAACCGACTAAGCATCTTCCCGAGATCTCCTTTAATCTCGAGATCTGCGGTCGCGTTAGCGAGTTCTTGTAACGCGCTAAAATCCGTCAGATACCGGTAAACCTCACTAAAAAGGATCGTCGGAGGCTCACTTGAGCCTTTCTCGCAAGGGCGCTGTCTCAGGGCCTTTAAAAGCGTAAGCGTGGCCTGTTCTGCCATCTTCCGGTAGAATTCCTCGTTCCAGATCATGCTTCCGATGATCTTGTCCTTTAGTTCCGTGGCGTTTCCCCTTAGAAGCGGGTTGTAGGAGTTCGAGTTATCAGGTTTTGCGAGTGAGAAAAAGTAAAAGTCCTTCAACCGACCCGCCCTAACAACAATGGAATGGATCCGGTCCAGAAGCTCGCGGTCGCCTTTCCCATCGATCACGATCGCCCCGCGCCCATTTCTGATGTCATGAGCCAGGAGCGGAAGCAGCACGGACTCGCTTTTTCCGGTCCCGGTCGAGCCCACAACCTGAGCGTGCATCGAGCGTTGATCGGACGTGAGATAGACCGCTCCCCCGCCGCTCAAACTCTCCCCGAGATAGGACCGCGACTTGTCAGAACGCAGGCGGTTTCTTCGCATCACGAGAAGCTCAGGCTCCCGCTTTTTGCCGGCGTCTTTTAAAAATCGTTCCTTCTCAGCGGACGAAAAATACGCCGCCGGAATAAAGAAAGGCATCAGAGCCGCCAGATAAAAGAGGTAATAGAGCGCCCCTTTTAAAAGGATCCACCGCCCTGAAAGCGACCTTCGGAGTTCCGGAATGTTTCCCGCCCGGTGGTGCGTCCACACCCAAACCACGGGCGCTGTTATCAAGATCACCGCGCCCAGGATCAGACAAACGATTTTCCAGCGCGGAAAACCCTTCACCTTCTCAAAATGCTTCTTACCAGACTCCCAAACGCTTTTACCCGCGCGAGAACTTCTCAACTTGAGCAAAAGACCCGCGACTGTGAGCGGGACATTAATCAATATCCCGGTAACGATTCGCACCAGAAGCGACTGTCTTGAGTCCCCCTCAGGCTTTCCCATGAAACGTCATAGGATCTGGGAAAACATGAAGGTGTCCGCTTTGTTCTTGAAGACGGCCTTATCACCCCCCTTGAAAAGAGTCTTATACTCCACAAACCAGATCTTCTCAGGATCGTATTCAAGATCAATGACCCAATCCATGATCTCGGTATTCAGGATCATGAAAACGCGGCTGTATTCCTTCGATCCCTGGTAGTTCTTGAAAAGCGCCTCATAACGCTTCCGCCCCTTCGTCGAATTCTCCAGCTCGATCGCGATCTTCTCCGAGTACACCGTTAAAAGCCCGTCCGGAACGTGGAGGTAGTAATTATCCCGCCTTCTCAAAACGCGCTCACTCGTCCATCCGGCAAGCCCGTGCTTCCGGAAAAAGATGCGAAGATTCGTGACTTTTAAATCATGATCCATGTTCGCCCGGTGATAACCGTTCAGCTTGAAAAGGGACATGCTGTTATGCAATCCTCGCCGCAAAAGCTCGCAGTATCCTTTCTCCCTCAAACGATACACCGAAAGTTTTTTCTTCACGCCGGTCTCTTTAGCCAAATATCCCGCCGCGACCAGCTTATCAATCCGGTGATGACACGCTCCGGCTTCTTCCGAACAGCTCGCCCAAAACGCGGACTTGAGATGACTATGCGCCAGATACCCCTGCTCGTGCATGAACTTGAACATCTCAATGTCCCTTGCCTGAAGTTCCACAGGTTCCGAACCCCCAACCCGTTCCGTCGCCTTTCCCTCTTCTGTTTCGTTCCTCGCAATATCTTCCATGCTCATCCATCCCTTCAAAGTTCCTTCCGGGAAATACCGTCCGAAGGAGCATGATCCCGCTACACACAGGACCATCACCCCTTCAGACGCCGGAAGACCCGTTACCGTCCGAAACGCGCAAGTGTCCTGGCAAACGACTCCAGTTCGTTCACCAGATACCCCGACTCCCTGAGCGTATCCCGGGTATTTTTCGGACTGTAGGCTTCCGGAATAACCGCAGGCCGGTAAACACGACCCGAAACTTGACCGACAACTGCCTGTCTCACGTTCACATTGCCCCGCGAGAACGACGGCACGGCCGCTTCGGACTGCTTCACAACCACTGGCTTTACCAAAGAAGCTTTCAGATACCCTGCGCCCTGATTCAGAAAAGAAAGAGTGGTGAACGCAAGAAAAAGCATCACGCCAAGACTCAATCCCTTTCTGATCCAGCACGCAAACTCAAAAAACATTCCCTTCAAAACACTACCAAACGACTTCCCACAACCGCGAGGCTCACTCGTGTCAATCAGCTTCATGTTTTTATCTCCAGTCTAGTTTCTTGGAATCGTCCCAGGTTGATTGGCTGGGCTTGTTACTTCAATATTCTTCTATAGTATTGGGCAAAAACAGGGGGGTCTGTTCATCACTTTTCCACATTTCCCCATAGTAAAATATTTTTCTAGTCCAAAAAAAACACGCTATAAACACAAATCCAGGTCTTTCCCGACCCGGAACACACCCTCCAAAAACAACACTTCAAAATAATCCAAATAACCAATATCCACACCATGCAACCGTAAACCCAAATCCAAGCCATTCCTGACCAAGAACACAAATTCCAAAGACAACACTTCAAACTTCAAAAACAACACTTCAAAATCAATCAAAACAACTGCTACCTACCCCTTTCAACCGCAAACCCAAGTCCTTCCCGAACCCTTGCCTCCCGACCACCGTCTCGAAACTTCCCTAAGAAGAGAGACGG
>JAZDJU010000040.1:0-87996 GCA_043803685.1 Candidatus Omnitrophota bacterium
CTCCTTTGATGCTGTTCCTAATACAAGTATAGGTCTTTGCTAGGTGTAATGCAACTTTGTTTAACTAGCAAAAGAGTCTATTTTTCTGTTAGAAAGTCTTTTGTATAGCAACTTATAACATTTTGAGAGATTTGATGAGAGAACCATTTTTGGCGGGAAGACCCTGAGAAAACATAGCAATGCTCTGAGTATGGCCATTGCCACAGACTGCCCCATTTTTCTCAGTCTGTCTTTTCAGTTTGTCTCTGGCAAAGTCGCGTGGCGCATACTTCTGGATTATGGGCCTTGGAATTTTGTATACTTGTGCAGGTCGTCGGCATTGTTGTCGTTTCATTTTCAAATAAAGGAAGATCATGGGCAGCCCTTCATTCTTAACCGAGATCCTTCTGGTTCTTTTGATGGCGACCGTGGTGGCCGTGATCTTCGAGAGGTTCCGTCTTCCCGCGATCCTCGGATTTCTTCTGACAGGCGTGATCATCGGTCCCCAGGGACTCGGCATTCTTTCGAATAACGAACACATCCGGATGCTCGCGGAGCTCGGAGTCGTGCTTCTCATGCTTACGATCGGGTTGGAGTTCTCCTTTGAGCGGTTGCGCGGGATGCAGAATATCGCGGTGATCGGCGGGACCCTGCAGATCCTGATCTCGATCGGGGTTTCGATGGCCTTCGGCTGGTGGCGCGGCTGGAACTTTTATGAGAGTTTCTTTCTGGGCTCGGTCATCGCGCTCAGCTCGACGGCGATCGTTCTTAAATATTTGATGGACCGCGGCGAGATCGATTCGCCGCACGGTCGTATCGCGATCGCGATCCTGATCTTTCAGGATCTCGCGGTCGTGCCGCTTATGATCTTTCTCTCGGCCTTCGGGCAGTCGATGGCTTCGGTGGGTCTGGCCCTCGGACTCGCGCTCCTTAAAACGGTTCTGCTTTTGGCCGGAGCTTTTGTTTTTTCCCGCTTTCTTCTCCCTCAGCTTCTCTATCGCGTGGCGGCGATCCGGAACCGCGAGATCTTCTTCCTTTTCTCGGTCGTGGTGTGTCTGGGGATGGCGTGGGGGAGCGGTGCGCTAGGGCTTTCCATGGCCATCGGCGCGCTTCTGGCAGGGTTCATGTTCGCGAACACCGGTTTTTCACACCAGCTGATCGGGGATATCATTCCGTTCCGTCACCTCTTTGTGAGCATTTTCTTTGTTTCGATCGGGCTTTTATTCGATGTTCATTTCTTCCTGACGCATCTCCCTCTCGTGCTTTCGGTGGTGGGGCTTGTTCTTTTCATCAACTTTTTCATCATGACGCTTTTGATCATGGCCTTCGGGTTCCCGCCGCGTGTGGCCGTGATCACCGGGATCATCCTTTCGCAGATCGGGGAGTTCTCGTTCCTGTTGATCGAAATGGCACGCGGGTCGGGGCACATTACGCCCGAACTTTACCAGGTGCTTCTCTCGACGGCATTCATGACCATGCTCATGACGCCGCTTCTCTTTGCGGCGATCCCGTTTGTACTGAAGATCTTGAGCCGGTTCGTGATCTTCGGGGTGCCTCCCGCGAGTTGGACCAAACCAGACCGCGGGCTTTCTTCTCTCACCGGTCATGTGATCCTCTGCGGGTTCGGACCTACGGGGCGGGAACTGGCCCTGGCTTTTCAGGAGGAAAAAGTGCCGTTCGTGATCGTTGAAATGAATCCGGTCAGGATGCGCGAGGCCAAGAAGCTGCACATGAAAGCGATCTATGGAGACGCGTCCAATCAGGAGGTCCTGAAAAGGGTCGGTATCAGCCGTGCCCGGGCGGTTGTTGTCAGCTTTCCCGACCCCCTTGGCATGAGCCAGATCATTCGCGTGGTGCAGGGACTGAATCCGGATGTGACCCTTGCGGTGCGGGCGCGTTACGAAGGACAGATGTCACAACTTTATGAGCTGGGAGCGGATGTCGTGGTCACCGAAGAGTGGGAGGCGGGCCAAGAATTGAGTCGTCTGGTTCTCGGGCAATTGGATATTCCCAAGGAGAGGATCGAGCATCACCTGAGCCGGATCCGCTCGCGTAAAGAACTCGCGGTCGAAGAAGCGATCTTCCGGCGCATGGCGAAAACGGCTATCCCTGGTAAATGATAAGTGATAGATTAAAGCGTTTTCAGTGTTCCATGCTTTCATTTTTTGGAGTCCGAGTGATTTTCTAACCTACGGAGGTTCTCTATGAAGTGGTTGATGAAACTGATCATGCTGATCGTTGTCGTGTTGGTCGTGTTAGTGCTTGCGCGCAATGTCGTGGTGAAAGCGGCCGCGGAGAGCGGCGTGCGGGCCGTCACGGGGATGCCCCTCAGTATCGGGAAGTTCGACCTCAATTTGTCGAACACATTCGTGGATATCGAAGCCCTCGTGGTCAAAAACCCGACGGGTTTTCACGATACGGCACTGGTCGATATCCCCAAGATCCTCGTCGACTACAATCTTTCCGATATTCTCAAAGGGAACGTTCATCTTGAAAGTATCGAATTCGATATGAAACAGTTCACGGTCGTGAAGAACGAAAAGGGCGAGCTCAATCTGGACCGGTTGAAAGCGCTCCAGGGGACCCAGAAGGCGCCTACCCAGCCCCAAAAACAGGAAGAGCCGAAAGCTCCCGCCAAGCCCATGCCGATCCAGATCGATATGATGCGCCTGAAGATCGGCAAAGTCGTTTTTGTGGATTATTCCAGCGGCAAGCCTTCGACCAAGGAATTCCGCATCAATCTCGATCAAAGCTATCAGAACATCACGGACCTCAATAGCGTGGTGCGTTTGATCGTCCTGAAGGCCATGATGAGTTCCGGGATCTCGAATCTTGTGAATTTCGATCTGGGAGGTCTTGAGGGAACCCTGACGGGAGCCTTCAGCGCTTCCACCCAACTGGCGGCCCAGGCTGCGGCAAAAAGTCTGGATACGCTTAAGACCGCCGCAACGAATCCAACCGCGATCCCGGGACAGGTCGGGGGTGTTCTTAAGGATACGACCGGCGCTGTCGGAAGTACCACTAAGGAAGTGGCCGGTGGCGTTAAGACCGCCGCGAGCAGTCTTAAGAATAAACTAAAAATTTTCGGGAGTAGTAATTCTTGATCTCCTCCAAAGCTGAGGCGAAAGGGAACCTTTCGTGAGCCGAGAAGAAGAACTCAAGGTACTTCTTTCCATTACGCATCAGATCAATGAAGGTCTGACGGTCGAGGAAGTCCTGGATTACGCCTACAAGACCCTGCAGGCCATCATTCCTTACGACCGGATCGGATTTTCCCTTCTGGAGGAGAACAATACGGTCCTGCGTTCCTATTGGGCCTGCTCAAAAATGTCAGAGGTTCGGATAGGGAAAAATTACTCCGCAGGGATGAAAGGTAGCAGTCTTGAAAAAGTCCTTCAAACGCAAGAGCCGCGTATCCTGAACGATCTCGAGACTTATCTCAGGGACCATCCGGACTCGAAGTCCACGAGAGATATTGTGGCAGAGGGAATGCGTTCGAGTTTGACCTGCCCCCTGATCGTCTCCGGAAAGCCCATGGGGTTTCTCTTTTTTTCAAGTCAGAAGACGCATCAATATCAAAACGCGCACGTAGAACTTTTTCAGGAGATCGCGGAACAGCTTGCCATGACCCTTGAAAAAAGCCGGCTTTATGAACAGGTGGTCCGGTTCAACGATATGAAGAACAAGTTCCTCGGCATGGCGGCGCATGACCTTCGTAGCCCCATCGCGGTCATCAAAGGCTACGCGGATCTTTTCACAGAAGGTTTTTTGGGGACCCTGGATGCTTCCCAGAAAGAACCGATACGGGTCATGTCCGGGATCTGCGACAGAATGCTTGTTTTGATCAATGATCTGTTGGACGTCAGCGCGATCGAATCGGGCCATTTGGCGATGGATATGCGGGAGGTGGATCTGGAGGGCTATTTGACGGAGGCCCACCGGAATAACGCGCTTATGGCCAAAGCGAAGTCGATCGAGCTCATGCTGGATGTTCCGAAGGCCCTTCCGAGGATCTGGATGGATCCCAATCGCATCGATCAAGTGATCAATAATCTCATCGCCAATGCCATTAAATTTTCAGAACCGCGGAGCCGGATCGTTCTCCGGGCGGTGCTTGTAGAGCGCGCGGTCGCGATCTCGGTCATCGACCAGGGGCAGGGCATTCCCGACGAAGAGATCCCCAAGATGTTCCAGTATTTTGGGAAGACGAAGGTTCTGCCGACCGGGGGCGAGAAAAGCACAGGGCTCGGGCTCGCGATCGCTAAGCGTTTGGTGGAAGCCCACCGCGGGAAGATCAGCGTTGAAAGCCAACCGGGCCAAGGATCCACCTTTACCTTCACACTTCCTCTGAAGCTCTCCTGAGCTCCCGGTGAATTCCCTCAGTTTGGAGATCAAGGCGCGATGTTCCGATCCCGTTCGCATCCGAAAGATCCTGCTTGCCTATGGCGCGTCCTTCAAGGGATTGGACCTTCAGACCGACACGTATTTTCGCATTCCTTCCGGTCGGTTGAAGCTGCGTGAGGGGAATATCGAGAACGCTCTCATCCATTACAAGCGTGTGAACCAAAAGGGTTCCAAACGCTGTGATTCCACGCTCGCAAAATGCGAGAACGGTAGAGCGCTAAAAAAGACGTTGGCTGCCGCGCTTGGGGTTTTGACTGTGGTGATCAAGAAGCGGGAGATCTATTTTCTCCGCAACGTGAAATTCCATATCGATCGAGTCAAACATCTCGGGAATTTTGTCGAGATCGAGGCCTTTGGCCGCAAGGGCGGGAGTGCGGTGAAGCTCAGGAAACAATGCAAGTTTTATAAGAAGTTGCTTGGCATCTCTTCGCGGGATCTGCTTGCCGATTCGTATAGTGATCAGCTGTTGAGACTAGAGACTACAGACCGGAGACAGAAGACCAAAAATAAGTGAAAAGGTTTTTGCTGTAGTCTTTAGTCTGCGGTCTTCAGTCTGACAGGTTGCCGTCTGGCTCCCCACGTTCCCGGCTTAGTTTCAAAGACCCCGGCGCAAGCAGCGCCACAAGAGCCGCACGCGCCGTTTTCTTTCAAGTTCCACAAGGTTATTTCATAACCGTCCCGGCCGATCAGTTTTTTACCGCAGGCATGGCAAAAGGTCGTCTCGCCTTCAGGGTTCTCGACATTTCCGGTATAACAGTAATGAATACCGTTTGCGAGCGCGATCTCGCGGGCTTTTTGGAGTGTGGAGGCCGGTGTCGAGGGAAGCTCCGGAAGTTTATGAGCCGGGTGAAAAGCCGTGAAGTGGAGCGGGACGTCCGGCCCCAGATTTTCCACGATCCAGGATGTCAGAGCTTGAAGTTCCTTGCCGGAATCATTCAGGCCCGGGATGAGGAGTGTCGTGATCTCGAGCCAGACCCGGGTCTCCTTCTTCAGATAGAGAAGCGTTTCGAGGACAGGTTGCAGGGAACTGTCCGTGTATTTTTTGTAGAACTCTTCCGTGAACCCTTTCAAGTCCACGTTCGCGGCATCCATCCACGCGTAAAATTCCTTCCGGGGTTCGGCGAACACGTAGCCCGCCGTGACCGCCACGGTCTTGATCCCGAGTTTGCGGCATTCCTTAGCGGTGTCGATGGCATACTCGTGGAAAATATGCGGTTCGTTGTAAGTGAAGGCGACGCTCCGGCAACGGAGCTCCCGGGCGGTTTCTGCGATGCGCTCGGGCGAGGCGGCATCTGCGAGCGTATCCATTTCCCGGGAGTGGCTGATATCCGCGTTTTGGCAGAATTTGCAGCCCAGGTTGCATCCTGCGGTTCCGAAGGAGAGTACCGGAGTTCCCGGGATAAAGTGGAAGAGCGGTTTTTTCTCGATCGGGTCCACGCAGAACCCGCTCGAACGGCCGTAAGTCGTGAGTACGATCCGGCCGTCCTGGCAGGCTCTGACAAAACAGAACCCGCGCTGTCCTTCCGTGAGCTTGCAATGGCGGGGACAAAGATCACACTGGATTTTGCCACCTTCAAGCTTGTGCCAGTATTTTGTCGGAACGATCGGTCCCATAAGGCCCCTATTCTGCACCGGTTTTGGATGCTTGCCCAGACTAAAGAGAGGGGATCAGGAGGAGACAAGATTTGATCGAATAGGACGATAATCTCTCTCATAGCCAGAGAGGTGTTTGGAGATGAGTTCTTCCAGCGATTCTGAAGGAAAGCTTTTTGCTTATCTTTGCGCGGGCATTGTGTTGGGCATTGTGGGGTTCTTTCAAGGGTTCCAACTCCGCAAAAAAAGGAAGCTGATCGAGGATATTCCCACCTCGACCGTTCGCGGTGCCGCGTTGGGGTTGGCGGAGGTCAGCGGGACGGCCCGGGAATTTAAGAAGCTTCTGACCAGCGAATTCTCAAAGGTGCCTTGCGTTTTTTACCGCTACAAGGTCGAGGAGTACCGGAGCTCGGGGAAAAGCGGCAGTTGGGTCACGCTCGCGGAGCATACAAGCCCGGAATATTTTTATCTGGAAGACGCAACGGGCCGCTTGTTGATTTGCCCGGACCAGGCCGAGTTGCATGTGCATACAGACCATAAGTATAGCAACGGATTGGGCGCGAAGGACAAGGATCTCTTCTTGGCCCAACTGGAATCGATGGGGATCGGAACTCGGGGGTCATTTGGATTCGGGAAAAAACTTCGGTGTGAGGAAGCTTATATCGCTCCGGGAGATCCGGTTTATGCAATCGGACCGGTTCAACCGAATCCGCTGGTCAAGGGCTCCGCGCAAGGGTTCGAAAATGTTTGTATCGCGGCTCAGCCCGGCTCCTTTTTCCTGCTTTCCAGTGAAAGCGAAAAACATGTTTTGAGCGAATTTTCGGGTAGAATGTACCTGTTCCTTTACGGGGGCCCTGTGTTGACCGTGGCGTGTCTTTTTATTCTGATCGGACATTTCTTTCAGCGGATGTTTTAAAAAACAGGAGGGACGCATGGAGCTTGTGGTGCTGGCGGTGGTGATCTTTGGAGTGCTCGGGATCATCGGGTATTTTGTCGGGATCTATAACGGTCTGATCCAGGTACGGAACAACGCGGACAAGGCTTGGGCGAATATCGATGTGCTTTTGAAACAGAGGCATGACGAATTGCCGAAGCTGATCGAGACCTGCAAGGGCTACATGAAATACGAACAGTCGGTCCTCGAAAAGATCACTCAGGCCCGGACGGCTTTTATGAGCGCGACTTCGATCGAAGATAAAACGAAGGCGGAGAACCAGCTCGCGGCGGGGCTCAAAACGCTTTTCGCGGTCTCGGAGAACTATCCGGACCTGAAAGCAAACGCGAGTTTTCTCCAGCTCCAGACGCGCATTTCGGGGCTTGAAAACGAGATCGCGGACCGGCGCGAATTCTTCAACGAGAGCGTCAATGTCTACAATATCCGGATCCAGCAATTTCCGGACGTTCTTCTTGCCAACAATCTCGGCTACACGCGTCGCTCTCTCTTGGAGATCCCTGCAGGGGAGAAGGAGGACGTGAAGATCCAGTTTTAGCGGGGTTCCCCTCGCAAGTTCGCCCGACGGTGGGAGGGGATTGATGGGAGTGATCGGGGACCGGTGGAAATGAACTTTCACAAAGGAGAAGCCAGGATGAAAAAGCTCTTTGGAGTGTTTGTAGCGATGATTTTTTGCTGTTCCATGTTTTGTGTTGCCCAGGTCCATGCCGAAGATAGCACCGGTACCTCGACGATGAGTCTTAAGGAGCAGCTTGAGGCGGATAAGGCGGCGATCAAGGCGCAGAAGGAAGAGAATAAGGCTAACGCTCAAGCGGCCCGGTCAGAGGAAAAGTCCCTGAAAGAACAGATCCGCGCGGCCCGGCAATCCGGAGACACCGCGAAGGTCAGCGAGCTTCAGGCTCAGTTGAAAACGACTCATAAGGAAAATGTCCAGGAGAAGAAGACGGACAGAAAAGAAATGCATGACGCTAAAAAGGAACTGAAGCAGGACCGTCGCACGGCGCGGGCCACAAGAAAACGCTAGGGAACGGATCTTTTTTCAGAAAAAAGGGGCAAGCCGGTCCTTCGGCTTGCCCCTTTTGTTTTTCAGACCCAAGTCGTGTGTCTTAAGAGCGGATCATGATCAGAAGCATTTTAAAAGGCTGGATAGCTTTGAGCGAATGAGGGATGCCCGCGGGCATGATGATCATTTCGCCTTTCTTCAAATGATACGGCTTTCCATCGATCAGGATCTTTGCTTTACCGTCAAGGATCAAGACCGACGCGTCGTAAGGGGCGGTGTGCTCGCTCAGGCCCTCGCCACGATCGAAAGCGAACAGGGTCAGCGACCCCGCCTTTTTATTCAGGATCTGTTTGCTGACGACGGAGCTTTTCTGGTAGGTCACAAGATTTGCGAGCACGAGAGGTTCCGCGATGAAATCTTTTGCTGGAGCGGGCGAAGGTTTGGAGGCCATAAGTCCTTTCAGGGATGTTTAAAAACATTTTCCTGTGGTTTTGCGCGGACAAGAGGTTGTGGAACATTGGTAGCAGATCTCATTCGGCAGTTTTTGTTCTTTGAAATAGGCTCGGACGTTCTCGAGGGTCGTGGTCGCGATATTCTGAAGCGCTTCCCGGGTAAAAAATCCCTGGTGGGATGTGACTACGACGTTATTGAAGGAAAGAAGACGCGCGAGCACGTCGTCCGTGATGACCTTGTTGGAAAAGTCCTCGAAGAAATAATCGCTTTCTTCTTCATACACATCGAGTCCCGCGAATCCGACCTTGCCCGTCTTCAGTCCCTCGACGAGGGATTTCGAGTCGATCAGCATGCCCCGGCCTGTGTTGATGATCATGACACCCGGTTTCATTTTCGCGATGCTTGCTTCGTTGATCAAATGGTAAGTTTCTTTCGTGAGCGGGCAGTGGAGCGAAAGGATGTCGGCATTTTTGTAAAGAGTGTCGAGGTCCACGTATTCAAAGCCTGTCTTCCTCTGAAATTCCAGATCGGGGAAGGCGTCGTAAGCGAGAACTCGCATCCCGAAGCCCTTGAGGATCTCGATCAGGACCTTTCCGATCTTTCCGGTGCCGATGACACCGGCGGTTTTTCCGCGCATATCAAAACCCAGGAGCCCGTTCAGCGTGAAATTGTTGTCGCGGGTCCGGTAATAAGCCCGGTGGACTTTTCGATTTAATGCCATCATCAGGGCGACCGCATGCTCCGCGACCGCGTAAGGGGAATAAGCCGGAACGCGGACCGTGTGGATCTTCCCGAACAAGGTTTTCAGGTCGAGGTTGTTGTACCCGGCGGCCCGGATCGCGATCAGCCGGATCTTGTTCCGGGTCAGGACTTCGATCACGTCTTTCTGGACTGAGTCGTTCACAAAGACGCAGATCACGTCAAAACCTTGTGTGAGCGAGGCGGTCTCGGAAGTCAGATGATTCTTGAAATAGGTGATCTTGAAACCGAAATCGTGGTTTGCGGCGTCAAAGAATTCGATGTCGTAGGGCTTGGCGTCGAAGAAGGCGATCTTGAGTGGATCGGGCATTTTCGTTTCCATCGGAGACTCCTTTCTGTTTCATTATAGTACGGCGCGGTAGCAAACTCCATACGTCTCCGGACCTTTTAGGTGTAGAATAAGGCCGGATTTCAGACTGGGAGGCAAGGATGAAGACCCGAGAAAGGATCCGTACCGCTGCGGTAAGCGGGCAATTTTACAACGCAGAGCCGGAACACCTCCGACAAAAAGTTCGCGGGTTCCTGGCTGACGCGAAAGGCGTTCCCTCTAACGATGTCCGGGCGATTATCGTCCCGCATGCCGGGCATGAATATTCAGGACAGGTCGCGGCTGAGGCTTACAAACTCGTTGAAGGGCGGACGTTCGAGAGCGTGGTCGTTGTTGCTTTTTTACATCGTGTTTTTGCGCAGGGCGTTCTTGTCGATGATGTGACCGCTTATGAAACGCCGCTTGGACGTATTCCGGTCGATCTGGGATTGGCCGGCCAGATCCGGCAATATCATCCGAGTCTCCAGAATGCGGTGCCTGTTCGCCTGGAAGAACATTCCTTGGAAGTCCAGCTTCCGTTTCTTCAGGAAGCGGTCCCTGGACTCAAGATCGTTCCTATCTATATCGGCATTCAGAATATCCAGAATGTTACGATCCTTGCGGACGCTTTGGCCAAAATGCTTGAGGGCCGCAATGTGCTCGTGGTCGTGACGACGGATCTTTCTCATTTTCATCCCTATGAAATAGCGTCCCAGAAAGATCAAGCCTTGGTCGCGATGTTCGAAAAAGGGGACGTCGGCGCGATCTATGACGCCTATACTCGCGAAGAAGCGGAAGCCTGCGGTATGGGGCCGGTGCTGACTTCGATCTTACTGGCCCGAAAAATGAAATGGTCCGGTCCTTATTTACTCCAGTACGCTAATTCGGGGGATGTGACTGGGGACCGGAGCTCGGTCGTGGGTTATGCAGCGATGGTTTTTCGAAAATAGCGACAAGCGTTAAGTGGTAAGCGGTAAGAATAAAATCTGTTTTCTTAACGCCGGACGCTTATCTCTTACCGCTTAAAGGTGAAATGATGCTCAACGGTACGGAACAGAAAAAGATCCTTGTATATGTTCGAGAGTTGCTCGCGGCGCGTTTGACAGGAGCGCCCGAACCTCAGCTTGAGCTCTCTCAAGAGATCCTGGAGCAAAAACGCGGGATCTTTGTGACGCTTAAATCCCGGGGGCATCTTCGGGGTTGTATCGGGCACATTCTTGGATACGAACCACTCGGGAAAAGCATTCGTCAGATGACACTCGCTGCTGCGTTCGAAGATCCGCGGTTCCCGCCGCTCGTCTTGAGCGAACTGAAGGATCTTAAGTTCCACATCTCGATCCTTACGGAGCCTTCGCCCGTGAAAAGTTATACGGACATCCGGACGGGAACGGACGGTATCATTGTCAGTCTTGGATGGAAAAAGGGGGTCTATCTTCCCGAGGTCGCGACCGAGACCGGCTGGGATGCCCGGACATTTTTTGAAAGCTGCGCGCTAGAAAAAGCTGGCTTGACGAAGGGGGAACTCTCGCGGGCCACGATCGAGGTCTTTCAGACAGCGGGTTTTGAGGATTAAGTTTCGCGCGTTCAAAAAAGATTAAAAAAGACGCGGAACAGCCGATACTCTACCTGGATTGAATGGGTTTCGACGAAAAGAGGAGAGTCTTCCAATGAAAAAAACAGTACTATTTCTTGCCGCCGCACTGATATTTTCCTGCGCTCAGGCCCACGCCGTTCTCAAGGACGAAATGGATTCCGGTAAGGCGCTCGATAAACTGGGTCGAGGAGTGGCCAATGTCATTACCGGTCCCGGGGAGGTCTTGTACCAAATGCCGGGGGCGATGGAGAGCAGTCCGGATTACATCTCGGGATTCGTCAAGGCGATCGGACGCGGGATCAAGTATGGTTTTCTGCGGACCGGAGCCGGGATCTACGATATCGCGACGGCCCCCTTCCCAGGGCCTTCCAAATACAAACCTATTACAAAACCGGGTACTCCGGAGACCATTGCTGACAGGGTCCTCAATACTACCATCAGTCGCACCCTTAGCTAGGGGATCCAAGGCTTCTTGATTTTGACCTTCGCTCGAGTTTTGAGCGAAGGTCTTTTTTTTCTGCGCGCTGTTTTCATGGGCGTTGAAATTGACAGGTATTGGGACTATCCTTGCCTTGTATCCTTTTCCCAAAGGTTGGCAAGGATTGCCCCCAACTCAGCTTTGCTTCGATGAATCGGTATTGGGACTTAGAGCATCTCAATTCTTCCATGGAGGATGACCCATGAAAACGCACACCGAATACCTGACTTTCGAGACGAAAAAGAAACGCGACTATATCCACATTACACCCCAGGTCGAAGCTGCGGTCACGAAGAGCGGCGTGAAGGAAGGTCTTTGCCTCGTCAATCCCATGCACATCACTGCGAGTGTTTATATCAATGATCATGAGCAGGGTCTGATCCGTGATTTCGACGACTTTCTCGAACGTATCGCGCCGTATGATCCCGACGGTTACCGTCATCATCAGACGGGCGAAGACAACGGCGATGCCCATGTGAAGCGGCAACTTTTTGGCCGCGAAGTCGTGATCGCCATTACGAAGGGACACCTCGATCTCGGGACCTGGGAGCGTATTTTTTACGCCGAGTTCGACGGTTGCCGCCCGAAACGCGTGCTCGTCAAGATCCTCGGGGAGTAGGCTCAGGGAACTGCCATGTCCAACACCTATCGTGATAAGCCCAAAAAGCGTCCGAAGAAAGTTCACGCGCCGCTCCCTCCCAGGATCGAGAAAAAAGAGGAACGCAGGATCTGGGTCGGCGATGAGGCCATCATTGAGAAACATTTTCTCCACCTGACACGTCTTCTCCGCGATGAAGAGCGCGAGGAACAGAACCGCTTCAAAACGGATTTCCTGGACCGGAAGCCTGAAGAACGGGAAAAAAAAGGCAAGGCGATCTTCCGGCTCGATCTTCTGGAAACTCACTACAATCCGTCGGGTCAGAAACTCTTGACCTTCGCGCTCCAAAGCAGTCGTCCCTTGCCGCGTTATTCCCTGAGCCCCGGCGATGTCGTTTCGCTTTCCGGCTTCCAGACGCCTCCGGAAGACTGCCCCGCAGGCACCGTCTATGAGAAGGACCGTTTCCGCATCACGGTCGCTTTTAGCGGCAGGATCCCGGGTTGGGTCGAGAGTGAAAAAAGTTATCAGCTGAGCCTCTCCGAGAACCGCACCACGTATCAGCGGATGTATGAAGCCCTTCAGATGACGCGTACTGCGGAACATTCCAGAGTCTCCCGGCTGAGGGACATCAGTCTGGGACTTAAAAAACCTCTTCTGGGAGATCCGATCCCTGAGGGAGTGGCCCAGAGTTTTGACCCGACGCTGAATGATGATCAGAAAAAGGCTGTCCGGATGGCGCTTGAGACTGAGGATATTCTTCTCATTCACGGGCCTCCGGGAACAGGGAAGACGAGGGTGTTGACCGAGATCATTCATCAGGTTTATCAAAAGGGCCAAACCGTTCTTGTCTCCGCCCCGAGCAATGCCGCGTGTGATCATCTGGTGGAGTGTCTCGTGAAAAAAAGGATTCCCGTGACGCGTCTCGGTCATCCAGCGAGGATCACTGAGCGGGTTCGTGAGCATACCTTGAGCTATAAACTTGCCGCGCATCCTTACGCGAAAATGATCGATGAGCATGAGGCAAGGCTCGAGCAGTTGTCCCGGCAAAAGGAGCGGCGGCAGGACCGGCGCGTCATGTCGTGGGAGGAGCGCAACGAAATGCGCGACGAAGTCCACCGGCTTCGCGATGATATTCGCGATCTCAAAACGCAGAT
Organism: Candidatus Omnitrophota bacterium; assembly: GCA_043803685.1. Classification (GTDB taxonomy): domain Bacteria; phylum Omnitrophota; class Omnitrophia; order Omnitrophales; family Aquincolibacteriaceae; genus Aquincolibacterium. The sequence continues at coordinate 13,275 of JAZDJU010000040.1, forward strand.
CTTCAAGCAGGTCTGGAATGCTTCGGATGTCGTTGTCGCGACGCACACGGTGTGCGGCGATCCGCTTATTCGCGCGAAGGCTTTTGATTGGGTGATCCTGGATGAGGCGACGCAGGGGATCGAGCCCGCGACATGGATCCCGATGCGCCATGGGGGGAAGGTCATTCTCGCGGGGGACCATTGCCAGCTCCCGCCGACGGTCTTTCGGTCCAAGCCGGGCGAGCGGGGCTTGGGGTTCACGCTTTTTGAGCGATTGCACGACGTGCTCGACGCGAAGGCCAGGGTGCGGTTGGAGAGGCAATACCGGATGCACGGGAGCATCATGGATTTTTCTTCGCGGGAATTTTATGACGGCGCGCTTGTCGCAGATCCGTCGGTCGTGAGTCACACACTGAAAGACCTTCCGAAGATCAAAACCGAGGGATTGGACGGGACTCCCGTTGTTTTTCTCGACACCGCGGGACTCGGATATGAAGAGGAAATCGAGGATGGGACCGAAAGCCGCTACAATTCTCAAGAGGCAAAACTTGTTGTAAAAGAACTGGAGTGTTTGCTCCGGGCCGGGGTTTCTCCCGACGAGATCGCGATCATCAGTCCTTACAGCGCTCAGGTAAAACTTTTGACAGGTATGATCCTTGGCGAAAAAGGAGATCCGGGCGACCTGGCAGCGCTTGAGATCGATAGCGTGGACGCGTTCCAGGGCCGGGAAAAAGAAGCGGTGATCGTTTCGCTCGTGCGGTCGAACCGTGAAGGACAGCTTGGGTTTCTCACCGATACGCGGCGGATGAACGTTGCTATGACGCGCGCGAAGCGAAAGCTCATCATGATCGGAGACAGTGCGACGCTCTCCAACCACACCTTTTTCGAAGATCTGCTCCGCTACGTCGAATCCGTGGACGGTTATCGCAGTGCTTGGGAAGATACAAAATAGGGATAGGAAGAGTTTGGCGTTGAGGCAGTCGTGATTTTCCTATAACCTATGTCCGTCGCGTTTAAAGGCCGCAACGATTTTTTTTGAGATAAAGCTGAAAGGAGAAAAATATGCAATGTCCTCTGGCCGGTTGCTTTTCTATGATGCCCAAGATCCTTTTTCTCGGTACCGGTGTTCTAGGTCTTGCCCTGGGGATCCTTTCTATCGTATGGCCGAAACGGTCGATTGGCCTCTATCAATCGATCATGGCACGCTTTAACTGGAAGGTGGCTCCGATCGATGAGTCGCGCGAGGTGCGGAACACCCAAATCCTTGGAGCTGTTCTGACCGCATTGAGCCTTATCATTTTTCATCTGCTTTATCCTTGCCGCTGAGCGCCGTTGTGCTGAATGCCCTGCTTTCGATCTTTTTCTGGGTTAGTTGCGTCCTGCTTCTGGCGCTGCTTTACAGCGTCATGCTGGTTCTTCTGCTTATCACTTTTCCTTTCGACAAGCAAAGAAAGATCCTGCACCGGCAGTGTTTCTGGTGGTCGAGCGCCATCATTGGACTGAATCCTTATTGGACAGTGAAAGTGAATGGCCTGGAGCACGCGGATCCCAAGCGCACTTACGTGATAGTGGCGAATCACCAGAGTTTGGCCGACATTGTGGTCTTGTACCAACTGCGCCTTCAGTTCAAGTGGGTGGCGAAGGAAAGCCTTTTTAGAGTTCCTTTCCTGGGATGGTGTCTCGGCCTTTGCAAACACATCAGCTTGAAGCGTAACGACCGCGCAAGCATTCGCGACGTTTACCGCGAAGCGATCGGTTATATCCGTTCGGGGATGTCCGTTCTTTTTTTTCCGGAAGGGACGCGTAGTGAGACAGAGGAGATGAACCCTTTTCAGTCTGGGGCCTTCAAGCTAGCTATTTCGGAGAGAGTGCCGATCCTGCCTGTGGCTGTGAGCGGAACGAGGAATGCGATCCCTAAGGGGGATTGGGTGATGAGGTCCAAGGTCTTCTGCAACTTGACCGTCCTCGAACCTATCGAGACGGATTCTTTACAATCCAGTGATTCTTCGAAATTGAGCGAAATCGTCCGCTCCCGCATCGCCGAAAAATTGGTCTAACGACTCATCCCGGGTGCATGACCGTAGCTGCGAGGCTTCAAACGCAAAGCAGGAAACCGTATGCCTCCCGATCGTTCGTCCGCCCCAGCGTGGCGGACTCACTCGCGCGCTCGACTTCGCTCGGCCGGGAGACTTTGCCAGAGCCAGCTCTCGGAGCGCGAGAGTGCAGGCGGCACTGGCTCTCTATAAAAAATCGTATTGAAAGCGAGTACCGCACTAAACTTCCGATAAATTCTTGTGGGTCGTTCAGTGCGGTCGGCGGCCGCAGGGCCGACGAACCGCTGGTGGCGGCGGCAAAGACTCCCGGCCACCATGCCCGCTCCGCCTCGCGAGCGTCGTTCGGCATACGGTTTCCTCCTTCAGCCTGCCCACAGCTACGGTCATGCACCCCGCGGCGCCTTTTTTATTGATAATTGATTCTGAAAGGCGTAGTCTCCTCATTCCTTGAGGGAATTATGATTCAATTCCAAAGAAATAAATCATTTTATTTTACGGCAATTCTTTTGCTGGCAGGCTTTGTCGCGCTCACCTTCCATCCGCTCATTCACGCGATCCATCATGATGGCGATAAGGATGATGCGGATTCTTGCCCGTTATGCCGGTTCGTCGCGGCGCTTGGTTTTGTTCTTTTCTGCGTTTTTTCATTTTTCCTCAAAGCTCGACAAGTGCGGTTCGATCTTTCCGAATTCAGACAATGCTTACCGTTTGAATTTCTTTCTCCTCGCTATGGCCGCGCCCCGCCCGTCCTTTCCTGAGACTGCGTTCCTGTAAACTTTACAGGCTCGCAGTATTGCACCGCATGCTCCTTGAGATTTAAGGAGCGCGGAGCTGAGCGTTTTCTCTCGATCCCTAACGCAGGAAAGGAGTGTCACTATGCGACTTCACACGCGGCCATTTTTTATACTGTTGTTCATTTTTTGTTTTAACCCTCTCGGGACCCTATGGGCGGAATCGACCCTCGGACCCAAGATGGGGCAAGACATCGCAGATCTGAAGCGGATGATGACGGCGATGGAAAGTAATATGGAAGTTCTTAAATCGACCGTTCGGGCTCAGAACGAGATTATCGAGCGGCAAAATTACCGGATCGAGGTGTTCGAGAAAAAGCAGACCGCAGTTTCGGTCCAGACTGCGATGCCGCAAACGCCTCTCCAGGTAAACCCCAAGGCCAATGCAGGATGGAATCCGGATATCGGGATCGCGGGGACGGTGCAAACGAAATTGACCCAGAACAAGTCGGATACGGAAGGTAATAACGCGATCGCATTGAAAGAGTTTGAAATGACTCTGGGGCAAGTGGTGGATCCCTACTCCCGTTTTGATGCAACGATCAGTCTTAACGATCATATCGAGGAGCATGTCATCCATCTCGAAGAAGCCTACTACACCCGATGGGGATTGCCGCTTGGGTTCACGGGGCAGATCGGAAAATTCCGCGCCAATATCGGGAAAGCGAACCTCATGCATGCCCATGCGCTGCCCACGGCGGACTATCCTCTCGTTATCCAGAACTTTTTTGGCGAGGAAGGGTTGTCATCCTCCGGATTGCGGCTCAGGAACGATATCCCGAATCCGTGGGACCTGCCCTTGGAGGTTACCGGAGAGATCTTGCGAGGGAACAACGGGGCAAGTTTCGCAGAAGTGTCCAGGCGGCCTATTTTTAACACGCATCTCAAGACTTTTTTTGAGCCATCGGCTGATACGAATCTGGAGCTAGGCTGGACGACGATGTTCGGGACTGTGAATCCTCCCCTGACGATCGATGCGGGTGACGGAACGACCACGGAATGGACGCGGCCGGAAGGGACGGATTGGTACGGTGTCAAAGTCTATGGGGGGGATGCTACCTTTCATTGGTTTCTGCCGGAAGGTAAACAAGTGACCTGGCAGAACGAGATCTATTTTCAGAACAGGCCCGATCTTGTTAATTCCGTTAACACAAAACCTTGGGGTTTTTATTCGCTTGTGGAGTACAAACTCTCCCAAAGGTTTTGTCCCGGGGTCCGTTTTGATTATGTCGACCCCCTGGATGTTTCCGGCGGGCACGGCACGACCTCGGTTTCGCCCTATTTGATCTTTTGGCAAAGCGAATATGTGGATGTGAAATTGCAGTACTCGCACACCGTCTATGCGGGCGGCGAAAAAACGGACAACGCCGCTTTTTTTGTGGTGGATTTCCTGGCGGGTAACCACAAACACGCGATTCAATAAATTTTTTAATCACAGGAGGATTGTTATGCTTACCCAAAAGACGATCGTGGCTTTAGTTCTAAGCCTTTTGCCTCTTTTTTCGGGGAACCTGCTCGGGGCTGAGAAGCTCAATGTCGTCGCGACGACGACTACTCTGTCCAGCATTGCCCAGGAAGTGGCGGGGGATAAGATCGGGCTTCAGGCGATCGCATCCACCAAACAGAACATCCATCATTACGCGCCGACGCCCAGGGATGTTCTTAAAATTAAAAGGGCGGATGTGTTGATTCATGAGGGGTTGGACCTGGAAGCCTGGCGCCAGCCACTACTGGAGGCTGCAGGCAATCGCCGGTTCCTGGGAGAGGGGGAATATTCTATCGATGTCTCCCGAGGGGTCTTATTGCTTGAGATCCCTGCCACCTTTTCGCGGGCCGAAGGGGATATTCATGTTTTCGGGAATCCTCATTATGTGGGCGATCCCGGCAATGCGAAGATCATCGCTTTGAATATTGCAGAAGGATTGGCCAAAGTTGATCCCGAAAACGCTGATTTTTTTAGAGGCAATGCAACGGCCTTTAACAAAAAATTGGACGCGAAGATCAAGGATTGGGAAACACGAATGGCGGGATTTCGGGGGGTTCCGGTCGTGACCTATCACCGCAGCTGGTCCTATTTTATTAAGCGCTTCGGGCTTTCCGTGATCGGTGAAGTCGAGCACAAACCCGGGATCCCGCCCACCGCCAAACACCTTGCGGGTCTGATCCAGCAAATGAAAGATAAAAAAGCGAAAGTGATCATCAAAGAACCCTTTGAAGAGACTCGCGCTCCAAAAAAGATCGCGGAGGAAACTGGCGCGCAAGTGGTGACCCTTTCCCAGTCGGTGGGAGAACCCCAAGAGGCGAAGGATTACATCTCTCTCATGGAGCAGAATATCAGCTTGATCGAGTGGGCATTGGCCGGACAGAAAGGCGGGGTTTCATGAATGATTTTTTTCTTTTGATGTGGAAACCCCTGTTGGCTTGTTTTATTTTGACGGGGATCCACACCTATCTGGGGGTCCATGTCGTTGAAAGGAAGGTCATTTTTGTGGACCTCGCCCTGGCCCAGATCGCGGCTTTGGGTGCGGTCCTCGCCTTCATGTTCGGGTTCGGATTGCACGGGCAGGCGACGTACGGGTGTTCTCTCGGGGCGACTTTTGTCGGGGCCATTATCTTTTCCGTAACACGGGCTCGACGGGAGAAAATACCTCAAGAGGCCATCATTGGAATTGTCTATGCGGTGGCTGCGGCCGGGGCCATTCTCATCCTGAGCCGGGCGGCGGAAGGGGACGAAGAAATCCGGCACATGTTGGTCGGCAATATCCTTCTAGTGGATCTCCGCGAGATACTTACGATGGCTGTTCTTTACGGCATCGTGGGTTTGTTCCACTGGTGTTTTCGAAACAAGTTTCTTCTGATCTCGACCCAACCCGAAGAGGCTTATCAAAAGGGCATCAAAGTCCGGGGATGGGATATTCTTTTTTACCTGACTTTCGGCCTTGTCGTCACAAGTTCGGTGCATATTGCGGGGGTTCTGCTCGTTTTTTCGTTCCTGATCATCCCGGCGGTCGGAGCGATCCTTTTTTCGGACAAGATCTCCGGCAGACTTTTTCTGGGATGGGGCTACGGGGTTCTTGCGAGTCTCACCGGGATCGGGCTTTCTTATTACTTCGATCTTCCGACAGGGGCCACGGTCGTCTGTGTATTCGGCGGGCTTTTAGTGTTACTGGCTTTTGCGAGGTCGATCTTCGTTAGGGCGACGCACTAGTGCCGCAAAAGGGTATTGCTCCGAAGGATCAACTAAAAGCGACGTCGAGGAACATCATGAGGGCGAAGCCGAGAATGGTGCCTGTCGTGGCGAGGTCGCTGTTCCCGTTCTGTTGTGATTCGGGGATCACTTCCTCCACGACGACAAAGATCATCGCGCCTGCGGCGAACGCGAGCGCGAAAGGCAGAAGCGGCTGAACGACCATCACGATCGCTGCGCCGATCACGGCCGCGACGGGCTCGACCGCTCCCGAAAGCAGACCGTACCAGAAGCTTTTCCCTTTGGAGAGACCGTCCCGGTGAAGCGGGAAGGAGACCGCGAGCCCTTCTGGGAAATTCTGGATCCCGATCCCAACCGCAAGCGCCATGGCGGCCATGAGCGGCATGGGGTTCAAGCTGGCGCCCGTGGAGCCAAAGGCCACGCCGACCGCCAATCCTTCGGGAATATTGTGGATCGTTAGCGCGAGAACAAGCAGTGTGCACTTGGGCCACTTCGTTTTGATCCCTTCGATCTTTTCGTCGGGCATCAGAGGGTGAAGATGGGGGAGGATCGTGTCAACCCCGCGGAAAAATATGGCGCCGAGAAGAAATCCGACGAGGGCCGGAAGCCACGGGATCATGCCCTGTTCTCTAGCCATTTGGATCGAGGGTGCGAGAAGCGACCAGAAGCTGGCGGCGATCATGACGCCTGCCGCGAAGCCGAGCATGACATCCAGGATCTTCTGGTTGATCTTTCTGAAGATAAAGATTGTCGCTGCGCCAAGCCCGGTCATGGCCCACGTGAAAAGGCCGGCCACGAGTGCTTGAAGTATCACGGGATAATGCGTTGAAGTTTGTAGCATCGAGGGTCCTTAAAGAATTTTTGGGAGGCCCGGTTGTGACGGGGCCTCCCAAAAAAAGTGAGAGTCTAGTACTGTTCTCTATTTAATTTTAGGGGTTAACAGTACTGTACCGCATACCCCTAATTTTAATTGTCATGCGGCACTAGGCGACAGGGGCCTTCATGTCCGCGAGCATCGCCTCAAGGTCTTCTTCGTGCTCGACCTCGTCTTCCAGGATCTCAAGGATGATCTTTTCGGTGATCGGGTCCTTGCCTTTGACGAAATCAAAAAGCTTTTTGTAGGTCATGATCGCGCACTGCTCGCCCTTGATGTTCTGCGCCAGAAGTTTCTTGGTGCAAGGGTCCGAGGGGGCGTCATAGCCGCAGTTCGTTTCCTTGAGAAGCGCTTCCGGACTGAGCAGGGGAGTCCCGCCGAGCTGGATCATGCGTTCAACGAGCATGCCCGCGTGCTTGAGCTCTTCTTCCGCGTGCTGTTCCAGTTCCTTGGCGACGATCCCGCGCATACGGCCCGAAGCCACTTTAGCGCCGACCCAGTACTGGTAGTAGGCAAGCCATTCATCGGCGTAGGCCTTGTTCATCAGTTTTAATAGTTCCTCCACATTCACTCCCACGATCTCTTTGCCTTTGGTACCCATGGTCGATCCTCCTTTTAGCGGTTTCTCAAGGAACGAAAGCTCAGAGAGTCCCCATCCCTTGAGGTGTAGTTTACTGCAAAAGCTTTGATACAAAAGGTGAATTTTGTCCGCGGCGACTTCCGCAAGTTTTCTCTCTCACGTCCTGTCGGGCTTTCATTTTCCTTCGACCACTTCGGCGGCTTTTTCAACACAGCCGACGCAGGGGAGCTTTTTTAGGGCCTTGATCTCCCGGCATTTCAGGGAGCCTGCCGAGGCATGGAGCTGCTCGAGACTCTTTTGAGCGCGGTGGGGGAAGTGATGGTCCAGAATGCATTTGGCCGCGTAGAAAGCGCCGCAATAACCTTCTGGAGCCATGCCTCCGCCGCAGCCCGAAAGCAGCACGGTGGTTTTTTCCTCGAGCGGGAATTGCCCCCGGAACGTCTCCGAAACGGATTGGGCGCAGTTGAGTCTCCGCGGACCCTTCTTTCCTAAAAAGTAAGCTTTGGCCGTTTCTTTCATTTTTAATGGCACCCGTGTTGAGTGCAAGCGTTCTCGACCGTCAGTTCCTGAAGGCCGCCCCTTGAGAATTGCTGCAGGATATCCTCAACGGTTCCGGGAATAGCGCGGTAGACTTTGATCCCGCCTTCGTTCAGTTTCTGGACCGCTCGGGCTCCCATGCCTCCGGTGACGACCGCGTCGATCCCTTTTCCGACAAGCGCGCTCATGGGTTGGCACATGCCATGGGAGTGGTGCTGGTTCGCGTTGTCGATGATCTCCGTCGTGTTCTTTTCAGTATCGCAAAGAGTGAAAAAGGGAGCGCTTCCGAAATGCTCATGGACTTGCGCGGATTTTCCGTCCTGGGTGGCCGTAGGGATGCAGATCTTCATGGATTCCTCCTTTGCGCCACAAAAACTCGGTGGCATGGGTGACGATAGCTTTGGACGTTAAAGTGATGTGCGAGAAGATGTTTTTTTAGCTTTTTAAAGGGGATCTTGGGTGTTTCGTGTTTCTTTCCTTCCTTTTTGTGAACGATATCCATGATCCTCATGCCGTTCTTGTTCAGGTCCGCGATCGTGAGCGTCTTTCGTGTCACGCGTATCATTTCTTTCAAGCATCGGATCGGATCTTTGGCGTGGTGGAAAAAATCCATCGAGATCACATGGTCAAAGCTTCTGGCGCCAAAACGAAGTTTTTCTGCATTCATCTTTTTAAGTGAAACTCGCTCGGTAAGTTTTAGCGCGGTTAAATGGGCTTTTGCTGTTTTGAGAGCCGCTCTGTCAAGATCGACGGAGATGATCTCAAGGTCTTTTTGGGCCAGCAGGGCGGTGAGGTGTCCCTTGCCTGTTCCGATCTCGAGGACTCTTCCGCGATGGATCCCTGACATCTTCCAAACGAAACGGCGTGAGGCGGGGAGGTCGTAGCCGTATTGTTTGAATTGGCGGATTTTTTTTCTGAGTATGGATAATACCGGGTTTGCTCTGGATCTCCGATCTGTTTTAATCATATTTTCGCTTTCCTGCTGGCCGTATCGACCGCGATCTTGAGGGCTTTGCTGTTGACGAGCGCGTCGGCGATCTTCTTGTGAGCGGCGGCGATGATGTTGCCGAACGTCTGGCGGGAAATAGCCATTTTTTTGGCGGCGTCTTCCTGATAAAGGCCTTCCAGGTCCGCGAGGCGGATCGCTTCAAATTCGCAGAGCGTTAGGCCCGTCTCCTGCAATTCGGAAAGCGGAATGCCTCTGGGCTTAAAGTAATCCGTTCCGGGCGTTCCGCAGACGTGCCGGCACTTAACAGGTCTTGGCATGGAGGGCTCCGAGAGTTATTAGCATATGCCAATAATAGCCTCGAGGTTTGTTTTTGTCAAGAACGTTGACACCCGCCGGCCTTTCGGCTACACTCCGCTTATTCAGACTTAGTCTTAATAAGGAGTTGGATGACCCAGCATAAAAAAGTCTTCTCCCAGTTCGTCCGGACCAAGGGGCTGCGTCTCACCGAAGAGCGTCTCAAGCTTTTTGAGGGCGCCGGCCGCCAGCCCGGACACTTCAATGTGGACGACCTGGTCCGTCGCCTCCGCCGGGGAGGTTTGAAGGTCTCCCGCGATACGGTCTATCGGAACATTCCGATCCTGCTTGAGGCGGGCGTGATTGAACAGAGTTTCAAGACGAGCCGGGACACTTTTTACGAATCCGCGAGAAAAAAGAAGCACCATGACCATCTTTTTTGCCGGAGCTGCAACAAGGTCGTGGAATTCAGCGACCCGATCATCGAGAAACTCCAGAAGAAGATCGCGGACCGTTTCGCCTTCAAGGTCGAGTTTCACTGTCATCAGCTTATGGGGCTTTGTAAAAAATGCCGGAAATGAACGTCGTTACGTTAGATCGTCTTCTTCCCGGGGAAGCCGGGACCATTCAGGGATATGCCGGGGTCGAGGATCTGCATCACAGGCTTAAGGAGCTCGGGCTGGTCGCGGGAACGCGGGTGAGGGTGAGACGTTGCGCCCCTCTTGGAGATCCGATGGAGCTTTCGATCCGAGGCTATCATCTGTCCATCCGGAAGCAGGATGCACGGGGCATTCTTATAAGGAAGGATGAGGGATCCTCTTGCGTTCCCGGAGCGTGCGGCGGTCATGGAAGACACCGTCATCGGGGTGGTCAATGAAAGAGCGGGAGGTCCGGGAGATCGCGTTGGTTGGAAATCCTAACACCGGAAAGACCACGATCTTCAACATGCTGACCGGGCTTCGCCACACGACCGCGAATTACCCGGGAGTGACCGTTGAAAGACGCGCCGGGAGCATGAAGCTTGCGGACGGCGGGGAAGTCTCGGTGATCGATCTTCCGGGGGCTTACAGTCTTCTCCCCAGGTCGCCGGACGAACAAGTGGTTCACGATGTGCTTCTCGGAACACAAAAAGGAACGCCGCCTCCCGATCTTGTGCTGGTCGTTCTTGCCGCGAATAACCTGGAACGGAACCTTTATCTGGCCACTCAGGCGATCGAGTTGGGGCTCAGGACGGTTTTTGTCGTCAACATGTGGGACGTTGCTCGCGAGACCGGGATCGTGATCGATCTCGATAAGCTCGAGGCGATGACCGGTGTCCGCTGTGTTCCCGCAGCCGGGACGCACGGCGCCTATATCAAAAAAGTGAAGCAGGTCATTAGCGAGGAGCTCGGGAAAAGTTCCACGCGCCCTTGTACGTTCGATCCGGCGGTGCCGCCGGAGGTTCGCTACAAGGCGATCGAGAATATCGTGCAGGGCTCTGTCCGGCGGATAGAAAAAAGGGCGCTCAGCGTTTCTGAAACGCTGGACGGAGTGTTGACCCATCGTGTCTGGGGCCTGCTCGCATTCGTGGGGGTCATGGCGTTCGTGTTCCAGTCCATTTTCAGCTGGGCGCAGGTTCCCATGGGATGGATCTCGCACGGGATCGAGTCCTTGTCTGTTTTCGCGAAAGCGGCGCTGCCTGACGGCGCGCTCGAAAGCCTCGTGGTGGATGGAGTGATCGCCGGCGTCGGCAACGTGCTCGTGTTCCTGCCGCAGATCATGCTTCTTTTCTTTTTTATCGCGTTCTTCGAGGACACGGGCTATATGGCGCGCGCGGTGTTCGTGCTGGACCGGGTCATGAAAACCGTAGGACTGAACGGGAAGGCGTTCCTGCCGCTTCTCAGTTCCTTCGCATGTACGGTCCCCGGGGTGCTCGCGACGCGCACGATCGAGGACCGGAACGACCGGCTCGCGACGATCCTTGTGGCGCCTCTTATGAGTTGCAGCGCGCGCCTTCCGATCTACACGCTGCTCGCGGCCGCCTTTATTCCCCCAACATTTCTTTTCGGGATCTTTTCCATGCAGGGGTTGACGCTTCTGGTCATGTATCTTCTCAGCATCGGGGCAGGGCTTGGCATGGCGGCGATCTTCCGGAAAACATTTCTCAAGGGGAACCGGATGCCGTTCGTTTTCGAGCTTCCGCCTTACCGGATGCCGCATTGGAGGAATGTTCTTTCGGCCATGTGGGACCGGTCGAAGGAGTTTCTGGTCCGTGCGGGAAGTATTATCTTCCTGCTTTCGATCGTGCTCTGGTTCTGTGTGAATTATCCCAAGGACCCTGCGGCGGAGATCCGTTTCAAGGAAGCAAGAGGAGTGGCGAGCGTGACGATGAGTGGCGAGACTCTCAGGGGACGCCTTGAGGTGATCGAACAGGACCAAAAAGATCTTCAGCTCCGTTCGAGTTTTGCCGGCGTTCTCGGAAGAACGATCGAGCCCGTGATCCGACCTTTGGGATTTAACTGGGAGATCGGCATCGGGATCGTGGCTTCCTTCGCGGCGCGCGAACTTCTGATCAGCACGCTTGCGATCGTTCATCACGTGAAAAGCGAAGGGACGGGCATGACCGAGGGTCTGATCAAGGCCCTGCAGTCCGTGAAGGCTCCCGATACCGGAAAACCGATCTATACGCCGCTGGGCGCTGTCGCGCTCATGGTTTTTTATGTGTTCGCGTGCCAGTGCTTCTCGACCTTCGCGATCGTGAAGCGCGAGACTGGGTCCTGGGGTTGGATGTTCTTTATGATCGCTTACATGACCGGCCTCGCGTGGGCGGCTTCTTTTGCGGTCTATCAGGGCGGGCGGCTTTTGGGGTTTGAATAAAAAATAGATCCACGAGCCAAGGTCCACGAACCACGAAGGAGCGGGTTGCGTGGATCGTGGCGCGTGGCACAGGGTGCGTGGCACGGGAGATCTTATGGACACAAATGAAATGATCGCATTAAGCATCGTGGCACTGGCCGCCTTTCTTGCCTTGCGTCATTTTTTTGGGAAAAAAGGCGGCGGGTGCTGCGGTTCCGATTGCCTCCCGAAGTTTGAAAAGAAAGATAAAGTCGAAAAAACCGGGATGGGAGAAAAGAAATGATTTTCAGAAATATTTTGATGGCGCTCGTTCTTTTGGCATGTTGGGGGGCACTACCCACCTCGGCTGATGCAACGCACGTTGCGGACAACCTGGCTATCGAGGAACATTCCAAGGTAGTGACAGGCGATGCGACGCCCAATGATCCCGGGCAAGTGGAGATCTGGGGCTCTTATGTTGTCCAGGGAGGAAAATTCGCCTGGCGGTCCGATGGGGAACGGCAGAAGAGAGGCTCTTATCTCGCCCAGAGCTTTCAAACCCAGGTTACTGTGGGGGTGATCAAGGACGTTGACGTGGGGATCATCAACGGGTTCCAGCACACGCTTGATAAGGAAAATAATTACGATGAATTCAGGGACATGCTGGACCCGGACACGGGGGAGGCGATCGAGGACGGGACGGTGGGACCTACGCACGGCTTTGGATTCAGGGATCTTGGGGTTGCGGGGCGGTGGCGTTTCTACGATTCGGCGGAAAAGAAGCTTGAGATCTCCTACACGTCCACGATCTTTGTGCCGACCGGACGGCGCAGCAATTTTGACCACCTCGGCGCCAGTCAGGGGTATACCAGCCTGGACAATTCTTTCGCGTTCACCAAAGACCTCGGGCGCTGGAATGGGACCGTGAACGTGGGGCATAACACACCGCTCGCGCACTGGGAACGTACGAATTATTATTACGGGACGACCCACGCGAATTTCGCGGTCGGATACCAGGTTTTCTGGTGGCTGCAGCCTGAAGCCGAGTTGGTGTATCTTCATGATTTTGGCGGTCACGGACAGACCGGAAATCTTGCGAGTGTTGTTCTGGGGTTGATCATGCCTTTGGGCGACCACTTGCGTCTGGAGATGGGCGCTCAACAAGATATTTTCGGAAGCAACAAGGTGCAGACGACCTCCGGCATTTTTAGCGTCGCCTTCCTGACCTGATCCGACTTTCCCCTAAAAAACATTTGACGGAACCCCGGCGCGCGTCTATTATGCACATATGTGCATAACTGAGATGGGCCATGCGTCCTAAAAAAACAAGACATGTGGGTTGCAAGCCGGGGGACCGGTGTTTCCGTCCGCTTCACGTGCCGCGCAAGGATATCGTGGTCACGAAGATCACCCTCGATGAACTAGAGGCCCTGCGGCTTTGTGACGGGATGCGTCTCGAACAGAACGCCGCGGCCCGGAAAATGAAAGTCCACCGTTCGACCGTTTCCCGCATTCTCACCTCAGCCCGCAAGAAAATCGCTAATGCCCTCGTCCACCATCACGGCATTAAGATCGAGGGGGGCTGCTGCCAGCCCGCCCGGGGGAACATTCGATGAATGAATGGAAAAAAATTCTTTATGTCTTAGCGGGATTTCTGGCGTGTTTTTATCTTCCGGTCGAAAACCTTCGCTTCACCAACGCGATCTTTGAGGCGCTCGCGCTGGTCAAATGGTATGCCCGCGAGCATGTGATCCTTTGTCTTGTCCCCGCGTTTTTTATCGCCGGAGCCATTTCCGTATTTGTCAGTCAGGCGTCTGTCATGAAATATTTCGGAGCGAAAGCCAATAAATTCCTTTCTTACAGCGTTGCTTCGGTTTCGGGGACGATCCTGGCCGTATGTTCCTGCACCGTTTTGCCGCTTTTTTCGGGGATCTATAAAAGAGGCTCCGGCCTCGGGCCCGCGATCGCCTTCCTTTATTCGGGGCCTGCCATCAATGTTCTCGCGATCATCCTGACGGCCCGCATCCTCGGGTGGGAACTTGGCCTTGCCCGAGCGATCGGAGCGGTAGTTTTTAGTGTGGTGATCGGGCTCCTGATGCATCTGATCTTCCTCAAAGAGGAACAAGCGCGCCATGCAGAAGGTAATTTCAATGTGGGGGAAGTGAAAGAAACCCGGCCGTTAGGTAAAACGATCCTGTATTTTGGTTCGATGATCGCGTTCCTGGTTTTTGCGAACTGGGGCAAGCCTCTTGAGGGCGATCATGGTGTTTGGGCTCTGATCTATCAATATAAGTGGTGGATCTCCGGTCTGTCCTTGGCTTCGCTTGCGATCATGTTGATCTCATGGTTCAAAAAAGAAGAACTGAAGGAATGGACCTCTGCCTCATGGACTTTTGCGCTTCAGATCCTGCCGCTTCTTTTGGGCGGAGTGCTGATCTCCGGATTCCTGTTGGGCCGTGTAGGTCATGAAGGGATCATTCCTTCGAAGTACGTGGTGGCGCTAGTGGGCGGGAATTCCTTTTTTGCTAATTTCTTTTCGTCCATTGTCGCGGCCTTTATGTATTTTGCCACATTGACCGAAGTGCCGATCCTGCAGGGGCTGATGAATTCCGGGATGGGGAAAGGACCCGCGCTTGCGCTTCTTCTCGCCGGTCCCGCGCTCAGTCTTCCTAGCATGCTCGTGATACGAAGTGTGATCGGAACAAAAAAAACAGTGGTCTATGTAAGCCTCGTCGTAGTCATGGCCACGATCAGCGGCATGATCTTTGGTGTGATCGCTCAATAGGAGATTGGGAAATGAAAATAGAGATTTTGGGAACGGGTTGTCCGAAATGCAAACAGCTCACCGCGAATGTCGAAGCGGCGGTCAAAGAGCTGAATCTTCAGGCCGAGGTTGGCAAGGTCACGGATATCGACAAGATCACGGACTACGGAGTCATGATGACGCCCGCGCTGGTGGTTGACGGGATCGTGGTCTCCTCGGGAAAATTGCTCAACAAGGACGAGATCAAAAGGATCCTCGCGAAATAACAGGAGAGAGAAATGAAAAAGAATTTTGGGATCTTTCTTTTACTGGCGGCTGTTGCGCTGGCAAGTAATTTATTTTTTGGTGGTTCTGCGACCTTGGCCGAGGAGGCTCCGGCGGGGGGCACGGTCACGGCGTATTATTTCCACGGGACCTTTCGCTGCCCTACTTGTCATAAATTGGAAGCGTATGCCAAAGAGGCCATAGAAAATAATTTCAGGAATGAGCTGGCTTCCGGAAAACTCTCGTTCAAGATCGTGAATATCGAGAACAAGGGGAACGAGCACTTCGTAAAGGACTACCAGCTCTACACAAAATCTGTGGTCCTTTCTCTCACAAGGGATGGCAAAGAGATCCGCTCTAAGAATCTCGATAAGATCTGGGAATATGTCCGGAATAAAGACCGTTACGAAAATTATGTTAGGGATGAAGTGGCCGCATTTCTGAAGGAGGCGTGATGGATCCTTTTTGGGTGGGCTGGTTTTCCGCGCTTTGGCTCGGCATTCTGACTTCAATCAGTCCGTGCCCGTTGGCTTCGAATATCGCGGCGGTTTCTTTCTTGTCGAAAAAGATCGCGCACCCGGCGGCTGTTTTTGTTTCAGGCCTCGCGTATACGTTTGGCAGAATGGCATCCTATGCTGCGGTGGGGTGGCTCATCATTCATTCTTTGGTGGGCATTCCGCAGATCTCCATGTTTCTCCAGAAATACATGGGGAAAGCGCTAGGGCCGATCTTGGTCGTGACAGGGTTGATCCTGCTCGAGGTCCTTGTGTTCCGGCTTCCCGGATTTTCTCTTTCCCAAAAGCATCACCATAAACTCGCCGAATCCGGGGCGCCGGGCGCTTTTCTTCTCGGTTTTATCTTCGCGCTCGCGTTCTGTCCCGTGTCCGCGGCGCTTTTCTTTGGAAGCCTCATTCCCCTGGCGCTGAATCATCCTTCGAGCACGCTCCTGCCATTCATCTACGGGATCGGTACCGGCTTGCCTGTGTTGGCGTTCGCTGTGGCAATAGCCCTTGGCGTAAAGTCGCTAAGCCATTGGTTCCACAAGCTGACGAAGATCGAACTTTATACGCGCAAGATCACAGGCGTCATCTTCATCGGCGCGGGCATTTACTACGTTTGGGCTTATTGGTTACAGGGAGGGAGCTCATGAGCGAATGCCCTAAAAAGCAGTTGTCATTTTTAGACCGCTTTTTAACACTTTGGATCTTTCTCGGCATGGGGGTGGGCGTTCTCGCGGGGTATTTTTATCCGCCGGTCGTAAGCTTTTGGAACAAATTCCAGGTGGGCACGACCAATATCCCGATCGCCATAGGGCTTATTCTCATGATGTACCCGCCGCTCGCCAAGGTGAAATACGAAGAGCTCGGCGATGTGTTCAAGAACGTCAGGGTCCTCGGGTTGTCGCTCGTCCAGAACTGGGTGATCGGTCCCGTGCTCATGTTCGTGCTGGCGATCACTTTTTTGCGCGGTTATCCGGAGTACATGGTCGGGCTCATTATGATCGGCCTTGCCCGTTGCATTGCCATGGTCATTGTCTGGAACGACCTCGCGGAAGGGGACGCCGAATATTGCGCGGGACTTGTGGCGTTCAACTCGATCTTTCAGGTCCTGTTTTTTTCGCTTTACGCGTGGGTCTTCATCACGGTCCTGCCGCAGTGGTTCGGACTTCAGGGCGCGGCGGTGGATATCACGATCACCCAGATCGCCAAGAGCGTATTTATCTATCTCGGCATTCCTTTTCTTGCGGGGATGCTGACACGGTTCGTCCTGCTTAAGATCAAGAGCAAAGTCTGGTATGAAACTAAATTTATCCCGTCGATCAGCCCCGTGACGCTCATCGCGCTTCTCTTCACGATCGTTGTGATGTTCTCGCTGAAAGGGGAGGCGATCGTTAAGATCCCTATGGATGTTGTCCGTATCGCGGTCCCGCTGCTTATTTATTTTGTCGTGATGTTCCTCATTTCTTTTTTTATGAGCCGCAAGATTAGGGCGACCTATGCTCAATCCGCGACGCTGTCCTTTACCGCCGCGAGCAATAATTTCGAGCTTGCTATCGCGGTGTCCGTGGCGGTGTTTGGCATTCATTCCGGAGCCGCTTTCGCGGCGGTGATTGGACCTTTGGTTGAGGTGCCTGTCCTGATCGGACTTGTGCATGTGGCGCTCTGGCTCAAACGTAAATATTACGCCGAATGAAAAGGAGGGTGTGGCGATTTTTCCAGGTTGGATAAAGTGTGTGATGGGGATAGAATAACAGCGGTTTTTTCATAACCACAAGGGGGACGCGATGAAAAAAGCACTTTCGATACTCATTATTTTAACGCTTGTCTTGGGGGTAGCCCCGAGAGGTTTTGCCGCGGAGGCCGCCGCCACGCACTTGCCTTTGATCGGTGAAGACGCGCCCGCTTTTACGGCGGAGACCACTCAGGGGACGATCAATTTTCCGGCGGACTACAAAGGAAAATGGATCATTCTTTTCAGCCACCCGGCGGATTTTACGCCCGTCTGCACCACCGAGTTCATGACTTTTGCTTCCATGAAACCCGAGTTCGATCAATTGAACACCCAGCTGGTCGGGCTTTCGATCGATGGTCTTTACAGCCATATCGCGTGGCTCAGGACGATCAAGGAAAAGATCGAATTTAAAGGGATGAAGAACGTCGAAGTGATTTTCCCGCTCATCGCGGACATCAAGATGGAAGTGGCCAAGAAATACGGCATGCTCCAACCCTCGGCGAGCGACACCAAAGCGGTGCGCGCGGTCTTCATCATTGACCCGGCAGGCAAGATCCGGGCCGTCCTCTATTATCCACTCTCGAACGGCCGCAACTTCGAGGAGATCAAGCGCTTGCTGATCGCCATGCAGACCTCCGATGCCTACCAGATCGCCACGCCGGCCAACTGGCAGCCGGGCGATGATGTGATCGTGCCTCCGGCGGGTTCCTGCGGGACCGCCAAGGAACGCATGGAAAAATCCGGGCAGGGAGAGATCGATTGCAAGGACTGGTTCATGTGCTTCAAAAAACTCTCCAAAGAAGAGGTCGAGACGGCAACCCGTTCGTAGATCCAAGATCTCCGGGGGCCCGCCACAGACGGGCTCCCGGGAATTGGTCGTGTGTAGCGGAAAAAATGGGAAATAACTCTATGAAAAAGATGATGGCCCTGCTCCTGAGCGCTTTTTTGATGATGCCTTCGGTCCTTTTTGCCGGAGAGGCCGCGGCGCCGGTTTCAAACGCCGGAATGCAGACGATGACCTTTCTCGATTGCTACGCGAAGGTGCTCGCCCATTACCCCGCGCTGAAAAAGAAATATGAAGAGCTCGCGCAGGCGAAGGCCGGGAAGAACCTCGCTTGGGCGGAACTCTTTCCAAAAGTCCAGGGCGTCACCTCCTTGACCACGACGGACGATCCCGTGGGCGTTTTCGGGGATCTTCTCCGGCAGGAGTCCTTCACCGCGCGGGATTTTGAGCTGAACTCGCTCAATTCACCGCGCCACCGCACGAACTATCATTTCGGCCTGACGGGGGAGATGCTTCTCTTCGATTCTTTCAACACGATTTCCAAGATCCGCTCCGCGCGCCGGCTCGTGAAGTCCGCGGACCTCGAGGCGGATTTCACGGAAATGGAAGCTTCGCTTGTGACCCTTGAAAGTTATCTGGCGGTCCTGCATGCTCAAGAACTTCTGAATATCACGGCCGCTCTGAAAGAAGTCGTCGACCGGGACCTCAAACAAGCTGAGGACCTGAAACAAAAAGGCATGATCCTGGGCGCGGATTTCTACGCGGCCAAGGTCGCCGCGGCGGGGATCGAACGCGCGCTCAACCGGGCGCGGGCCAGGGTGAAGACCTCGCGCATGTTCATGAATATTCTCATGGGTGAAGATCCCGTGCTGGAATGGAACGCGACGGGAAAACTTTCCGGGTCGGCGCAGGACAAAGGCCCGCTTCAGGAGTGGATCGCCCAGGCGTATCAACAGCGCAAGGACCTTGTGGCGATGGATCAGCTGATCGACGCCCAGCGCATTGAGTCGCTTCGTCAGAAGACCTCATTCCTTCCCAAGATCTACGGGTTCGGCAGTCTCGACGCCGATAGCCACGACCTGCGCTCGAGCGGCAAGAATTTTACCGTGGGGATCAAAGGCACGATGGACCTTTTCGATCCGTCATATTTAGGACGCACGCAGCAGGCCAAACACCGTTATGAGGCACTCAAAGCGGATCGCCAGGCGCTTCGTGACGAGATCGCGAAACAGTTGATCGGGGAACTCGCGAGTTACGAGACTGTGGTTATCGATCAGCCGGTCCTGTCGCAGGCCTTCCAGGACGCGAAAGAGGCGAGCGACCAGACCGCGAAGCTTTATCAGGAGGGCCGGAAATCCATCGCCGATCTTCTCACGATCCGCGGCGTGTATCTCGAGACCGCGTCCGGATTGCAGCAGCTCTTGCTCGCGCTTGAGCTGGAGCACGCGAAACTTCTTTTTCTTTCAGGGCAGTTGACCGAGGATAACCTTCACCTGGTGAATGCAAGGTTGCAGGGATAAGTGAACCAAGACAACACCCGGTGTTGCGGGTATTCCAACACCGGGTGTTGATAAAGCGACAGGTATCTATGACCCAACACCACTCGGATATCATCAGCGGTATTGTCAGCTATTTCGCGCGTTCCAAGATCACACCGCTGATCATTCTCACTTCCTTTCTGATCGGGATCTTCGCGGTCGTGAACCTCCCGCGCGAGGAAGAGCCGCAGATCTCGGTGCCGATGTTCGATGTGTTCGTGTCCTATCCCGGCGCGAATTCCGAAGAGGTGGAACAGCGCATTGTGAACCTCGGGGAGCGGAAATTCTGGGAGATCCCGGGCGTCGAATACGTTTACACCACCGCCGAGCCGGAAGGCGCGCTTTTCATCATTCGTTTCAAGGTCGGCGAAAACGTCGAAAAGAGCCTGATCAAACTTTATACCAAGGTCTATTCCAACCTCGATTTCCTGCCGCGGGGCGGGACGCAGCCTCTGATCAAGGTCCGGTCCATTGATGATGTGCCGATCATGACGCTCACGTTCCACAGCGAGAAACAGGAACCCGTGGAGCTTCGCAAGACCGTGGCGAACCTCCAGAGGATCATCAACGCCATTCCGGACGTTTCCGAAACGCATATTACCGGAGGACGCAAGCGCCAGTTCCAGGTTTTTTTTGACGAAGAGAAATTGAAGGCGCGGCTCATGAACCCGCTTGAGATCGGTCAGCTCATTCGCGCGGCGAACGTCAAACAAAGCGCCGGGCATCTTGAAGGGGTGTCCGTGCTCACGCAGGTCGAGGCGGATTCCTTTTTCCGCACGAAGACCGATCTTGAGAACCTCGTGGTCGGCGCGAGCGGAGGCGGCACCGTGATGCTCAAGGACGTGGCGCAAGTCGTGGACGGCCCCGACGAGGAAGAGCGTTCGGCGCACATCCTTTTTGGACCCGCGGAAAAGGGTGCGAAGCCGGGCATTTTTGAGGCCGTGACGCTCGCCATTTCCAAACGCAAGGGCGCGAACGCGGCGCATCTCTCAGAGGTGATCCTCCACACGCTGAAGAAACTTCCTGAGGCGGTCTTTCCGAAGGATGTTGAAATGACCGTGACGCGCGATTACGGGGAAACGGCCAAGGAAAAATCCGACGAGCTTTTATTCCATATGGCGATCGCGGTGTTCGGTGTAAGCCTTTTGATCGCGTGGTCGCTGGGCCGCCGCGAGGCCGGGGTGGTGGCGATCGCGATCCCGATGACCCTGGCGCTCACGCTCGCGACGTTCTATTTCCTCGGATTTACGCTGAACCGCATCACACTTTTCGCGCTTATCTTTTCGATCGGGATCCTGGTCGATGACCCGATCGTGGATGTGGAAAATATCGTGCGGCATCTTCGAATGCCTTCTAATAAAGGAAAGAACCTTCTCGACGTGACGATCGATGCCGTGAACGAAGTCCGGAGCCCGCTCATCCTTGCGACACTTACTGTGATCGCGGCGATCCTTCCCATGGCGTTCGTGAGCGGTCTTATGGGCCCTTACATGCGGCCTATTCCGATCGGCGCGAGCGCGGCGATGGTGTTCTCCATGTTCGTGGCGTTCGTGGCCACGCCGTGGGCCGCGTATCAGATCCTGGGACGGGCGTTCACTCAGGGGAAACTCAAGGCGCACGAGGAGGGTGAGAAGGAAGACTTTCTGACTCGCCTTTACCGTTCTTATATGAATCCGTTGATCCACAATCCCAAAGTGCGCCGGATATTCCTTTGGGCGCTGGGAGGGATGTTGATCGCCGCGGTGATGCTCGTGCCGCTCAAACTTGTGCGTATGAAGATGCTGCCATTCGACAACAAGAACGAGTTCCAGGTCGTGCTCAACATGCCGGAAGGGACGCCGGAACCGAAGACGCATCAGGTGATCGAAGAGGTCGCGAAATATCTGGCGACGGTGCCGGAAGTGAAGGACATCGAGATGTATGTCGGGACCGCGGCGCCTTATAACTTCAATGGGCTCGTGAGGCATTATTTCCTGCGCTCCAAACCCTACCAGGCGGACCTTCAGGTGAACCTCGCGGCCAAGCACGACCGCAAGCGGCAGAGCCATGATATCGCGAAGGCCGTGCGGCCGAAGGTCCATGAGATCGTGAAAAAATACGGCGGACATGTCCAGGTCGCGGAAGTTCCGCCCGGGCCGCCCGTCCTTTCAACGCTCGTGCTGGAAGTCTACGGGCCAACTCTTGAAGGGCAGAACGAGCTTGCGGCAAGTATCGAAAAACTTCTTTCCGATGCGGGAGACGTGACGGATATCGATACCTATGTGCAGGCAAAAGAAAAGCTCGCGCGATTCCGCGTAAATACGCAGAAGGCGTCGCTCAATGGTATTCCGGTCACGCAGATCGCGGGGGCGATTACGACCGCGATCGGAGGCCAGACCGTTGACCTCGCGCATTTGCCTGAGGAATACGAGCCGGTCGAGATCCTCCTGCGCCTGCCGGAGGCCAAGCGCAAGACGCTCGACGCGGTGCTCAACACGACGCTTCTGTCGCGCTTCGGCAGTCCCATTCCCATCCGGGATCTCGTGGACGTTGAAGATGCTACGAAGGACCGTGCGATCTATCATAAGAATCTCATGCGCGTCTCTTACGTGATCGCGGACGTCGCGGGAAAATTCGAAAGTCCGGCCTACGCGATCCTGAAACTCAAGGATTCAGTGGCCCAGTTGCCCTTGCCTCCGGGCGCGGGGGGGCAGAAAAAGCTCGAGCAGATCTTCACGGGACAGCCGGCCTCGACCGATCAGTGGACGCTCAAGTGGGACGGGGAGTGGCAGATCACCTATGAAGTGTTCCGCGACCTCGGGATCGCGTTCGCGTTTGTGATGATCCTCATTTATGTGCTCGTGGTCGGCTGGTTCCAGTCGTTCAAGACGCCGTGGATCATCATGCTTCCCATTCCGCTCACGCTGATCGGCATTCTGCCCGCGCACTGGCTCGGCGGCGTGTTCTTCACCGCGACCTCGATGATAGGCATGATCGCGGGCGCGGGGATCGTGGTGCGTAATTCCATCATCCTTGTGGATTTTATCGAGCTCCGGCGCTCGGAAGGCATGCCGCTCGAGGAAGCGGTGATCGATGCCGGCGTGAAACGGTTCAGGCCCATGCTTCTTACCGCCGCTGCCGTGGTGGTCGGGGCTTCCGTGATCCTCTTTGATCCGATCTTTCAGGGACTCGCCGTGGCATTGATGGCAGGAGAGATCGCCTCCACCATTCTTTCTCGCACCGCCGTGCCGGTTTTTTATTACATGATGGCTAGAAAGAACCCGGGGAACGTGGAACGCTAAGCGGGGAACGAAAAAGTATTTACATTCCCCGTTCCCCGAAATCTCAATGGAGATTTCACATGACCATGGAAAAATACATTCGTATCATCGCGGGAACTTTTATTCTCGTGAGCGTCGCGCTGGCGGTGTGGGTGAATCCCTGGTGGCTTCTCTGGACCGCGTTTGTCGGTGTGAATCTCATCCAGTCCGCCTTTACCGGCTGGTGTCCTGCCGAGAAGCTCTTGAAGAAGCTCGGCGTCAAATCTAGCTGCTGCTCCTAGCGCCCTTCCAAGACCCGGCTCTAGAACCCGGTCTTGGAAGGGGGATGTCACTGCAGGCGTTTCAAAGGAGGTGGTTATGAGACTTACACGTTTTGTTTGCTCAGTAGCTTTCATCGCTGTCATGGCGGTCGTGGTCAGTTTTTTTGGCGTTCCCGAGGCACGGGCGGCGACGAGTGCGGAAGGAAAGAAAGAACTTCTCAAGCTTGGGAGCGAGGCCCCCGATTTCGCGCTTCCCGATGTGGTGACTGGAAAGGTCGTCCGGCGCGACGATCTCAAGGACTCGAAAGCGCTCCTCGTCGTCATTTTGTGCCGGCACTGTCCCTACGTGAAGCATATTCGCCAGGACCTTTCGAAACTGGGAAAGGATTATGAGGGCCAAGGGCTCGCGATTGTGGGAATCAGCGCGAATGATCCTGCCGCTTATCCGGAGGACGGTCCGGAAAGTCTCAAGGAGATGGCCGTCAGCGAGGGTTTTACGTTCCCGGTCCTCTTCGACGGACCTCAGGAGGTGGCGAAGGCTTACACCGCGGTTGCGACTCCGGATTTCCTTCTTTTTGATAAAGATCGCAAGCTGGTGTACCGGGGCCAGTACGACGACGCACGTCCGGGAAACGCGTCCCCGGTGACGGGCAAGGATCTCCGTGCCGCCGTGGATGCGGTGCTTGCGGGAAACCCCGTGCCTACGGACCAGAAACACGCGGTCGGTTGTTCGATCAAATGGAAGAAATAAGAACGTTCTTCTGAAGGGACGGTCATGATCCTCGCAAAGCTCGGACTGGAGCACCAATCCCTTCTCCAGAACCGTCTGAAAAGCACCGGCTCCTCTCTTTCCGAATTCAGTTTCGCGAACCTTTATCTTTTCCGCGAAACCCACGACTACCATGTGCTCACGGCTCCGGAAGGGATCTTCGTCCGCGGTAAGGCCTACGACGGCGGCCGTTTTCTGATGCCGGCTGAAAAGATCGAAACCGAACGGGCGGACGTCCTGCTCGGGCTTTTAAAGGATGGGGAATATCTTTTCCCGGTTCCTGAAGAATGGCTCCCGGCTTTCGACGGGAAAAAAGTTTCTTTCGAGGCTTCGGAAGACGATTCGGATTATGTTTATACGGTCGAGAAGCTTTCGGCCTACCGGGGACCGGAACTCCACGGTCAGAAGAATCTTTTGAACCAGTTCCTTGCGCGGTACACGCCCGAAGCCCGGCCCCTGACCCAAGACCGCATGGACGACGCGCGGACGGTCCTTGATGCCTGGCAGGAGGATGTGGGCGAGGAAAAGTCCTCGACGGATTTTTTCCCGTGCCGTGAGGCTTTCGAGCGTTACGACGAACTCATTCTTTGTGGCGGGATCTATTATGTCGAAGGGGAACCGGCAGGGTTCGTGATCGGCGAGGAGATTCGCCCCGACATGTTCGCCCTTCATTTCGCGAAAGGCCGGCGCAAGTTCAAAGGGCTCTACCAGTATATGTACAACCACTTCGCGAAGCTCTTGCCGAAGCAGTACGCCTTTCTCAATTTCGAGCAGGACCTCGGGAAACTGGCGCTCCGCATTGCGAAATCCTCTTACCACCCCGACAAGGTCCTCAAAAAATTCCGCGTCCGTCCCGTTCTTTAGCGGCAGAGACTGTCTTGGATCAACGGTAGGCGCTGCCGCCGTCGAAGACGATGGTGGTTTTGTTCAGACCCGAGAGGTCCGAATAATCCAAAGTGATCTCTTCTCCCTTATAGTAACCCTTCCACATGTAATGCTTGGCCCCGGGGCTAACTTCGCTGGGATTCCCGAAATCCCGTAGCAGTCTTTTCCTGATATCGTCACCGACGCGCGTCGTGTCCCAAGTGACCCGGATCTTGTTGAGTCTCAGGGCGTCGTTGAACATGAATTGCGCGACGCAGGGTTCGCCTCCGAGGAAAACGTCTGCCTCGATCATTTGCTTCGTCCGTGTAGAACGGATATCCCAGTCTTTCTTTTCCAGTTTTTCGAGGACGCTTGCCTTGCTGTCGCCCCAGTTATAGCCCTCCAGACGAAAGGCCAGGGCGGACGGAGCTCCGAGGATGGCGGTCAGTAATACAGTCAGCAAGATCTTCTTAAGCATGGATAACCTCCTTGGAGTCCAATGTTCGATATATGCATCGCCCTTTCGGAGTATAAATTGACAGCTGTTTTCACGAAAGTTCTCGGGAACGGCGGGACTCCTTATTTGACACGCTCCACCCATTCGGGCAGAATGTGACCGCTTTTAACCCGTTAGTAGAGGACTTGCCCCGTTAGAGATTGACGGGGGATATTTAAAGAATGGGTTTGCAGCAGGATGTGAAAATTTTTTTGATGGAATTTCTGACATAGACGGAAACGCTCTGGGCGTTTCCTATCTCTAAAAAGGGGTTCACCCCGTTAGAGATTCATTTATGGCTAGGGCGAAATATTTTAAAAGAGTTCCAGTCTAAACATGAAATACGGAAGAATTCAGAGCGTTTCCTATCTCTAACGGGGTGAATATGGAATTCAATATTGAACGGGTCGCGGAACTCGCGCGGCTCAATCTGAAACCCGAAGAAAAGCAGAAGCTCGCCAAAGACCTTGGCGCCATTCTGACCTATGTTCAGAAGCTGGACGCCCTGGACACGAAAAATGTCGAGCCCACGAGCCACGTCCTTAATATGGAGAACGTGTTCCGCGCTGACGAGGTGAAACCCTCGGACGCCGCGACGAAGGCTCTGGAGCACGCTCCGGAGACGGAAGGCCCTTTCTTTAAAGTTCCAAAAATTGTGAACAGATAAGCGTTAAGTGATAAGCGTTAGGCTAAAATGAATACACCCCTGCACCAACTGACAGTAAAAGAAGCGATTGAGTTCTGCCAAAAAGGCGGGGCCCGGGATCTCCTGCACGCCTTGACCGAACGGTCTCAAAAACTAAATCCCCGGGTAAATGCTTTTTTGCGGATGGGTGCCTCTGACAGCAACTTGCCGCTTTCTGCTGAACGCTTACCGCTCTCCGGCGTTCCCATCTCTATTAAAGACAACATCTGTATCGACGGCGCGGAGGTGACTTGTGCTTCAAAGATCCTTGAAAAACACGTGCCGCCTTACGACGCGACCGTGATCACAAAACTTAAAAATGCCGGCGCAACACTTTTCGGCCAGTGCAACATGGACGAGTTCGCGTTCGGTTCCTCCTGCGAAACCTCGGCGTTCGGCCCGTGCCGGAACCCGTGGGACCTCGAGCGTGTACCGGGCGGTTCAAGCGGCGGCTCCGCGGCCTCGGTCGCGGCGGACATGACGGTTGCGGCGCTCGGCTCCGACACCGGAGGCTCCATTCGTCAGCCCGCGGCTCTTTGCGGCATTGTCGGCGTGAAACCCACGTACGGGCGCGTGTCACGTTATGGACTCATTGCCTTCGGTTCAAGCTTTGACCAGATCGGTCCTCTTACGAAGACCGTGGAGGACTCGGCTATTTTGTTGAATGTCCTGTGCGGCCACGACCCGAAGGACTCGACCTCGTCACCGGTGAAAGTTCCGGATTTTACGCAGGCGCTCACGCGCGACGTGAAGGGCCTGAGGATCGGCTTGCCGAAAGAGTATTTCATTGAAGGGATCGATCCTGAGATCGAGAAAAGCGTGCTCCAGGCCGCGGAAACTTATAAGAAGCTCGGCGCCGAGATCAAAACCATCAGTCTGCCGCACACGGAGCACTCAGTCGCGGTCTACTATATTGTGGCCGTCGCGGAGGCGAGCTCGAACCTCGGCCGCTTTGACGGCGTGGAGTACGGCCTTCGCGTGCCGTCGAAGGACCTGCGCGAAATGTATTTCGAGACCCGCGACCGGGGATTCGGTCACGAAGCGAAGCGTCGCATTCTGCTCGGAACCTTTGTTCTCTCGGCGGGTTATTACGAGGCGTATTACCTGAAAGGGCAGAAGGTCCGCACGCTCATTCGCCAGGATTTCGAACAGGCGTTCAAAGAAGTGGACGTCATCCTTTCGCCGACGTCGCCCACCGCGGCGTTCAAGATCGGCGAAAAGGTCTCGGATCCTATTGCCATGTACCTCTCGGATATTTTTACGATTCCCGCGAACCTGGCCGGGATTCCCGCGATGTCGGTGCCGTGCGGTTTCACCTCGGGCGGACTTCCCATCGGCATGCAGCTCATGGCTCGTCCGTTCGACGAGTCCACCATGCTCCGCGCCGCCCACGCCTTCGAGCAGGAAGCCGGAATCTATAAGCTCAAACCCAAATTGTAGGCGTTTGACAGGGTGGTTACTTGGTGCTACAATGTAGCTACATTGGGTTAACCGGAGGAACTTATGATAAAGCACCTAACGAGCCACGGAAACAGTCTCGCCTTGATTATCGAAAAACCGGTGTTGCAGCTTTTGCGCATTACTGCCAAGACTCCGCTGGAGGTCAACACCGACGGTCGTAGTCTCATTATTTCGCCTGTGAATGACGATGCCAGGGAAAAGAAATTTAATGCCGTCATGGAAAAGATCCACAAGCAGTACGCGACCACTTTCAAGGCGCTTGCGGATTAATAGCTGTGAAGCGCAAAACTAAAAAAACAAAATTCTCCGTTCGCGAAGAGGGCGCTGTTTATAGGCCTTCTGCCCCTGTTTTTTTGACGCACGACGAGGTGTTGAAGCTACATGTCCGGCAAATTGAGCTTTTTGGCGGCACCGACGGCATTCGAGATATGGCGTTATTGCATTCGGCATTGGCTCAGCCAGAGGCGAGTTTTGGAGGACATTGGCTTCACAATGACATTTTTGAAATGGCCGCCGCTTATGCTTATCATATTTGCCAGAACCACCCGTTTTTTGATGGCAATAAGCGCACAGCCCTTGACGCGGCCCTGATGTTCCTAGGCACGAACGGAATCTTGTTCAAAGATCCTAAAGAGATCTTTATTGGCGTGATGCTTTCGGTCGCGAGAGGGAAGATGGGTAAAAAAGAGCTGGCGCAGATTTTTCGCGATCTGCCCCGGGAATAGACATTCGGGCGTGCGTCAGCAGCTGATTTTCCAGCGGGCTGGGAAATTGGGCAAGGGGGCGTAGATTTTTCCGGCGCCGGAAAAATTAGCAGCCAATTCATCGGCGGGCCGATGAATTGAGGCGAACAGAAGATTTATCGGACGTCCGACGAATTGAGGGGGCAAGGCCTCCCGGGTAGCTCGAGGCTTTATAGCTTAAAGGATATACAGCAAAACAGCCGCCAGCGGCTGAATTGACCAACCGTGCGGCGAAGTTGTTAAGCAGAATGTACGTAAAACAAATGGGGAGCTAACCCCTCCCCACCGGACGCCGTCCGGTTTTCTCGCATGCGGGAAAATTGGAGCACTGAATTCATCGGCGGGCCGATGAATTGAGGGGGCAAGGCTTCCCGGGTAGTTCGAGGCCTCATATCATATATGATATGAGGCAAAAACGGGCGCGGGCGACTGAATTGGCTGGTGAGATAATTCAAAATAATGAGAGAACCAAGGCGAGGTGGCGATATGCGTAGAATGACAGCGGGTCTGATCGCTTTTATGTTTCCGCTCATGTTGGGGACCACCTACATTGTCAGAGAGAATGGCAAAGAGGTAGGGACTTGGGTGGAGAAGGATGGAAGTGATGTTACTCGATATATCGACAATACAGTGACCAAGACAGGATCGCAAGCTATCGCAGAGCAGCAGATTGTTACCTCCGGACGAGCTAAGGTCAGCGACGAGCAAGAGAGAATAGAAGGTGAAAAATACATGGAAAGGGAAGAGACCTTTGGTATTCGTGAGGGATTGACGCGAGCGCAACTTGAAAATATTTCCATGGAAAAAGGCCTGCTCCGAAAAACAAAATATTCAGATAATGATACTTCCACAGGGGAAGGATTTTGGATCTTTGAGTATGTGACAGAAACAAAACATTACAAGCACCTTTTTAAGGTCTATCTAGAATCAAACTATTGGACGGTAAAGAAAGTTTTTCATAGCGTTGAAGAGCGGTGACAAATCCTGGCAGTGATTTAACCGGACGTGATTTTCAATTTTCCAGTGGGCTGAAGAATTTGTACTGAATTAGTCGGCGGGCCGACGAATTGAGGGGGCAAGGCCTCCCGGGCAGTTCGAGGCCTCATATCATATATGATATGAGGCGATTTAGTCGCTGGCGACCAAATTGACCAGGAAATTATAGGCCCGAGACTTCGGTAAAAGGAAATACGTAGGGCGTCCAGTGGCAGGCCGCCTACTTTTGAACGCTAACACTGAGGAGAAAATCAGATGAAAGAATATATTAATGGATTGGAGAAAGCGATAAACGACGAAAATGAACATCTTAACTTAATCAATCGATGTGAAAAAAAGGGGATACAAGGCTTTGATTATGAGGTGTTGCGTCGTCGAATTAAAGAGAACATATCCTTGTATCAAAGGTTGAAAAAACAAACAGAGAGCTCCTCTTAAGGATCTTTATGGGCTTATTTCTTTTTGATGCGTTTAAATGCTTTTACAGCGGGGGGGTTGGTCCATTTTCAGTTAGAACATTGCATGATATCAAATCCTCTCGCTGTTGTTTATGTGGAAGTAAGGTTTACCCAACCGAGCTATTGGGGAATGCATGGATAAAGCAAAATGATGAATATAAAATCTTATGCTATCGATGCAGAGGGCTAGAAGGTAAATTTAATAGCGCAAAATTGAGTGGAGAAGTAGTCCTTTCAACAGCAAAAGTGGCGGCAGAAATTATTCGTTCAAGGTGCCATAAATGCAATCGCAAGATAGATGCAAACTCTGTTATTCAAGGAATAAGGTCAGGCGGCTCACATGTAACAGTGCATTGCGAAGAATGCCAGTTTTGGCCTTTTCCGAACTCAACGAGATTTAGTTGCGGAGAATGTGGAGCTTTGAACACACATCGCGACGAGGGCAGCTGGGAGGATGAGAAATGCTGGAGTTGCAATCTATCACATAAAGAGCAATGGTTTTATAACTTGCCTTGCGAAGATGAAACCATGTATCTAGAAAAAGAATGTCCCAATTGCGATAGAGAAAATCCTCAAAAAAATTGTTCCGTATGTAAGGGGGGTGGAATTTTAGTTGCGAGCCAAGAAATACCAGAATGGATTTCTTATCTAAAAAAGAAAAAAGGATATACGCAAAAGAATTTAGCGATATTGTTAGATGCTTCCGAGGATTTAATAAATGATATCATGGCCAAAAAAGCAAAACTAACGCATGGCCAACTTCAGAAGCTATACGTCGATATTGAGAAAGAATCTTCTTAACCGTAGTAACGTTAATAGCCGAGCAGTGTTTGGCGAAGAGCAATAAAAAGGAATTTTGGCTATAGTCTGTGGTCTGCAGTCTAAGCGGAGCGAAATATGAATTACGAACCTGTGATTGGACTTGAGGTCCACGTACAACTGAAGACGAAGAGCAAGCTCTTCTGCTCATGCTCCACGGAATTTGGGGCGGGGGGGAACGAGCATACGTGCCCGGTGTGTCTGGGGTGGCCGGGGTCGTTGCCGGTCTTAAACGAAGCGGCCTTGAAGCTCGGGATCCGCGTCGGGCTCGCGCTTAATTGCAAGGTGGCGGAGCGGCTCAAATTCGACCGGAAGAATTATTTCTATCCCGACCTTCCCAAGGCGTATCAGATCTCGCAATTCGACATGCCGGTGAATGGCAAAGGTTTCCTCGATATCGAAACGCGAGCCAAGAGCCAAGGGCCACGGGCCACGAAGAACGAAGAACAAAACGTGGGGCGTGGGTCGTGGGACGTGGAACGAAAGAGGATCGGTATCACTCGCGCGCACCTGGAAGAGGACGCGGGGAAGCTTCTCCATGAAGGCATCGCGGACGGGAGCCTCGTGGATTACAACCGTGGCGGCATTCCGCTCCTCGAGATCGTTTCCGAGCCGGACCTTGGCAGTCCGCAGGAGGCCTATGATTACCTCACGGCGCTCAAAGCCATTCTTCAATATCTGGAAGTGAGCGACTGCGATATGGAAAAGGGGAGCCTCCGCTGTGACGCGAACGTGTCGGTGCGCCCCGTGAGTCAGGCCAAGCTTGGCACGAAAGTCGAGATCAAGAATCTGAATTCCT
This sequence comes from Candidatus Omnitrophota bacterium, assembly GCA_043803685.1. Taxonomy (GTDB): domain Bacteria; phylum Omnitrophota; class Omnitrophia; order Omnitrophales; family Aquincolibacteriaceae; genus Aquincolibacterium. The sequence continues at coordinate 44,547 of JAZDJU010000040.1, forward strand.
TCAAGATGGTGCACAAAGCCATTCAGTATGAGATCGAACGCCAGACCGAGGCGCTCGAACGCGGGGAAACCATTGTTCAGGAAACGCGGCTCTGGAATGACGGGAAAGGCACGACCTTTTCCATGCGTTCCAAGGAAGAAGCGCACGATTACCGTTATTTCCCGGAGCCGGACCTTGTGCCGTTCACGCTCACGCGCGAAACCGTGGAAGAGATCCGCAAGACGCTGCCCGAGCTGCCGCTTGAGCGCGCGAAACGGTTCATCAAAGAATTTGGCATTCCGGAATACGACGCCTACGTGCTCGTGCAGGAAAAGAAAGTCGCGGCCTATTTCGAATCGTGTGTGCGCGAAGGGGCCGCGGCAAAGTCCGCGAGCAATTGGATCCAAACCGAGCTTTTGGCGCTACTTAACGCGAAAAATATCGCGATCGACCAATGTCTGGTTTCACCGCACGCGCTCGCGGGACTCATTCGTCTTGTCGAGAAAGGGACGCTGAGCGGCAAGACCGCGAAGGATGTGCTTCAGGAAATGGCGGCGACGGGCAAGGCTGCGGACACAATCGTTCAGGAAAAAGGACTTACGCAGGTCTCGGACACGGGGTTGATCGAGAAAGCGGTCGAGAAGGCCATTGCCGCGAACCCGACCGCTGTCGCGGAATTCAAGGCCGGGAAGCAGAAGGCCCTCGGCGCGCTCGTCGGCGCGGTGATGAAAGAGACCGGCGGCAAGGCGAACCCGAAAATCGTGAATGAAATTTTGATGAAGAAGTTGTCCTAACTGCCGGGACACGTGCCACGATCCACGCACCACGAAATCCGTTTTTCGCGCCCCGTGGCCCATGGGAATGACAAGCGTTCAGTCTAAAACGCGGGAGAGAACATGACGGTCGTATTTGCTCAGCTGACGATGGTTTTCGCGGGCCTTGTTTTTTTGATGCTCGCCGGGTCTTTTTTCGCGAGGATCCGAAATCCCCAGGGAGGGAAGAAGCCCATCGCTTTGTTCTGTCTGGTGGAGTTCATGATCTTTGTTTGCGCGGTCATGTTCCTGATCTTTCGTAATGGGACCTCTGAAAGCGTTACGGCGCTCTTGATGCCCGCTTTGGGTCTGACCTTGATCGTGAGCCTTCCGGTCCTCGCGATCGTTTGGGCGACACAGAAAACGCCGCAAGCGAAGAAGAAAAAATAACAGGATGACGGTAAGCCAGAGAGTGCCCATGAAGTTCTTCCTCAGAAAATATTCTAAATTCGGGGGCACGTGCCATGAGCCACGGGCCACGAAAAACGGCTTTCGTGGTGCGTGGTACGTGGCACGTGGCACGCGTAGGTCAGCATGCTGACCCTCGGCATCGAAACCTCGTGCGACGAAACGTCGTGCTCCATTCTTCGCGGTAAAGACACGCTTCTTTCGAACGTCGTTTCCTCCAGTCTTTTCCGGCATAAGCAATTCGGCGGCGTCGTGCCCGAGATCGCGTCCCGGCATTGCATGGAGCAGATCCAATGCGTGTTCGAGGAAGCGCTTCAGGAAGCCAAGATCAAACCCAAAGACCTTGATCTTATTGCCGTAACGCAGGGACCGGGGCTCATTGGTTCACTGCTGGTCGGCGTCGCGTTCGCCAAGGCGCTCGCTTACCAACTCGAAATTCCTCTCGTAGGTGTGAATCATATGGAAGGTCATCTCGTCGCGAACTTTCTCGGGCAAAAGGAACCCAAACGTTACGTGGGGCTTCTCGTCTCGGGCGGGCACACGATGCTCACCTTCTGCGAAAAAGGAAAGATCCATATCCTGGGCGAGACGGTGGACGACGCCGTGGGCGAAGCCTATGACAAGGTCGCGAAGATCATGGGACTCAGTTATCCCGGTGGGCCCATGCTCGACAAACTCGCGCGGCAGGGGAATCCTCGCGCAGTCCCGTTCACGCGGCCCAAACAGGATGAGCGTTTCGGCTTCAGTTTCAGCGGCGTGAAAACAGCCGTACTTTACAAGATGAAAGACCCGAAGACGGGAGCGCCGCTTCCGGACGCGCCGTCCGTGAAAGACATGGTGGCGAGTTTCCAACATGCCGCGATCGGCTGGCTCGTCGAGAAGACGCTTGACGCCGCGGAGTTCAAAAAAGTTTCCGATGTCGTGGTGGGCGGAGGCGTGAGCGCGAATTCCTGGCTCCGCGAAAAACTAACGCGGGACGCCGCGGCCAAAGGCATCAAAGTCTGGCTTCCGCCGTTCGTCCTGAGCACGGACAACGCCGCGATGATCGCACGCCGCGGGTTCGAGCTTTATCAAAACGGGAAACGGTCGAAACTAAATATGACCGGAGATCCTGCGCTGCAAATAAAATAAGTGTCAGAGTTTCATGATACGCTGACACTTTGATACGCGTTTTGATAGGGGAGGGTCCTTATGTGTACTTTTTTTTCGTGGCTTACGCCGACGGATATCCAGTTCGCGGTCAAATTGTGCGTCGCGACATTGCTCGGCGCTTTGATCGGTCTCGAGCGGGAGGTTCACGGCAAAGAAGCCGGTTTCAAGACCTATTCGCTCGTGTGTCTGGGGTCGGCGCTCATGATGATCGTTTCTATTGACGTTTTTGAGATCTACAAGGGCGTCGCAGCCGTGGACCCGGGACGCATTGCAGCCCAGGCGGTGACCGGCATTGGATTCCTCGGCGCGGGTGCCATTATCCGTTCTTCGGAGGGAAGTATCAGAGGTTTGACGACGGCCGCCGGGATATGGTCCGCTTGCGCCATTGGATTGGCGTGCGGGTTGGGGCTTTACAAACAGGCGATCATGACCACGATCCTCGTGCTGGTGATCCTTGTGATCTTTTCCAAGCTTCAGAAAAGTATGCTCCACAAAAAGCATCCTGGGCAGTGACGGTCCCAATACTGATTATCCCGCTTTTTTCGGGATGGGCCGTCCAAACTACGATTTTTAAAATAATGAAAAGTTTGGCATCACATTCTCTGGGATTGACACTCGAGGGGCAAAAAGCTAGAATTCGCCCCCTATGACATCCACAAACAAGCTTAAGATCGCGATACCCAAGGGAAGTCTCGAAGAGGCGACCTGTAATCTTTTCAAGCGGGCCGGCTACAAGATCAACGTCAGCTCCCGTTCCTACATTCCTTCCATCGACGACCCCGAGATCGAGGTCGTGCTCTTTCGTCCCCAGGAAATGTCGCGGTACGTTGAAGATGGTATTGTGGATTGCGGCCTGACGGGGCATGACTGGATCGTGGAGAACGATTCCGATATCGTGGAACTGTGTGAACTTCAATACTCCAAGCGCACCTCGAACCCCGTTCGCTGGGTCCTGGCCGTGCACGAGTCTTCGCCGTTCAAAAGCATCAAGGACCTGAACGGGAAGAAGATCGTGACCGAGCTTGTGAGCGTCACGAAACGTTATCTTAAGAAGAACAAAGTGAACGCGGAAGTCGAATTTTCGTGGGGCGCCACGGAAGCCAAACCGCCGAAACTCGCGGATGCTATCGTGGAAGCGACCGAGACAGGGTCCAGTCTTCGCGCGAACAAACTCAAGATCATCGACACTGTCATCGTTTCTATCCCTAAGTTCATCGCGAACAAGCAGAGCGTGAAGAACCCCTGGAAAAAGCAGAAGATGGACAATCTGATGATGCTCCTCGAAGGCGCCATGCGCGCTCAGGAGAAGGTGGGCCTGAAGATGAACGTCGAGAAGAAGCACCTGCAAAGGGTCCTGAGCCTTCTTCCGGCCATGAAAAAACCGACCATCGCGAACCTGACGGACAAGAACTGGCTCGATGTCGAGACCATTATTGACGAGTCCGTGGTCCGGGAATTGATCCCGGCGCTCAAGAAGGCCGGCGCGTCGGGCATTATCGAATATCCGCTCAATAAAGTGATTCCGTAAAAGCAGGGATAGGCGGTAAGCGTAAAGCGTTAAGAGAACTTACCGCTTACCGCTTGACGCTTACAACTAACTGGAGGCAACAATGCCTTGGGCTCGTAAACAGCGCAAGAAGAAGATGAACAAGCATAAGCGCAAGAAGAAACTGCGCCGGAACCGCCACAAGAAAAAAGACTGGTCCTAGCAAAGTGTCGCCTGGAAAGGCGACGCTTTGCGTGAAGGCGGGGAACGGTCAGCGGGAAGCGCATTCTTTGCGTTCCCCGTTCTCCGTTTCCCGTTTTTTTCTTTCCAATGGTTTTTCACAGACTGCCCGCAGGCTGAGTATGAAAAAAATCACCCTTCAGAGTCCCGCGAAACTCAATCTCCACCTGCGCATTCTTGGGAAACAGCCGGACGGGTATCACAAGCTTTTGACGCTTTTCCACCGCATTTCGCTCGTGGACACGATCGTGATCCGCAAACGTTCCGCGGGTTTCAAGCTCACGACGAACATTCCTTCGCTTGAGACCGGGGAAGGGAACCTCATTACCAAAGCCTACCGCGCGCTTCAGAAGAGATTCCCGGAGTTGGGCGGGGTTTCTGTGCGACTTACCAAGCGTATTCCTCTGGGGGCGGGGCTCGGCGGCGGTTCCAGCAATGCGGCGTTCTTTCTCTTGGGGATGAAAAGACTTTTCCGGCTCAAGCTTTCCACGAAGGAGCTCTTGGCCATGGGGAAGAAGCTCGGGGCCGATGTCCCGTTCTTCCTTCTCGAGGCACGGCAGGCGTTGGCCTGGGGGATCGGGGACAAGCTCGAAAAGACGCCGTGCCGTGCACGTCTCGGATTTCTCTTACTTGTAACAGACCAGGGGCTGAATACGCGAAAAGTCTATCAAACGCTTGCCTGGAGCGGGCGGCCCCTTTCCTTGACAAAGGAAAGGCGTATTGCTAAAATCCTGCGCTCTTTTCTAGATAGAAAGAGGATCCGGGAAGCATCGACGCTCGCGCAAAATGACCTGGAAACACCGGCCTTTCGCTTAATGCCGTCCGTTCCCAAAGCCATGTCGGTCCTCAAAGACCACGGCGCGCCTTTCGTTCTCATGAGTGGAAGCGGGGCCACGGTCTTCGTAGCATTCTCCAGCCGGAAAAAAGCTTTAGATTTATCGAAGAGATTGAAAGAAGTTCCCTTTCCTTTTCGCAAGGTGATTTGTCACTCATACGAGTAGTCCCAATACTGATCAAATGAAGCGAATCGGTCCCAATACCGATCAATCAAAGCGTAGCTGAGATTGGGGCCGTCCAAACTTCCATCGTGGAAAAGAATAAAAAGTTTGGGCGGAAATTGGGGCAATCCTTTCTCAGGCTTTTGATTCAAAGCACGGCTGGAAGAAGATCTTTAAGGACGGTTTTGTAAGTTTATTGCCCGGTGGTGAAATGGTATCACACTGCCCTTTTCCGCCTGAGGCGGATTCGTCCGCGAGGCGAATCCCCCGATGGACGGATTCGCCTCTGGCGAAGGAGGCAAGATTTTTAAATGTGGGTCTATGTTTTGGAAAGTCAAAAAGACAACCGTCATTACGTTGGCAGCGGTGAAGACGTCGAAGAAAGATTGCGGCGGCACAATTTAGGCGATTATCGCTATACTAAGGGTCATCGTCCGTGGATTGCGATTTACCGGGAGTTTTGCAAGTCTCGCTCGAAGGCTGTTAAGCGCGAACGGTTTTTGAAGTCAGGTGTCGGGCGAAAGTATTTGAAAACAGTTTTACAGTAGCTTGATCAGTTAGTGCCCCGTGGTGAAATGGTATCACACTGCCCTTTGGAGGCAAGGTTCCTGGTTCGAGCCCAGGCGGGGCAGATTTGAGCATATGATGGAAAAATTAATGATAGAAATATTAGAAAAGTTTCAAGGCGCCTTTTTAGTTTTACTGAGCTCTCTGTTGAGTTTCCTGTTTGCGTTATGGGCATTCAATCATCAGGAAGCGAGAAGAGAAGGAAAAAACGAAAAAGATGTTTTAAAGAATTTTCTTAGCGAGATTAAATTAAATGAAATTCGTTGTGGAATGATGGTCGATTCCGAATCATTTAATTTATTCGATATCGATGTTCTTAACAGGTTTAAGAATAGCGCGCAATTTTTGAGCAAAGCCATTGCCAAATATGTAATTTTCATTGGACTCGTTAATAATAGCGTTGCTGATTTTTTGGATTTCGAGCGATTTTATACTGGTGATGCAAAAAACGGGACTCAAGAAAACGAGAAAGCGTCGAATTCTAAAAGAATCAGACTGCTTGAAAGCCTGAAAAGTTTCCAAGAAACTTTGGCTATGGCTAAGGCTGATGTCGCGGCTATTTTAGAAAAGGGTAAGATGGGTAAATAATTACTGCCCTTTTCCGCCTGAGGCGGATTCGTCCGCGAGGCGAATCCCCCGATGGACGGATTCGCCTCTGGCGAAGGAGACAAGATTCCTGGTTCGAGTCCAGGCCGGGCAGTTGTTCTAGTGAACAACTACTATGCCGTGAGAGTTCAGGGATAACTCTCTACGGCATGGCAGTTTTGCCAGTGCAAAACTACTACGCTGTGACGGCTCAATGAAAGCCGTCTACCGCGTCGCCGTCTCTGTCGCAGTTTTGTAAATGAGGATGTCTGAACTTACATGAAAAACGGAATGAAGGATAAAACGAAGGAAACGATCGCGGCGTACGGCTTTCTCATGCCGAACCTGCTCGGGTTCCTTCTGTTCACGTCGATCCCGGTGCTGGCGTCTATGGGACTCAGTTTCGTGAAGTGGGACCTTTTGTCGGACGGTCCGCAGTTCACGGGGCTTGCGAACTTTATCGAGCTCGTCAAAGACCCGTTCTTCGGGAAGTACTGCTGGAACACGATGGTCCTGATGGTGGCCATTCCCATCAGTATGACCGGGTCGCTTCTCTTGGCGATCGCGCTCAACCAGAAGCTTAAAGGTACGGTCGTTTTCAGGACGCTCTATTTTCTCCCGACCATCTGCTCGGGCGTTGCGATCTTCATGCTCTGGCGTTTGATCTATAATCCCAATTTTGGCCTCTTGAATGGGATGATCGCAAATTTTGGGGATTTGCTGGGGCTGCATTTGACGGGACCGAACTGGCTAACCGACGAGGCGTGGGCCAAACCGTCTTTTATTATCATGAGTGTGTGGCAATCGATCGGCGGATATAACATGATCCTTTATCTCGCGGCGTTGCAGGGGGTGCCGCGGGACCTTTATGACGCCGCGGAAGTGGACGGCGCGAACAACTGGCAGAAGTTCTGGAACGTGACCTGGCCGCAGATCTCACCGACGACCTTTTTTATCGCGACCATGAGCTTGATCGGCGGGTTCCAGGCGGGGTTCGACCAGGCGTACATCATGACGGGCGGCGGGCCGAACGGGTCCACGACGACGATCATTTATTACATTTTCAACAACGCGTTCGAATGGTACCGCATGGGATACGCGGCCGCTATTTCGTGGGTCCTGTTCCTGATCATTTTTGCCGCGACGGTCGTGAAATGGCGTTTTTTCGGCAAGTCGGTCCATTACACCTGAGGAAAAATTATGGGAACGCATATCGATCAGTTGATCCATGAAGAGATGAAGCAAGAGATCGCCGCGTCCGCTTCCCGATCCAAAAAGAAAAGAGTCGTGAAGGTGGTGACCGAGCTCAAGGAAAAGTCTCCTTTAAAGAGGAGACTCCAGCGTGCGGTGCTTTTTGTGGCGCTTTCGGTGGGGGCGGTAAGTATGGCCGCGCCATTCCTTTGGATGATCTCAACCTCGCTCGCTGATGCGGGACAGGTGTTTGCCGAGAACCGTCCGTGGTGGCAGGAATGGTTGCCCACCACTTTCGTATGGCAGAATTATGTCCGGGTCTGGGCCGTGGTCCCATTCGCGCAGTTTTTTCTGAATTCCATCTTTGTCAGTCTTTGCATCACGTTCGGGCAGGTCGTCACGAGTTCGATGGCCGCGTACGCGTTCGCGCGCTTGAATTTTCCGGGCCGCGACAGGCTCTTTTTCGGTTATCTCGCGACCATGATGATCCCTGGCGCGGTGACTATGATCCCAGTCTTTATCCTGCTCCGCCATTTTGGCTGGATCGACACGTACAAGGCTCTGATCCTTCCTGGGATCTTTACCGCTTACGGGACGTTCATGCTGCGGCAGTTCTTTCTCACGCTGCCCAAGGATCTGGAAGACGCCGCGAAGATCGACGGATGCTCGTATGTCCGTATTTTCTGGCATATCATTCTTCCGCTTTCAAAACCGGCCCTCGCGACCTTGACCACGTTTACATTCATGGGGTCGTGGATGAACCTGATGTGGCCTTTGATCGTGGTGAATACGCACACGAAATACACGCTGCCGGTTGGACTGGCTTATTTTCAGGGAGTGCACGGCACGGACTGGACGCTCCTCATGGCGGCATCGATGATGATGGTCCTGCCGATCTTGATCGTCTTTTTATTCAATCAACGGTTCTTTGTTGAAGGTATCAAGCTAACCGGGATCAAGGGATAATCTTTCATGGAAGCGATCGTGCTCGCGGCGGGAAAAGGAACGCGGATGTGTTCCGAGCTGCCGAAAGTCCTGCATCCGGTGTTCGGAAAGCCCGTGCTCGGATACGTGCTCGAGACTTTGGCCGGTGCCGGGATCAAGAACCTCCTGGTGGTCGTGGGCCACAAGGCCGATGAAGTGCGTTCCTTCGCGAAAAATTATGGCGCGACCTCGGTGCTTCAGCGCGAGCAAAAAGGGACCGGCCACGCGGTGATGATGGCCAAGGCCGCGATTAAACAGGCGCAAGGTCCTGTGCTGGTTTGGCCGGGGGATATGCCGCTTGTGAAGGCGGAAACGCTTACGAAGTTTCTGGCGGCGCATAAAAAGTCGCAGGCGCATGTGAGTGTTCTGTCCTGTATCCAGAACGACCCGTTCGGTTATGGAAGGATCGTGAGAGAAGAAGGGCATTTTGCCGCGATCCGCGAAGAGCTGGACGCCACGCCCGAAGAGCGCGCGATCCGGGAAGTGAATACCGGTATCTATCTTTTTGATAAAAAAGTTTTGTTTGAAGCTCTGGGAAAGATCGGACAGAACAATCAAAAGGGCGAGTATTATTTGACGGACACTGTGGAAATTCTCCGGCGCGAAGGTTATTGCGTGGAGGCTTTCGCGCTTGCGGACGCGGAAGAAGGGCAGGGGATCAATTCCCAGAATGATCTGGCCGCCGTGACGAAAAAGATCAATGAACGGGAGATCGCCAAGCACCAGGGAAAAGGCGTGACGTTCATGGCTCCCGAGCAGACCTTTGTGGCGCCGGGCGTGAAGATCGGCAAAGGTGCGACGATCTATCCGTGGTGTTTCATTGAAGGTGGGGTCGAGATCGGTGCGGGAAGTGAGATCGGTCCTTTCGCGAAGATCCGCCGCGGCACCGTGATCGGCGACGGCGCGGTGATCGGGAGTTTTGTCGAGGTGAACCGGAGCCGTCTCGGGAAAAAAGTTTCAGCCAAGCATTTGACTTATTTGGGGGACGCGGTGATCGGCGACGGTGTGAATATCGGAGCCGGGACGGTCACGGCGAATTTTGACGGAAAGAAGAAGCACCCGACCGTGATCGGGAAAAATGTGATGGTGGGTTCTAATACGGTCTTTGTGGCGCCTGTCCGCATCCCGGATGGAGTAAAAACGGGCGCGGGGTCCGTGGTGATCTCAAAAATTAAAATTAAAAAAGGGGATGTGGTCGTCGGCGTTCCAGCCCGGCCCGTCTCGAAGAAGAAAAGGTAGGTATTTTTATGGCGAGGATCCAGAAGAAACAGAACGGGGATATGGTGCTTTTAACGGGGAGCTCTCATCCCGAGCTTGCCAAGGAGATCGCAAGGCATCTCCGAATTCCGCTCGGCGATGTGTTGCTCGGTCGCTTTCCAGAAGGCGAGATCCAGCTCCAGATCCGCGATAATATTCGCGGCAAGGACGTTTTTATCGTTCAGCCGACCTGCACGCCGCCCAACGAGAGTTTGATGGAGCTTTTGATCCTGATCGACGCCGCGCGCCGAGCCTCGGCCAAGCGCATCACGGCGGTGTTGCCGTTCTTTGGTTACGCCCGTCAGGACCGCAAGGACAAACCGCGTGTTCCGATCACGGCGAAACTTGTCGCAAATCTGATCGTGAGCGCCGGCGCGAACCGTGTGCTTGCGATGGATCTTCACGCGGGACAGATCCAGGGATTCTTCGATATTCCGGTGGACCATCTCTATTCGATCACCGTGATGGGAAGCTATTTCAAAAAAAAGAAGATCAAGGACCTCGTCGTGGTTTCGCCTGACGTGGGCGGGATCAAAATGGCGCGCGGGTATGCCAAGCTTTTCGATTGCGATTTCGCGATCGTGGACAAACGGCGCGAAAGCGCGTCCCAGACGCATGTGATGCACATCATCGGCTCCGTGGAGGGGAAGAACGTCATCATTATTGATGACATGATCTCGACCGGTGGATCACTCGTCGAAGCCGCCAAAGCCCTCAAGAAAGCGGGCGCATTGGACATCTATGCTAATATTGTCCACCCTGTTCTGGCCGGTCAGGCCGTGGAGAGGATCCGGGACTCTGTGATCAAGGAACTGATTGTGACCAACAGTATCCCGCTCGGGAAAGAAAAACGGATCAAAAAGATCACGCAGCTTTCGATCGCCTCGCTTTTAGCGGACGCGATCTGCAGGATCCATTATAACGAATCGATCAGCAGTCTTTTTTCAAGTGCAGGAGTTGAAGCATAGCAGCATAAACCGAACGAGAGGGAAGTCACTTCCGTCTTAATCACAGGACATCAAGGAGGAATTTTCAATGCAAACCATCGAATTGCAGGCTAAACCACGCACTCCCAACGGGACCAGCAAGGCACGCGGGGTCCGTCGCAACGAAATGTTTCCGGCCATCGTCTACGGCCACGGCATGAAGCCGCTCGCGATCGAAGTTCAGGATAAGGCCTTTCTCAAGGCCGTCCACACCAAGGCCGGCGCCAACGTCCTGATCACGCTTCAGGTCGAAGGCGTGAAGCTGAAGGAATCCACGTGCCGTATCAAGGCTATTCAGAGCAATCCTATTACCGACAAGATCGACCATATTGATTTTATGGTCATTTCGTTGACGGAAAAGATCAAGGTGAAGGTGCCGGTGATCCTTCTTCATGTTGAAGACGCGCCCGGTATCAAGGAAGGCGGATCGCCTGATCTGGTGCATCGTGAGATCGAGATCGAATGTTTGCCGACCCAGATCCCGGAAAAGATCGAGATCGAGACAAAGGCCATGAAGATCAATGATGCCGTTCATGCCAAAGATCTGATCCTACCGCAAGGCCTTGTTTGCCTGCTCCAGCCTGAGGAAGTGGTTTTCGCGATCCATCCTCCTCGTGAGGAAGAAGTGAAGCCCACCGAAGAGGGTGGCGCGGAACCTGAGGTCATGGAAAAGGGTAAGAAAGAGAAGGAAGGCGAGGAAGGGGCGGCTCCTGCGAAGGCCGCGCCTGCTGCCGGAAAACCTGCCGCGGCACCTGCCAAGGACGCTAAGTAACGACGATGGATCTCTCGAGGGACGCGTGAGCGCCCCTCGAGAAGGTCCTGAGGTTCTGATGAAACTCATCATTGGGCTTGGAAATCCAGGGGATGAATATGTCCGTACGCGACATAACATCGGCCGGCGGCTCATGGAGTTCATCGCGGGAGAAGAAAAGGCGAAGTTCGCCTTTAAGAAATCCCGGTGCTCGGCCGAGACTCCCGTCTCGTGGAGCGGCGAGACACTTTATCTGGCATTCCCCATGACCTACATGAATCTTTCCGGGGCGGCGGTTGCTGCGCTTGTCAGATATTGGAAAGTCTCCGCGGACAAAGACCTCTTGGTGGTGGTCGATGACGTCGCGCTTCCATTCGGAAAATTCCGTTTGCGCGGCGAAGGAAGTTCGGGGGGGCACAATGGTCTCGCTTCGATCGAAGAACATCTCGGGAGTCGAAAATATCAAAGGCTCCGCGTCGGGATCGGTTCTTCTGGAGACAGGACGGAGACGGGATCAGTCGGGTTCGAAGGAGTGCTTCGGGATTATGTTCTCTCATCTTTTTCTGTTACCGAAGAGAAAAAAATGAGCGGGCTTCTTGAAAAAGGAATGGAAGCGTGCCGCGTTTGGGCCGGGGAACCTCTGACGAAGGCCATGAGCCGGATCAACGCGATGGCTTTATAGAGGCTGTTTGGGGTGCCCGCCATGGGAAAATCCTGATTTCTGCATCATAAAAGAAAATGAAAGTCAGGGTTGCCCAGGGTCTTTTATTCATTTCCAGGTGGTTGACCCTGGACTATCCTGACTTCTGTATCATAAAAGAAAATGAAAGTCAGGGTTGCCCAAGTAAAGCATTTGTGTTACATTGTCACCTCTTTTAGCCCTCTCCATGGGCCAAAAACTTCATAACTGCTTCTGTAGCTTCTGCTTATGAAACTTACGGGAAGAGTTATCATTTTAATCTGGAATTGCGCTAGACACTGAGGGAGTGTGTGATGAAAAAATACGAAGGGTTGTTCATTTTTCCGCCGGAGATCACGGGCGAGTCTCACAAGGATCCTGCCGCGGAAGTCGTGAAATGGATCGAGAAGTACCAGGGCAAAGTGATCCAGAAAACCGATCTCGGGAAAAAGACGTTGGGCCATATGATCGGGAAGTATAAAGACGGCCGGACGTTCGTGTTCGAGTTCGAGATGGATCCTTCCCGGACGCAGGATTTTCGTAAGGAACTTGAGCTTCAGGAGAACCTTTTGAAATACATGGTGAGCATTCCTGCCAAAAAGCCGGCGTTGCCGCCTCTTGCAACCACGCCCGTGACTCCTGTCGCGGCGCCTAAAGTATAATTCATCTAACGCGCGAGATATTGACCTATGGCCGTAAGTTTGAATAAAGTCATGTTGATCGGGAATCTCACCCGGGATCCGGAACTCCGGTATATCCCTTCGGGACAGGCCGTGACGACTTTTACGATCGCGGTCAACCGTACGTTCAACTCCAAGGCCGGAGAAAAAAAAGAAGAAGTTTGTTTTATCCGGATCGTGGTCTGGGCGCGTCTCGCGGAGATCTGCAATGAATACTTGAAAAAAGGTCGCCCTGTTTTCGTGGAAGGAAGGATCCAGACACGGAGTTGGGATGGACCGGATGGTAATAAACGGTACTCCACGGAAGTCGTCGCTGACAATGTCCAGTTCCTCGGCTCGAAACCCGGAAGCGGGAAGGGCGAGGGCTCTGACGTGCCGGCCATGGATGTGGATGACAGCATTTTTGAAGCCCCGGAGGGCGGCATGCCTTCCAAAAAGGGTTCCGTCTCCCTTTCAAAGGACGAACTTAAACCCGACGAAGAAATTCCCTTCTAATACCGCGTTACTATTGATTTTTTACGGGTTCGCAGCATTGTACCGTTAACCCGTAAGAAAAATAAAAAACGGTGCTAAATCAGCCAGGTGTGAAAGATATGAAACCGAGATCTTCTAAGTTTGGAAAATTTGAAAAGAAAAAACCTTTCGACAAGAATGCCCGCGGTCCGAAAAAAGGCGAAAAGGGCTACGGTTCTCCCGTCCGGACTCCTTCGCGCGCGCCGCGTAAGCGGATGCGCCGTGTGCTTCCTCACATGGATTACAAGGATGTGGAAGCTCTCGGGAAATATGTTACTGAAAAGGGCAAGATCCTGCCGCGTCGTATCACGCGCTTGAGCTCGAAGGACCAGCGGACGCTCACGCGTCTCATCAAGAAGTCGCGTCACTCGGGGCTTCTGGCGTTCCAGGCGAATTGATCGCCCGGCCACTTTAAAAATATAGAAAAAAGAGGAATCGATCCATGGAGTTATTGCTTCTGAAGAATGTGGCGGATGTCGGAAAAAAAGGCGATGTCGTGCGTGTGCGTGACGGGTTTGCGCGGAATTTCCTGCTCCCTCAAGATCTCGCGATCCCGGCGACCCGCGCCAACAAACAATTCTTTGCGGAAAAGCGCGCCCGGAATACCGTGCGTAAAGCCAAGGAAAAAGAAGCGGCCGAGAAGCGCGCCAAGGATATGAAGGATCTGACGATCTCGATCGAGGTCAAGGCGGGCGAGGGGGATAAGCTTTATGGTTCCGTGACGGCTGAAGATCTTCGCGTGGCGCTTGAAAAGATGGGGCACGCTTTTGAAAAGAAGCAGATCCGGATCAAAGATCCCTTGAAGACCTTGGGATCCCACCAGGTCGATCTGGAGATCTACCCGCAAGTCAAGACGCGTCTGACGGTCGAGCTCATTCGCAGTTCCGAACCGCAATAATTTTAGAGAAATCAGGCAAGGAATCCCGGACGGTTCTCTTCAGCGTTTATAATAAGGGAGATCGGCCGGCCGTTTTAGTTCCCCTCTGAGGTCATTTGTGGCTGAATTGCAGACAACGGTCAATCATTACGAAAAACTTCCGCCCCAGAATCGCGAAGCTGAAATGAGCGTTCTGGGCGCGATGTTTTTTGACGAGATCGCGCTCGCGAAGGCCATTGAAGTCCTGTCCCCCGATTTTTTCTACGACCAGCGTCACCAGAATATCTTCACGGTCATGACCGGTCTTTTTTCCAAAAACCAGCCTGTGGACCTCATCACCGTCTCCGAAGAGCTTAAGCAGCGCAAACAGCTTGAGGAATTGGGCGGGATCAGCTACCTGACCCAACTCACCACGATTGTTCCGACCGCGGCGAATATCGAACACTATGCCCGTATCGTTAAGGACAAGGCGCTGCTCCGTAAGCTCATCCAGTCGGGGACGCAGATCGTGCAAAGCAGTCTTGAGTCTGACGGGAATGCTCGCGAGATGATCGATAACGCCGAGAAGATGATCTTTGATATCGGTCAATCGCAGATCGAGAACAAGACCGTTCAGATCAAGGACATCATTCACGAGAGCATGGAGACGATCGACCAACTCTTTCAGCGCAAGGAACATATCACAGGGGTCGCGACCGGTTTTCACGAATTCGACATGAAGACCGCGGGGCTTCAACCTTCGGACCTGATCATCGTGGCGGGCCGTCCTTCAATGGGGAAATCCGCTTTCGCCACAGCGATCATTGAACACGCGGGCATTAATCTGAAAAAACCCGTCGTCATTTTCTCGCTTGAAATGAGCAAAGAACAGCTCGTGCAGAGGATGCTGTGTTCGCATGCGCGTGTGGACGCTCAAAAAGTCCGCACAGGGTATCTGTCCCACCAGGATTGGCCGAAGCTCACGGCCGCCGCCGGGAAACTTTCCGAAGCGCCGATCTTCATTGATGACACGCCGGGTCAGACCGTGCTCGAGATCCGCGCGAAGGCGCGCCGTCTCAAGATGAAGCACGATATTTCGCTGATCGTGATCGACTATTTGCAGCTCATGCAAGGCTCGAAGGCCGAGAACCGCCAGCAGGAGATCTCCGAGATCTCCCGGTCTCTTAAGGCCCTTGCGCGCGAGGTCCGGGTTCCCGTGATCGCGGTCAGCCAGCTTTCCCGGGCCGTGGAGTCCAGGACCGGCAACCGGCCGCAGTTGTCCGATCTTCGTGAGTCAGGCGCCATTGAACAGGACGCAGACGTAGTTGTATTTCTTTTCAGAGAGGAGTATTATCAACCCTCCGAAGAGAACAAGAATAAGGCCGAGGCGATCATCGCCAAGCAGCGTAACGGCCCCACGGGTGCCATCCCGCTTGTGTTTCTCAAGGAATGGACACGTTTCGATAATCCAGAATTTTTTAGATCTGAGGAATCTGCATGAAGCGTTTCGTAGCTCTCTTGTTAGTGCTCACTCTCTGCGTGACCGGTTCGTCCGCGTTGTGGGCGGAAGATGTCGCCCCAAAGGCGACGGATCAAGCGGTCGCGGCCTCCCCAAGTTCTGGCGCCTCAGACCCACAGGGTGTTTCCAAAGTCACCCCGACGGTCGTGGCGGTGGAAGTACGTGGGAACCGTATCGTGAGCACGAACACGATTCTGAGCAAGATCCAAACAAAACAGGGGCTCGCGCTCAAACAGCAGACGGTCAATGAAGATATTAAGCGCCTTTACGCGACCGGATTCTTTGAGGATGTGAAGCTCGAGGTGGAGGAACTTCCCGCGGGTTATAAGCTGATCGTGGAAGTGGATGAGAAACCGATCGTCAAGCAGATCACCTTTGACGGGGCGATCACCTTTAAAGAGGACAAACTTCGCAAGACGCTCGGCGTGATCGAAGGACAGATCCTGGACCGCAAGGCCGTTAAGAAGGGCGAAGAGGAGATCCGCAAACTTTACGCGGACAAGGGGTTCCGATTCCTGGACCTGCAGACTTCCGTGAATGTGGATTCGTCGACCAAGGAAGCCATCATCACGATCACGATCTTCGAAGGGAAAAAGTTCAAGATCAGCAAGATCTCGTTCGAAGGGCAGAAGGCCTTTAAGGCCAAGCAACTCTCCAAGCTCATGAAGACCAAAGAGAAGTTGTTCTTTCTCTTCGGTTCGTTCAAAGAGGGCGATTTCGAGAAAGACCTTGAAAAGATCAGCTTCTTCTATCAGAAGGAGGGTTATCTGGATGTGAAAGTTGTTCCGGAATTCAATTATGACAAGGATCGGAACACGATCCAGATCGTGATCAAAATCGAAGAAGGACAACATTATGTGACCGGCGAGGTGAAGTTCAAGGGTAACACCCTTTTCCCGGAATCCGAACTTTGGCAGCAACTCGAGATGTTGCCCGGTCTGACCTATTCGCAGTACTATGTGGCGCAGGACATCGAAAAGATCCGCCAGTTCTACGCCAGTGAAGGTTATATAGAAGCCCGCGTGGTGCCTGACGTGAAGCTGAACCGTGACAGCGGGAAGGTAGACGTCGCTTACGAGATCCAGGAAGGGGACCTCTACTTTGTGGAGAAGGTCCAGATCC
Organism: Candidatus Omnitrophota bacterium; assembly: GCA_043803685.1. GTDB lineage: Bacteria > Omnitrophota > Omnitrophia > Omnitrophales > Aquincolibacteriaceae > Aquincolibacterium. Next base: position 61,312 of record JAZDJU010000040.1, read on the forward strand.
GTGGGAACACCAAGACCCGGGATAAGGTCATCCGTCGCGAGCTTCGCATCCGCCCAGGTGAGCGCTTTGACGGGAAGAAGATCGACAAGTCCAAGGAACGCCTCGAGAATCTGAACTATTTTGAAGAGATCACCTATGATACCGAGCCCACGGAGTCCGGGTCGAACCGGAAGGACCTTATTTTCAGGGTCAAAGAGAAACGCACTGGAGAACTTTCGTTCGGCGGCGGTGTCAGCTCGGTCGATACCTTCATGGGTTTTGCCGAGATCTCCCAGCGCAACTTTGACATGTTCAATTGGCCCCGTTTTACCGGCGGCGGGCAATCGCTTTCGATCCGCGGACAGATGGGGACCGTTCATCAGGAATACGACGTCAGTTTCGTTGAGCCCTATCTTTTCAATAAACCGATCTCTTGGGGCACGAATATTTTTCTTAACTCCCAGGACAACAAGAACACCCTCTTTGGCGAGCGTCGCATGGGCGCTTCGACGACCGTGTCGCGTCTTTTCAAGGATGTTCTCCGTGTCGGTAGCGGGTATACGCTGGAGCGCGTGAAACTCGAGGATGTTGCGGATACGGCCCCTGTTTCTGTGACGGAGTTTGAAGGGCCGGACTGGCTTTCCAGGCTTCGCGCGTTCACGACCTTTGACAATCGCGACAACGTGTTCAATCCCAGCAAAGGGCGCGTGCTCAATCTTTCGGGTGAGCTCGTCGGAAGTTTCCTCGGGGGCGATCAGGAGTTTTACATCCTCCGGTCGGGGTATACGGAATATCTTACGATCCGCAAGAAGCATCAGTTGGAATTCCAGGCCCGGTTGGCCACGTCGCAGGCGTTCGGGAAATCCTCAACGACTCCGGCCTACGACAGGTTTTTTGCCGGCGGTCTTGGAACGGTGCGCGGTTATAATTACCGTCGTGTCGGTCCCCAGGAAGATGGAGAAGCTGTGGGTGGTCAGACCATGGCCATTGTGAATCTGGACTACACTTTCCCGCTTCCTTATCTTGACGCGTTCCGCGGCGTGCTGTTTGTGGACGCGGGAAATGTCAGCGCGGATTCTTACAATGTCGATTTCGGGGATTTCGCCGTCAGCGTGGGGCCCGGGATCAAAGTGAAGACGCCGATCGGGCCTTTGGCGTTTTATTACGGGCTTCCCGTCCTCAATCGGGATACCAAGAACAGAAATGGACGTTTTGAATTTAGTTTGAGCCGCAGTTTCTAAAGTCTTTCAACTGTCATCCCATTCAAAAAAAGGAGAAATACCATGGATCGTAAAGTCAAAGCGGGTCTTTTAGCAATATTGTTGGTCGTCAGTCTGGTGCTACCGGCTTTCGCGGCCGAGATGAAGTTTGCCTATGTCGATGTCGGCGAAGTTTTTGATAATTACCAGAGGACCAAGGACCAGGACCTGATGCTCAAAACAGCGGGGGAAGCCAAGGAAAAAGAACGCGCTGAGATGGCGACAAAGATCCGTTCGATGGAAGACGAATTGGCCCTTCTGGCAGCCGATGCCCGTGCCACCAAGCAGGAGCAACTGATCGAAAAGAAACGCCAACTTGAGGATTTTGATCGCGTGGTCCGTCAGCAACTCGCGGAACAGCGTGACAAGGTGGTCCGTGAGATCTTCCAGGAGATCGACGCGATCGTTCAGGACCTTTCGGCTAAGGGCGGTTATGACATGGTCTTCAACAAACGCGTCCTTCTCGCTCAGAAAAAGAACTTTGACATTACCCCGCAGGTTTCTGCTGAGCTTGCGAAAAAATACAAAAAGGTCTAAGCCGGAACGATGAAACAAAGAACCCTAAAAGCCCGAGCTGTTTTTGAAGGAACGGGACTTCATACCGGCCGTAAGGTGACCGTGTGTGTGCGTCCAGCCGCGGAAAATGCCGGGATCCTCTTTTGTCGCGTGGATCTGGCACCGGAACTCAAGGTCAAGGCCGCGATCGAGAATGTCCGCTCCGATGAAATGCGCCAGACCGCGATCACGGTCGGGGAAGGATGCGTTCGCACGATCGAGCATCTCATGGCCTCTTTCCACGGACTCGGGATCGACAACGCGTTGGTGGAGATCGACGGCGAGGAAGTCCCGGGGATGGACGGAAGCGCTCTGGAATTCACGCAAGGGTTGATCTCGGCCGGGCTTGAGGAGCAGAGCGCGGAACGCAAGTTTCTTGAGGTCACCGTCCCTGTGTACGTCGATCAGGGCGATCAGTCGATCGTCATTCTTCCGGCCGATTCGTTCTCGATCTCGTATATGCTGAACTACCGGGATGCCGACCTTCTAGACCAGTATCTTTCGCTCCCCATCATGCCGGAGATCTTTGAGCGGGAATTGGCACCGGCCCGCACTTTTTGTCTTAAAAAGGAAGCGGAGCTACTGCTTTCCAAAGGGTTCGGGAAAGGCGCGAATCCTTCCAACACGCTTATTTTCGAAAAGAACCGGCCGCTCCAGAACACGCTTCGATTTGAGAATGAAGCTTGCCGCCACAAAATGATGGATATTCTCGGCGATATTTTTTTGTGCGGAAAATTCATCCGCGGGCACGTGATCGCTTCCCGGAGCGGCCATGCCCTTAACGTTGAACTTGTGAGGAAACTGATGATGAACATTCCTTCGGAACCGAAGCCGCTTGCCAAAACGTTGAATGTGGAAGAGATCCAAAAGATCATTCCCCACCGCTATCCCTTTCTTTTTGTGGACCGGATCGAGAATTTCGAGCCGGGAACGCGCGCGACGGGGTTCAAACAGGTGACGATGAATGACTATTTTTTCCAGGGGCATTTTCCGGGGCATCCCGTAATGCCGGGGGTATTGATCGTGGAAGCCATGGCCCAGGTGGGCGGGGTGATCATGTTGGGAGAACCCGAGAACCGCGGGAAGATCGCTTATTTCATGAGTGTCGATGCCGTGAAGTGGCGCAGTCCCGTGCTTCCGGGGGATACGCTCCGGATGGAAGTCGAGGTCTTGAAGAAGCGCGCCAAGTTCGGTCAATGTTCCGGAAAAGCTTACGTAGGGGATAAACTCGTATGCGAAGCGGATGTGAAGTTCGCAGTGGTGGATGCGTGAAGATCCACCCGACGGCGATCGTTCATCCGGACGCCGTCCTTGGGGAAGGGGTCGAAGTCGGACCGTGGGCCATCATCGAGGGCACCGTGAAAATCGGAGCCCGGACGAAGGTCGGGCCGCGCGTGACGATCGAAGGTCATACCACGATCGGAGAAGATAATGAGATCTTTACCGGAGCGGTGGTGGGGAGCCTCACCCAGGACAAAAAAGCTGATGGAGGCGTGAGCTATCTCAAGATCGGCGACCGCAACGTTATCCGCGAATATGCGACTTTGAATCCCGGGACCTTGAATGGCACCGAAACCGTGGTCGGGAACGACAATCTTCTTATGGCTTACGCGCATGTCGCGCACGACTGCATTATCCACAACGGCGCGACGCTCGCCAATAACGCGACGCTTGCCGGCCACGTGATCGTGGAAGACAAGGCGATCATTGGCGGTCTTTCCGCGGTGCACCAGTTCGTCCGGATCGGAAAACTTTCGATCACGGGCGGTTGCTCCAAAGTGGTTCAGGACATCCCACCTTTTATGATGGTCGATGGTCATCCGGCGCATGCCTTCGGTATCAATACCGTAGGGCTGGATCGCGCGGGATTTCCCGTCGAAGAAAAATCCGCTATCAAAAAAGCCTTCAAGATCATTTTCAAATCCGGTCTTATTTTGAAGAACGTCATCAAACAGATCCGCCAGGATATTCCGCTGACACCCTCCATTGAGACGATCCTCGCATTTCTGGAAAAGTCCGAACGGGGCATTTGCGGCTGATCCCGTTCCCTCTCGAGCTCATCCGGAGATATCAGGTCCCGCGCGGTCGCTGCCATAGACTTTATTTTTAGAACAAGGACGAGGTGGATCATGAAGACCATGGGGATCATCGCGGGGAACGGTCGCTTTCCCATCCTGGTGGCGGAAGAGGCCAAAAAGGCGGGATACCGGGTCGTCACGTGCGGCATTGAGCAGGAAGCCGAGCCCGCTTTAGAGAAACTGTCGGACGCTTTTTCCTGGGTCAAGATTGGCGAGCTTAAGAAGCTCTCGAAATTCCTCAAGGACGAAGGCGCTCACGAAGCCATCATGGCCGGGAAGGTCGAGAAGGTCCGCTTTTTTAAGGAGAACGTGCGGTTCGATCTCGATATGATGTCGGTCCTGGTGAAGTTAAAGAATCAAAAGGACGACTCGCTTCTTGGTGGGATCGCCGATTATCTTTTCAAAAAAGGGATCGTGCTTCAGGATTCGACCCTTTTTCTCAAGGATATGATGCCGGGCCCGGGGCTCCTCGGGAAGAAGAAACCGTCCAAGTCGGTCATGGACAATATTGATTTTGGTTTCGAAATGGCTCAGAAGGTCGCCGGCGCGGATATCGGGCAGACGGTCGTCGTGAAGAACAAGGCCGTGCTCGCGGTCGAGGCGATCGAAGGCACCGACGAAGCGATCCGTCGTGGCGCGGCGTTGGGACAGGGCAAGATCATCGTCGTGAAGATCGCCAAGCCGGACCAGGACATGCGTTTCGATGTGCCGGCGGTGGGCTTGAAAACCCTGGAAGGATTGATCGAGGCGCACGCCGAGGCGTTCGCCTTTGAAGCGCACAAGACCCTATTTATCGGGAAAGATATTTTTGTGGAGAAAGCCAACCGCGCGGGCATCGTTCTTTACGGTGTCAGTGACAGGCCCTGAGAATATGACGAGCGAAAAAACAAAACCCTGCGGAGGACTTCAGCGTGAGATCCAGGAGCTGAGTGTGCTCTTTGAGATCACCCGGCACATGACGGCCCCGGTTCCTATCGAGGACCGGATGCGGAAGGCGCTCGATGTCCTTCACGAGAAAATGGGGATGCACCGCGGGACGCTGACGCTTCTGGACGCCGACGGGGAAAGCCTTACGATCGAGATCGCTCACGGGTTGGATGATCTGGCCAAGAAAAAAGGACGCTACAAGATCGGGGAAGGCATCACCGGCAAAGTCGTGGAGGCGGGCGAGCCGATCGCCGTGCCGAACATCGGAGAGGAACCTCTCTTTCTCAACCGCACCGGCGCGCGAAAGGATTTCCGGCGCAACCGGATCGCTTTTATCTGCGTTCCGATCAAGATCGACCAGGAAACGATCGGCGCCTTGAGCGTGGACCGTCTTTTCGAAGGCAATGTTTCTCTGGATGAGGATCTGAGACTTCTGACCATCATCAGTTCCATTCTCGCGCAGACCGTTGCCAGCTACCGGCTTCGCGAAAAGGAAAGAACAAAACTTCAGACGGAGAACGTCGAGCTCAAGCGCGAGCTTGCCAAAAAGTTCCACCCCACCAATATCGTTGGCAAAAGCAAGCGTATGGAGGAAGTGTACGAGGCTATCGAAATGGTGAGCCAGACACGTTCGACGGTGCTTCTCCGCGGGGAAACCGGGACCGGGAAAGAACTGGTTGCCCACGCGATCCATTACGGGAGCCATCGCGCTAAGGGGCCGTTCGTGAAAGTCTCCTGCGCGGCGCTCCCGGAAACTCTTCTTGAGAGCGAGCTTTTTGGATACGAGAAAGGCGCTTTTACCGGCGCGGTCTCGAAGAAGCAGGGACGTTTTGAGTTGGCGAACGGAGGGACATTATTCCTCGACGAGATTGGGGACATTTCGGCATCGATGCAGGTGAAACTCCTACGGGCCCTTCAGGAGAGGGAATTCGAGCGCGTGGGCGGGGTCCAGACGATCCGCGTGGATGTCCGGGTGATCGCGGCCACGAACCGTGATCTCGAAAAGGCTATCCGTGAAAATCAGTTCCGGGAAGATCTGTATTACCGGCTCAATGTGGTGCCGATCCTTCTTCCGCCCTTGCGGGAAAGACGGGAAGACATTCCGCTTCTCGTTGCGCATTTTCTGAAAAAATCCGTGCTCGAGAACGGAAAGAAAGTGAAGTACGTCTCCGACAAGGGCATGGAGTATCTGATGAACTATTCCTGGCCCGGCAATATCCGCGAGCTTGGGAACGCCGTCGAGAGAGCCGTGATCCATTGCAAAACCGATACTCTTGAAGCTGAGCTTTTTCCGATTCCGGGGCCCAAGGGGCATCCGATCACCGTGCAGCTGAAGCCCCAAGGGACTGAGGGGAAGAGCGAGGAAGCGAGAGACCTTCCCGGCGCGGTGGAAGAACTTGAAAAACATATGATCCAGGAAGCCCTTCATACTCACGGCGGGAATCAGCGGAAAGCGGCCAAGGCGCTCGGTGTGACCGAACGCATCCTTGGGTATAAAATTCGAACGTATGACCTGAGGTAGGGCGTGTCCTACAAAATTGTAGACCGGAGCGCTTAAACGACAAATTTGTGGCTTTCGAGGGTCTGCAGTACAGGTTCCTATAGGGGAAATATCCTGCAATTTGGCACAAAAATTGCTTTATGCGTGTTAAGTTGTTTTCTGTGCTTTGATAGAGAAAAGTGGGTTTTAAGGACATTCAATTAAAAAAGGGGGGATGTATGAGCGAAGATAAAGGTTGCTGCTGCGATTGTGAGAAGGTGGATGTGCCGAAGATCTTTGGAAGCAATGTGTTTAATGACAGGACCATGAAGGAACGTCTCCCGAAGGACACCTACAAGGCTCTCAAAAAAACGATCCAATTAGGGCTTCCGCTTTCGCCTGAGGTCGCCAATGTTGTCGCTAACGCGATGAAGGATTGGGCCATCGAAAAGGGCGCCACGCACTACACGCATTGGTTCCAGCCTCTCACAGGCCGCACGGCGGAAAAGCACGATTCCTTTATTTCGCCGACCGATGACGGCAGTGTCATCATGGAATTTTCCGGGAAACAGTTGGCCCAGGGTGAGCCCGACGCGTCTTCGTTCCCGAGCGGCGGTCTGCGTTCCACCTTCGAAGCCCGCGGCTACACGGCGTGGGATTGCACGTCTCCCGCGTTCCTCAAAGAGGACGCTTCGGGAAATGTGACCCTTGCCATTCCGACGGCTTTTTGCTCGTACACGAGCGAAGCGCTTGATAAGAAAACGCCGCTCCTCCGTTCCATGGAAGCGGTCTCGAAACAGGCGGTGCGCGTCCTGAAGGCGCTCGGCAACAAGACCGCCAAACGCGTGACCTCGACCGTCGGTCCCGAGCAGGAATACTTCCTGATCGACAAGACCTGCTACGAAAAACGTCTCGATCTGATCGTTTCCGGGAGAACGCTTTTTGGCGCTCCTTCTCCGAAAGGACAGGAACTTGAGGACCAGTATTTTGGCGCCATCAAGGACCGCATTTCGGCGTTCATGAAGGACCTCGATATCGAACTCTGGAAGATGGGCATCTCCTCCAAGACCAAGCACAACGAAGTGGCCCCTGCTCAGTATGAAATGGCGCCGATCTTTTCCACGACCAACATCGCGGCCGATCACAACCAACTTGTCATGGAGACCATGCAGAAAGTGGCGCTTCGCCACGACCTCGTGTGCCTTCTCCATGAGAAACCGTTCGCGGGTGTGAACGGTTCGGGCAAGCACAACAACTGGTCGCTTTCGACCGATGACGGGCAGAACCTTCTCGAGCCGGGAAAAACGCCCTCCGAGAACGAGCAGTTCCTGATCTTTGTGAGTGCCCTTCTCATGGCGGTGGACCGTCATGCCGACAAGCTCCGCGCGAGCTGCGGAAACCCGGGCAATGATCTTCGCCTCGGTGCCAACGAAGCGCCTCCGGCCATTATTTCCGTTTTCATGGGAGAAGAGTTCACGGAGATCCTTGAAGGGATCGCTAAGGGGAAGAAAGTCGAATCTCGTGGCCAGAGTTTCCTTCAGATCGGGGTCGACGCGTTGCCGCCGCTTCCGAAGGACAACACCGACCGTAACCGGACTTCGCCCTTTGCGTTCACGGGGAATAAGTTCGAGTTCCGTATGGTCGGCTCTTCGGCCTCCGTGTCGGGCCCGAACATCGTGATCAACACCATCGTCGCGGAAGCGCTCGATGAGATCGCGACGCGTCTTGAGAAGGCCGGTAAGAGCGGTCTCAACAAAGAAGCGACGGCGATCGTCCGGGATTCAGTGAAAAAACACGGACGCATCATTTTTAACGGGAACAATTACTCCGAGGAGTGGGTCGCGGAAGCCAAGAAGCGTGGTCTGCCGAACATCAAGACCGGGATCGACGCGTTGGCGACCATGGCAACGCCGCAGGCGGAGAAGCTCTTTGATAAGTATCAGGTGCTCTCTCCCAAGGAGTTGCATTCCCGCTACGAGATCTACCTCGAAGGTTATGTGAAGCACGTGAATATCGAGGCCCAAGCGTCTGTTCAGATGGTTCGGCGTCTCTTCATTCCTGCCGGAATGAAGTTCGCGGCGGAACTTGCGAGCGGTATTGGCGCTTTGAAGGCCGCTTCAGCGCCGGCCACGGTCCAGAAGGAATTGCTCGCGACCGTAAGCGGCCTTTTGTCGGTCGCTTCTGAAAAAGTCGCGGAGCTCGAGACCGCGATCGAGAAGGCGCATCATATCGCCGATATCGTGAAGCGTGCCGAGGCGTTCCGTGACAAGGTCGTTGTTACGATGAATGCGCTTCGCAAGGACATTGACGCTCTCGAGGGCGTGACACCCACCGAAATTTGGCCGGTGCCGACCTACGCGGAAATGCTCTTCAAGCTGTAAATTCAAGCTGATCCGCGGTCCCTCTTTAACCGGAGGGATCGCGGGCCGGTCTGTTTTGAAGTTTTAGCTTTTTAAAAAAGCCCTCTTCAAAGAGGGCTTTTTTGCTTTCAAGACCCCCTCATTTTTTCCCCGAATAGACGGTACCTTCCTTAAGGTTGGCACGCCTCTTGCACTTCTTAGTGTGTCTAGGAATACAAAGGAATTTTTGTTGCATCAAAAATACAAAAATGTGCAACAAAATTGTAAATGATGACATTAAAGGAGACTCGGCGATGAAGAAAACAAAAGGATGGCTGTTAGGGGTAGCAGGCTTTCTGGCTTTTTTGGGCATGTCTAAACTCGGTTGGGCCGCGGACGCGGCGGCGCCTGTCGTCAATACGGGGGATACCGCGTGGGTGTTGCTTTCCGCGGCGTTCGTGTTCCTCATGACGCCGGGGCTGGCCTTCTTCTACGGCGGGTTGGTCCGTAAGAAGAACATGCTGTCGGTGCTCATGCAGTGCTTTATGCTGATGTGCATTATCACGCTTCAGTGGGTGATCTTTGGTTACAGTCTTTCGTTCGGGCCGGATATCAAAGGGATGATCGGCAGTCTGAGTTGGGCGGGTCTCCACGGTGTGGGGATCGAACCTTTCGCGGATTACTCGGCCACGGTGCCGCATCAGGCTTTCATGATCTATCAGGCGATGTTCGCGATCATCACCCCGGGCCTCATCCTGGGCGCTTTTGCGGAACGGATGAAATTCTCCGCCTTTGTCGTTTTTTCCCTTCTCTGGTCCACGTTCGTGTATGACCCCGTTTGTCATTGGGTCTGGGCCGTGGGCGGTTTCTTGAGGAACATGGGCGCTCTCGATTTCGCGGGGGGCACGGTGGTCCATATCAATGCCGGTATCGCGGCGCTTGTCTGCGCGCTCGTGCTCGGCAAGAGGAAGGGGTATCCCAGTCATATGTCGCCTCCGCACAACCTTCCGTTCGCGGTGCTGGGCGCGGGATTGCTCTGGTTCGGCTGGTTCGGCTTTAACGGAGGAAGCGCGCTTGGAGCGAATGGTCTGGCGACGAGCGCTTTGGTCGTGACGCATGTGGCAGCCGCGGCAGCAGGACTCACCTGGTCGCTTCTCGAGTGGAAACTGAGTTCGAAACCCACCATGCTTGGCATGATCACTGGCGCGGTTGGGGGACTTGTCGCTATTACGCCTGCCGCGGGTTTTGTCGGTCCGATCGACGCGATCTGGATCGGGGTCGGCGTTTCTGTGATCTGCTACTTTTTCGTGGCGGTGGTCAAACCGAAACTCGGTTACGACGACTCCCTGGATGCTTTCGGAGTTCACGGAGTGGGCGGGATCTGGGGAGCCTTGGCCACGGGTCTTTGGGCTTCCAAGTCAGTCAACCCGGCCGGGAATGACGGGCTCTTCTACGGGAATCCGGGATTATTCCTGATCCAGTTGAAAGCCGTGGTCATTACGATCGTTTTTTCATTCATTGTTTCCTGGATCCTTTTGAAGCTCGTGGACGCCGTGATAGGCCTGCGTGTTTCCGAGGATGAGGAACGCATCGGGTTGGATCTCACGCAGCATCGTGAATCTGCCTACACTCTGTTGGATTAAAGGAGGAGCTTCTATGAAATACATCGTCGCAGTGATCCAGCCGGACCGGTTGGACGAAGTGCTTCAGATCCTTGAGGAAAAAGAGATCCATCTCGTGACCGTGACCAATGTGCTCGGCCGCGGCCGTCAGAAGGGGATCTCGGAAGTCTACCGTGGGCATAAAGAAGGCGGCAGGCTTCTCAAGAAAATAAAGCTCGAGATCGCGGTGAACGAGGAGTTCGTGAAACCCACGATCGCCGCGATCACCCAGGGCGCTCGGACCAATCACATCGGGGATGGCAAGATCTTCGTCCTGGACCTGGAAGAATGTTTCCGCATCCGCACGGGAGAGACTGGCAAAGTCGCGATCGGTTAAATAAAGATCGGGGAACGGTTAACGGGGGACGGTGAGCGCTAAAGCACGGCGTTTATTTTCCCCCATTCGCCGTTGTTTTAAAGTTGGCATGTCTTTTGCATCTATAGCCCTTATAAGAAGGCTTCTTTATTCCTTGCAGAATAGAGAGGTTTTTTTGTTATCCAAAATCCTACAAAAATGTAGGACGAATTCGTCGAATAGTGGCTTTTTTGACAAAAAGGGGGACGTGGAATGCGAGGGAAAAGGAGTTTTTTTGGGGGAAGTCTGGTCCTTTTTATTCTTCTTGGGATATCCCGGATGGCCTGGGCGGAAGGTCCTGAGGTCCCGGACGTGAGCGCGGGGGATATCTCCTGGGTGCTTGTTTCCGCGGCCCTGGTGTTCCTCATGACGCCGGGTCTGGCGTTCTTCTACGGCGGCCTGGTCCGCAGGAAGAACATGCTTTCGATCCTGATGCAGTGCTTCATGCTGATCTGTATCATCACGCTCCAGTGGGTGCTTTTCGGTTACAGTCTCGCTTTTGGCCCGGATGTGAAGGGTCTGATCGGAAGTTTGGGCTGGGCCGGGCTTCAGGGCGTTGGGTTGGACCCGTTCGCGCCTTATTCGGCGACGATCCCGCACCAGCTTTTCATGATCTATCAGGCGATGTTCGCGATCATCACGCCGGGACTGATCCTGGGCGCTTTCGCGGAGCGCATGAAATTCTCGTCCTTCTGCGTCTTCTCGCTTCTTTGGGCTACGTTCGTTTATGACCCGGTCTGTCACTGGATCTGGGGCGTCGGCGGATTTTTAAGGAACATGGGCATGCTCGATTTCGCCGGAGGAGCCGTCGTTCATATCAATGCCGGCATCGCGGCGCTGGTTTGCGCGATCATGCTCGGAAAACGAAGAGGCTATCCCACACACATGTCGCCTCCGCACAATCTTCCGTTCGCGGTGCTGGGCGCGGGACTGCTCTGGTTCGGCTGGTTCGGTTTTAACGGGGGAAGCGCGCTAGGCGCCAACCGGATCGCCGTGAGCGCCATGGTCGTGTCTCATATCGCCGGAGCGGCCGCGGGTCTTACGTGGGCGCTTCTGGAATGGAAGTTCAACTCCAAGCCCACCATGCTCGGGATGATCACCGGCGCCGTCGCGGGGCTTGCCACGATCACGCCGGCCGCGGGTTTCGTGGGGCCGGTCAGCGCGATCTGGATCGGGATCCTGGCGTCAGGGGTCTGCTTCTTTTTTGTCGCGGTGGTCAAAACGAAATTTGGCTATGACGATTCGCTGGACGCCTTCGGCGTTCACGGGGTGGGCGGGATCCTCGGAACATTGGCCACGGGTCTTTGGGCTTCCAAGGCCGTGAATCCGGCCGGCAATGACGGGCTCTTTTTCGGGAATCCCGAACTTTTCCTGATCCAGGCGAAAGGGACGATCATTACGATCGTCTACTCCTTCATCGTTTCCTGGGTCCTTTTGAAACTCGTGGACGTCGTGATGGGCCTGCGCGTTTCCGACGACGAAGAACGCATCGGGTTGGATCTCACGCAGCATCGTGAATCCGGCTACACCATGGTGGACTGATTCAGAAAATGGCCAAGAAACAAGATGCAAGAAACAAGCAAAGAACGAAAACGAACGGACTCTTTTCCGTCCGGGATTTGGTGATTGTTTTTTGAGATTCGTTTGTAACTTGTCTCTTGGTGTTTGGTCATTGGATAGATGAAGCTTAAGTGTCTATAGACAATCGCGATTCAAAGGAGGGTCGATGCCATGAAATACATTGTTGCAGTCATTCAGCCGGACCGTTTGGACGAAGTGCTTCAGATCCTGGAAGAAAAAGAGATCCATCTCGTGACCGTGACCAATGTGCTTGGTCGCGGCCGCCAGAAGGGGATCTCGGAAGTTTACCGCGGACACAAAGAGGGCGGCAGGCTCCTGAAGAAGATCAAGCTTGAGATCGCGGTCAATGAGGAGTTCGTCAAGGCGACCGTGGATGCCATTATCCAGGGCGCGCGCACGAACCACATCGGGGACGGCAAGATCTTCGTTCTTGATCTTGAGCAGTGTTTCCGCATTCGCACAGGAGAGACCGGCAAGATCGCGATCGGATAGAGCGTCTCAGGAAATTTTCCCCCGGCCCGCATCGCCTCCCCGGGTGATGACGAGAAGTTCCCCTTCTCGGGGCCGGGTTTTTTTGACTTTCACTCCTTGAGGACCCGAGCCGTTCTTTTTTCTCTCGCCAAAATTTTGGAATAATGCGACTCTTAGCCTAAGACTACAACGCGATCAATTTGATCCCGGCGATCAGCAGGAGGGTGCTGAGCGCGTAATAAATTTGGCGAGGTCGTAGAGAACTCGAACCTAAGGCTGCGCCGAGACAGCCGCCACAGCCCACGGTGAGCGCCCAAAGGCCGATGTGGGGTGGTAGCGAGTGTGTCGCGAAGCCGTGTCCCAATAGCCCTGCCATCGAGTTGAGCAAGATGAACGCGGCGGAAATACCGGAGGTTGTGCGCGGCGTGCTCCAGCGGAACGTGAGGAGCAGCGGGCTCAGAAAAATGCCGCCGCCGACTCCCGTCATTCCGGAGAGCAGGCCAAGGCCGCTTCCGATAACCAGGGAAAGGGTTTTCGAAGGGATGCGGTAGATCGCTTCGGAAGTTTGGATCTTTTGAGCGTTGAACAGAAAACGTAACGCCGTAAAGATCAGCGCCAGGCCCACCAGAATTTTATAGATCGCGCCGTGCATCGGTAAAGCGCCCCCCAGAAATGCGCAGGGGATCGAGGATGCCGCGAACGGCCAGAAAACATCCCAGGAAAAATAACCGCGGCGCATATAGATCGTTGTGGTGATCGAAGCGACGACGATGTTGAGTAGCAAGGCGATGGGTTTCATTTCCGCGGGCGCCATTCCGGCAATGACCATCGTGGCCAAATAGGCCGACGCGCCGGCATGCCCGACCATGGCCGAAAGCAGAGCGATGCAGAAAAAGACAAAGGTTAGAACAGTAGTTTCGGTCATCTTGGCGTTCCTTCCATGACGGTCAATGAGGGGAGCACCTCTTCGTGATAAAGCCGGAGCACTTCCTCGGACGAAAGAGCCCTCTTTTTACGGGAAGCCTGAAAGCGCACTTTTCGCATCAACATTTTCGCCTGTTCCGTCGAGGTCGTGCAGCCCAGCTCACGCAGCGTTTCAAGTAGCATCCGAGATCCCGAATGTTTTCCGATGACGGTGCGGGCCGGCGGCCGTCCGACTTGTTCCGGGTGAATAAGCTCGTAGGCGGTACGGTCCACCAGTTGCCCGGCGCCATGAATGCCCGATTCATGGCGGAAGATGGCAGGGCCGACGATGGGTTGGTTCACGGCCAGCGGTCGGCCCGAAGCGGTGGCTACGAGATCACTTAGTTTGGCGAGGCAATGGGTGTCGATCCCGGTACGTTTGCCAAGGCCCACGTGTAAGGCCATAACGACAGATTCTAGCGCCGCATTTCCCGCGCGCTCCCCAAGACCGTTCACCGTTACGTTGACACATTGCGCTCCGCCCGTGACTGCCATGAGTGTATTGGCTACGGCCATGCCTAGATCGTTATGTCCGTGAAAATCCAGCGCCACGGCCGGTGCTTTCCCGCGAATAAGGGAGACCAGACGAAGGGTTTCCAGAGGCGTGAGCAGGCCCACCGTATCCGCGATGCGAATGCGATCCACGCCAAGCTGCTCCGCGAGTTCCACAAATGCCAGAAGAAAATCCGGGTCCGCGCGCGAGGCATCTTGCAGACCCAGAGAGATAACGCGCCTGGAAGGTCGTACCCGTTCGACGAGTTGTTCGAGTTGATCCAGCGCCCACGCTTGGGTCTTTCCGAATGCCGTGAGAAGACGTTCCGAAATAGGGAAAGAAATATGGAGGATGTTCACGCCGCAATCCAGCGCGCGTTCCACATCATCCAGATGGGCACGGCACCAACAGGAGAGCGCCGCTTTGAGATTCAGACCGGCCAATGTCCGTATGTCCAGGATCTCATCGTGCCCCATCGCGGGCGTCCCGATCTCCAGTTCCGGCACCCCTGCTTCGCTAAGAAGCGTGGCGATGGCGATCTTTTCATTCCGTGAAAAAACAACACCGGCGGCCTGCTCCCCATCGCGGAGCGTGGTGTCCACGAGCCAGACATCCCGGGTCGTATCGACGAACGCATGGGTCATAACATTCCCTCCTTTCTGCATAGTACGCCGTAGACTTCAGGCGATAAGATAAGCGCTCGCGGCTTTCCCTTCGGCCAAGGCGTCCAGGATCGCATCCGCGGCTTCTTCATTCACGCCGCCGTACCAGTGTCCTTCCGGATAGACCACCATCACAGGCGCCTTTTCACACAGTTTGAGGCAGCCGCTCGTGGAGACCATGACGTCATCCATCCCGCGATCCGAGAGTTCGCTTTCAAGGTATTGCACCAGGTCTCTCGCGCCTTTTTTGGCGCAACCTCCCTGAGCTTCTCCTGAGACGCGAAAACTTCCGCAAATGAAAATATGGTGTTTGGGTTTCTGCATGTTTTTCTCCTTATGGTTTTGTATCAGCCGCAGCCGTTTCCTCTGCCCGTGCAGCTTGCGCCACATTGGGTGATTTTTCGAAGTGAGCACGGAACATCCTTGCCGGAAAACGCGATCTCCAGCCCGTCGGAGATCATGCCCTCCATTTCGAGGACACGCACCCCGCTTTTATCCAGAAATTCCGAGGGTTTGCGGCCGACGCCGCTCACGACCACGGCGCGACAGTCGTGGAGAAGTGCGGCCAACTTCTCCCAGCGGGCATCGCCTTCCCCTCGAGGAGGCGTTTCACGCACCGCAATCAGCTCAAAGTTGTCCGGAGCCTGAGCATAGATCGCAAGCCGCTCCGCCTCGCCGAGATGCTGGTTGATCAGCATCCCTTCGCGTGAGGCGACTGCGACATAAGGCCGCTCGGGTACGCTTTTTAGTTCGGTCGCGGGTTCTTTTTTGAATGCCGGAGCCTGGGATGCTTCCTGCAAGCTTTTCACGACGTCTTCACACATATCTTCACCGATCTTTCCCGCCGCGTCCGCGCGGCAGCGGCCGCAATGGGTCATTTGCGGCAGATGGCGGCCGGTTTCGGCACGCACTCGCGCGACAAGTTCCCCAGTCGGAGCGGGGATGTCGCCGAATTTTGTCCCACTGACCGGGATCAAAGGGATGCAATTCATCATATCCACCCCTAGATCATGCAATTTGCTTGCCAAATCGCCCATATGAAGGTCATTAATGCCGGGAATGAGGATCGAATTGCTCTTCACGATCATGCCGTGTGCTTTAAGCGCGAGGATGGCTTCGACCTGCCTCCTGATCAGTAATCGAGCGGCATCCAAACCGCTCAGCTTTCGTCCGCCGTCCATCACCCATTCATAAACTTGACTGACAACGGCGGGATCTACACCATTGATCGTGATCGTGACGTGACTCACCTTGATTCGCGCCAACTCATCGACATAGGGCGCAAGGTTGAGGCCGTTCGAGGCGACGCAGAGCAGCATGTTCGGAAATTGGGCACGCACCCGGCGCAAAGTTTCCAGCGTGAGTTCTGGCTGGGCAAAAGGATCACCGGGCCCTGCGATACCCACGACGGTGGTTTCCGGTCGACGTTCGAGCACTTTAAAAAGATGTTGTAGCGCTTGCGGGGGAGTGAGGACCGCGCTCGTGACGCCCGGCCGGCTCTCATTCATGCAATCAAATTTCCGGTTGCAGAATCCGCACTGCACGTTGCAGGCGGGCGCTACCGGCAAATGAATTCGCGCGAATTTGTGCCGCGCTTCGGCGTCAAAGCAGGGATGATTTTTAAAAAGCGGAGTCATGGAATTCATAAGTAGCTATAGCCTCCCACCGATTCGTTCTGTTTCTTTTCCAACAGGGCATTGACCAGACGGTCGAAAAGTTGTTGTGTGCCGCGATACCCGAGATGCGCGATACGTTGGGCGCCAAAGCGGTCGTGGACCGGAAATCCGACGCGCACGAGCGGCACCGCTAGTTTCCGCGCCAGACCGGAGGCCTTACTGCTTCCAAGGATCAGGTCCGGTTTCAATTCTGTGGCTGCGGCTTCCACCCGTGCGAAATCGGCATCCGCCAGCACCTGGATCTGCTTGAGATCCAGGCCCATTTCAGTCAGTGCGGTCTTCAAGTGAAATTCGTGTCCCCCGGCGGCCACGAGCACGGGCTTCGCGCCGATCTCGGCGAGCCAGCCCGCCAAGGCCACCGCAAGATCGTCCTCGGCAATGATCGCGACGCGTTGTCCGAAGACGTATTTGTGTCCATCTGCGTAGGCATCGACAAGCCGGCCGCGTTCGCGGAGGACGGGTTCCGGAATAGCGTTTCCGGAGCATCGTTTCAATGTCTGACACAGAGTGTCAGAAGCATCGATGCCGATCGGCGATCCTGAGAACAAGGCCGGCACGGCGAGCTTTTCCGCGAGATAAGCTGCGGCGGAGGGGTGGTGTGCCGCAATGCGCCCGAACGCGAGAGAGGCTTGCGCGGACCCCGTGCGGGCGATGTCGGCGATCGTGGTGCCGCCCGCGGGGATACGGTGGAATTCGCTCCACGATTCGCCATCCAACGTGTCGGAATAATCCGGAAGCATGATGATCTCGATCGCGAAAGCCGACGCCAGTTCCTTGAGGTACCGGAGATCCTCCGGCGAAACAATGCCGGGGAACAGGTTGAGATGCGCGCCCGCCGGTTCCTTTTTGGCGAGCGCCACGACCGTTTCGCGCACGGCGGCATGGAAGCCGTCCACATAGGTGCCGGTATAACTCGGCGTAGAGACAGGAACGATCGGCGGATCGCCCGGCTTGGCATTTTGGATGAATTCACACAGGATACGCTTCACATCATCGCCGATCGTTTCGGTGAGGCAGGTGGTGGCGACGCCGATCAATTGAGGCGCGTATTGGCGGATGACGTTGCGTAATCCTTCCTGGAGATTCTCGCCGCCGCCAAAGATCGCGCTGTGCTCTGAAAAATTGGAGGATGCGATGTCGACCGGTTCGCGGAAGTGGCTGATCAGATAACGTCGCATATAGGTGGAACAGCCTTGCGACCCATGGACCAGGGGAACTGCTCCGTGGATACCCCGGAAGGCCAGACAAGCGCCAAGCGGAGTGCAGAGCTTGCAGGTATTTTGCGCCGCCGAACGAACGGGTTTATTCGCGGCGTCCATTTTGACTGGGAGTTTCGGGTGTGCCGGAGTCTGGAAGCTGATCATAGAAGTCCTCCATGCCGGGCAGGCGCGAAACGCCACACCGGACTCATGCAGGTGGCATGCGCTTCTTTCGCGAAATTCAGCATGCCGGCGAAACCCGCCAGCGCGATCTTGCGTTCGTGGTTGTGGTCGCAGAAACCCACGCCGAGTTTGTAGGCGATGGGACGCTCCTTCACGCCGCCGATGAACAGGTCCACCTTTTTCTCGCGAATGAACTGCGCCAGTTCGACCGGGTTGGAGTCGTCGACGATGATCGTGCCGGGGTCGCACAATTCCTTGAGAGAATCGTAATCTTCGCGGTTTCCGGTTTGCGTGCCGACGACGACGGTTTGCATGCCCAGGAGCCGCAAGGCGCGCACGAGCGAGAAAGCCTTGAACGCGCCCCCCACGTAGATCGCAGCGCGTTTGCCCTGAAGATCTTGCTTCAGAATGCGCAGCTGCGGATCTACATCGGTGATCTCAGACCGGATCAATTCCTGCGTGCGGGTCAGGAGCTCGCGATCGCCAAAAAAATCCGCGGTCTCATAAAGCGCTTTGGCCGTGTCTTCCAGACCGAACCAGGAAACTCGTTTGAAAGGAATGCCGTATTTTTCCTGATAGAGTTGCGCCAGCCGCGTCATCGAGCCGGAGCATTGCACCAGATTGAGCTGCGCGCCGTGGGAACGGCGGACGTCATCCACGCGGCCATCTCCTGTGAGAGTAGAGACCACCGTGATGCCCATCTGATCAAAATATTTTTTCAGGATCCACGTCTCGCCGCCGATGTTGAACTCCCCGAGAAGATTGATCCGGAAGCGGCCTTCACTCGCGGCCGGGAGGGTGCCGACAATCGTGAATAAGGCCTCGCAGGCGGCGCGGTAGCCGTCTTTCTTGGTGCCCTTGAATCCCTCGGACTGAACGGGGAGCACCGGAATTCCGTTTTCCTGAGCCACACGGCGGCAGACGGCCTCCACATCATCGCCGATCAAGCCGACGATGCAGGTGGAATAGACAAAGGCCGCCTTCGGCTGGTGGGCCGCGATCAGTTCCGTCAATGCCGCGTAGAGTTTCTTTTCGCCACCATAAATGACTTCGGTCTCACGCAGGTCGGTGGAGAAGCTATTGCGATAAAGCTGTGAGCCGGAGGATTGCGCGCCCCGGATATCCCACGTGTAGGCGGCGCAACCGATGGGACCGTGCACCAGGTGAAGCGCGTCGGCGATAGGGTAGAGCACCACGCGCGCGCCGCAAAAAACGCAGGCGCGTTGGCTGACCGATCCCGCGAGACTTTTCTTTTCACAGGCGAGCTCGTGCTCAGTTTCGCCTTTCCGGAAGATCTGTCCTTGGCGCTCAGTCAGGATCGCGGGCGTTATCCCACTCTTCCGGCACCCCAAGGCAGTCTCTGGCGTAGGCATCAGAGCACCAGTTCAAAGCCTTCTTCGGGCGTGTCCCGGTCTTTGCGGTCCAGGATCGCGTCGAGGATCTTTTCCAGCAATCTCAAGCCGCCGCGATAACCCACCGTCGGAAAATCGGCGTGCCCGACGCGGTCCATGATCGGGAAACCGTGGCGAACGAGGGGAATATCCTCGTCGCGCGCGATGTACTTCCCGTAGGTATTGCCGATGAGCAGGTCCACCTTTTCGTTCTTGATCCACTGATGGAGCAAAAACATATCGGCGCAGGAACCGCTCTTGAACTTCGCTTCCGGGATGGGCGCGAGGAATTCTGCCATGCGCTTGTCGAACTTGTTGCCTCCGGTGCCGGAGACGACATACACCGGGCGCATATCAAGACTGATGAGGAACTCGCAAAGTCCTTCCAGTTGATCCGGGTCTCCCCAGAGAGCGACGCGCTTGCCATAAAGGTACTGATGCATATTGATGATCATGTCGATCAAGCGGCCCCGTTCTTCCGTGATACTTTCCGGAACGGAGACACCGCCGAGACGGCGCAGCGTATCGAGAAAGCGGTCCGTCGCATGCAGTCCGATGGGCAGCGTGAGTGATTCGCAGGGTACGCCGCACTTTTTGTCGAGTTCTTCTGCCGCGGCGTTGGAGGCGACCGGGCCGAGAGCCAACGTGGCGAGGCTGTCGCCCGTCGTTTGCAACTCCTCGATCGTCACGCCCCCTTTGGGGTACATATGAAAGTGTCCGGTTTGGGGTGTGTCGAGGACATTCGATGTGTCCGGGAAAAGAACGATCTTTACGCCCAAAGCGGCCGCGAGACGTTTGATTTCGCGCATGTCAGAAGGTTCGACCCAACCCGGGATGATGTTGATCTGGTTCTTCTGGGCGCCGGTATGGGCGGCAAAATAGCTGACCAGACTTTTGGCCATGCCCGCGAAGCCTGTCACATGCGAGCCTTGATAACTGGGCGTATTGACGTGAATGACATGACGGCCCTCCGGGATCTTACCTTCTTCCTTGGCTTTCTGGATGATCTGCGGCAGATCGTCGCCGATGGTTTCGGACAGACACGTGGTGTGCACCGCGATCACGCGCGGGTTATAAACGGTAAAGATCGTCTGGATCGCTTGGAGCATATTGGCCTGTCCGCCGAACACGGAGGCTCCCTCGGTGAAGGAGCTCGAGGCCCCCATGACCGGTTCTTTGTAGTGACGTGTGAGCGTGCTGCGGTGATAAGAACAGCAACCTTGGGAACCGTGGCTGTGCGGTAGGCAGTCGCGCAAACCGAGCGCGGCGTACATCGCGCCTATCGGCTGGCACGCTTTGGCCGGGTTGATGGTGAGCGCCTCTCGTGGCTTGATCTCTTTGGGTGTATGTCTTAGTAACATGGCTGTTCTCCTTTTCTGGTACAGCTTTAGGATTGAAATTGTCCGCAATTTCAATCTGTTCTATGTCCTGTACCGTTTACCTAAAAAATCAAAACTGAAACGGTGCTGCTCAGTTGGCAAACCTTGCCGTTAATTCCGGATGTGCCTGCCACGGAGCTTTGACGTGTTTCCAGATCTGTGCGTTCACCATACGGTCAATATCGCGATAAAAATTCGACGCACCGCGGAAGCCGGCGTAGGGGCCTCCGTAGTCGTAGCTGTGCAACTGCTTGCAGGGGACGCCGGATTTTTGGATCACGAACTTCTCCTTGATGCCCGCGCCGATGATGTCGGGCTTATAGAGCTCGATCAGTTTCTCGGTTTCGTGATGGCTGATGTCGTCCACCACGAGAGCTTCGGACTCCATCTGCTTCATCATGCCGTGATAATCGTTGAATTCCAGGTCCGGATTGGCGCGATACTTCGCGAGCTCCTCCTCAGTGCGGCGCGCGCGATAGCGCTTCGGGTCGGCTTCCACCGTGAGCTCCTCGATACTGCGGCTGTCCGCATCGACCTGGATGCTGGGAAGCACCTTGCGGCCCTCGTAATCGTCCCGGTGGGCGAATTCGTAGCCGGCCGCGACCGTGCGGATTCCGATCTCACCGAAGAGATCCTGATAATGGTGCGCCCGGGACCCTCCCACGAAGAGCATCGCCGTCTTGCCTTTGCAGCGGCTGTGTACGTCTTCCATTATTTTTTCGACCGGGGGCATTTCTTCGGCGATCACCTTTTCGATCTGCTCGCTTAAGGCCTTGTCGTCGAAATATTCCCCGATCTTGCGAAGACTTTTGGCGGTCGATCTCGCTCCGATGAAATTCACCTTGAGCCAGGGGATGCCGAATTTCGTTTTCATCATTTCAGCCATGTAGTTGATCGAACGGTGGCACATGACGCAGTTGAGGTCCGCGTAATGCGATTGAGTGAAGGCCGCGTAGGTCGTGTTGCCGCTGAAAGTGGTCACGAGGGTGATGCCGCATTTCTTGAAGATCCGTTCCAACTCGAAGGAATCACCGCCGATGTTGTACTCCCCGAGCAGGTTGATCTTGAATTTCCCGGCCACGGGCTGGTCGCTACGCCCGACGATGTTTTTAAACACCGCGTTATTAGCAATATGATGGCCGGCGGACTGAGAGACGCCTTTGTAGCCTTCGCAGGAGCAGGCGAACACATTGCACCCCAACTTCTCGGTCATCTCACGGGCGATATTATGAATGTCGTCACCGATCAAGCCCACGGGGCAGGTGGCGAAAATGCTGATCGCCTTGGGATGGAAAAGATCCCAGGCTTCCTGGACGGCCTGGCGAAGTTTTTTCTCGCCGCCAAAGATGATGTTCTCTTCCTGCATGTCGGTAGAAAAACAATAGACCATGAAGTTCTCGCCGTCTTTCCCGGCGTCCGTCTGATTGCGGCGTGTGAGCCAGGAGTAGTAACCGCATCCGATCGGGCCGTGCGTGATGATGACGATATCGCGTGTCGGGCCAAGCACGACGCCCTTGCAGCCGGCGTAAGTGCAACCGCGTTGGGTAATGATGCCCGGTACCGTGCGCGTGTTGACCTTGATCTCCGGAACATTGCCCTCCGCGTCGACCTGATTAACGACGATCTGCTGGGCGCGTTTGCGAGCGACCTTGGTAGGGTAGATCTTGATCAGCGCTTCTTTGGCTTTTTCGGGATCGAGATGCGGGTTTTCTGTGATCATGTCAGTTCTCCTCGTTTAAAGCGAGATCACCGGTTTCACCGGTGCGGACCCGGCAGGCATCCGAGGTGGGTAGTACAAAGATCTTTCCATCTCCCGGCTTGCCGGTTTGATTGGCTTTGATGATCGTCTCGACGGCCACGGGCACTTTGTCGTCGGGCAGGACGAGCAAGAGCATGCGCTTGGGGATGAGGCGTGGCCCCTGGCCGAGTTGTGAGATCGCTTCCTCATGTCCATCCTCCGCGCCGTGCAGTACGCGGAAATCCACGCCACCTTTCCCGCGACCTAATACCTTCGTAGCGGTCAAACTGTAAATGCCCGCCGCGGTGAGGGCGGTTTTGGTTTCACTCATCTTGTTCTGCCGGATGATGGCAAAGATCTCTTTCATAAGAACGCCTCCTTTTCATGACAGCCTTGGTCGTGGTTCATAGGTCCTTGTGGCCCGAGCTGATGGTGTAGGCCTCGATCACGGGCGAAACGAAGATCTTGCCGTCACCGTGCGCCCCTTTGGTATTGGTTCGTGCCACGGGCATGATCGTGTTGATGACAAAATCCTTGTCCTCGTCCTTGACGATCGTGATGAGCATTTCCTTGGGGAGTTCGTCGTAGTGAACGTCCCCGATCTTCATGCCGCGTTGCTTCCCGCGGCCGAAGACGGCGAGTTTGGTGACAGCCGGGAAACCGGCTTCCATGAGAGCGGCCATGACGTTGTCCACTTTTTCGGGTCTGACGATTGCGCGTATCATGATCATAATATTTCTCCTGTCTTCGTAGAGTTGATTAGTTGGCGATGCCGAAATCCATGAGGAGCTTTTCCAGCTCCGCGATCTCCAAGGGTTTCGGGATGACGAATTTGTCATTGGCATCCATCGCCCGGGCCAACTTGCGGTACTCGTCGGCCTGAGGCACCTTGGGATCCCATTCGATCACGGTCTTGCGGTTGATCTCCGCGCGTTGAACGTCGTTATCGCGCGGCACAAAGTGGATCATTTGAGTCCCGAGCTGGCGGGCCAGCTCCACGATCATTTCTTTTTCATTGTCCACCTTGCGGCTGTTACAGATAAGCCCGCCCAAGCGCACCTTGCCCGACTGAGCGAACTTCAAGATGCCTTTACAGATGTTGTTGGCGGCATACATCGCCATCATTTCACCGGAGCAAACGATGTAGATCTCTTCGGCCTTGCCATCGCGGATCGGCATCGCGAATCCGCCGCACACGACGTCGCCCAAGACGTCATAAAAAGCGTAGTCGAGATGAGTTTCGTAAGCGCCCAGCTGTTCCAGAAGGTTGATCGACGTAATAATGCCTCGTCCCGCGCAGCCGACGCCCGGCTCCGGGCCGCCTGATTCCACACAGAGCGTGTTACAAAATCCCGGACGGCGCACTTTGTCCAGTTCGACGTCTTCTCCTTCATCGCGGAGCGTGTCGAGCACCGTTTTTTGTGAGAGGCCTCCGAGCAGCAGGCGTGTCGAGTCGGCCTTCGGGTCGCACCCCACCACCATGACCTTCTTACCCATCTCGGCCAATGCGGCGACGGTGTTCTGCGTCGTCGTGGATTTGCCGATACCGCCTTTT
This sequence comes from Candidatus Omnitrophota bacterium, assembly GCA_043803685.1. Taxonomy (GTDB): domain Bacteria; phylum Omnitrophota; class Omnitrophia; order Omnitrophales; family Aquincolibacteriaceae; genus Aquincolibacterium. The sequence goes on from JAZDJU010000040.1 coordinate 85,236, forward strand.
CCGTAAATCGCGACTTTTCTCATTTTGAGTCCCTTTCATTTTTTTCGGTCCGATCGTTCGGCCGAAATTTTCGAGCTTTGTAAACCTTTGTAAATGGATAAAGCATAAGCCGTGCCAACTTGGTGACACAAATGTCGAAAAGACTTGCGCGCGGCTTTGCGGCTATAGACTGGGAGGGAAGAGAAGCCTTCAAGGAAAAATATTTTTTCTGGAGCTTGCCGTGACCGTTCCGGACAAAGATGTACCTGAAATAGCTACATTCCGGTAGGTTGGGTGGTCAAGAACCTACCCATGTGTAGGGCCCAGGACTCAGGACAGATGAAGGCGCAGCGGGACCATGGAAGAAGGTTCAAAGCCGTGGCGACGGTAGAGACCCCGGGCGGACGCGTTGTGAGGATCCGTGAGCAAAGTGATGCGGCTAAATTTTTCGCGGCGGGCAAAAGTAATGACATGCCGCAAGAGGAGCGTTCCCAGGCCTTGTTTCCGAAAGTCCGGATGCACGATCAAATCCTCCAATAATAGTACTCTGCCGCCCTCGGCCGTGCTGATGAGGACGAGGAGACTCACCATTCCGACGATCCTCTCCTCCCAGCGCGCTACGAAAATGTGACCCGCGCCTGGATCTTCCAGGATCAGGGCGAGAGCGCGGTGCTGTTTTTTCCTGTCCGGCTGAAAATCTTTTTCCTGAGAGAACAGCAATTCCAGAAGCTCAACGAGAGCCGGGATATCTTTAGACCCCGCGGGTCCGACGATCACACTTCTCATGTCTTTCCTGAATTTTTCTGATTGTCTTTGAAGCGGGCAGGATCGATGGCGGAGGCATGCACTCGAAGCCGCATGGCGCGCTCCGTCAATCCCAGAGCTCTTGCGGCAGCCGCCATGTTGCCGTGATGGATCTTGAGCGCATCGGTGATCATTTCCCGTTCGAGGGCGTGCAGTGTGGCTTCCAGTTTTCCGGAGGAGGGCGCGAGCGGCAGAGGGGACTTATGCAATGAGGGCGGCAAGTGATAGCTGTGGATCACGCCATCCGTGGAAAGCAGGACCGCACGCTCGATACAATTCTCCAGTTCGCGGACGTTCCCGGGCCAGTGATGATGGGTCAGAAGATCAATGGCGGTGGTGCAAATGCGCTTGATCTGCTTCTTGCCCGCCTGGTTGTATTTTTCGATGAAATGATCGGTCAGTTGCAGGATATCCGATTTGCGTTCGCGCAGTGGCGGAATGAAGATCGGGAAAACATTGAGCCGGTAGTAGAGGTCTTCGCGGAATTTTCCCTCTCGCATCAGGTTTTCCAGCGACCGGTTCGTGGCGGCCAGTACGTGCACGTCCACCGGGATCGTTTGACTTCCGCCGAGCCGTTCAAATTCCCGCTCCTGCAACACGCGCAGTAGTTTGATCTGGATCACGGGAGAGAGATCCCCGATCTCATCAAGAAAAATGGTGCCGCCGTGAGCCATCTCAAACCGGCCCTTCCTCGCGGACACGGCGCCCGTGAAGGAGCCTTTTTCATGCCCGAAGAGCTCGCTTTCAATGATGCTCTCAGGCAGGGCCGCGCAGTTGACCCTGACGAACGGCTTGTTTGCGCGCGGGCTGTTGCAATGGATCGCCTCGGCGACGCGCTCTTTGCCGACGCCGCTTTCTCCGAGGATAAGGACAGTCGCTTTGCTCGGCGCCACCAGCTGGATCTGTTGCATGACCGATCGGAGGGCGTCGGAGTTTCCGATCAAATGATGGTCTTTCAGTTTGTTCAGCAGCTCTCCGTGCAGTCGTTGATTTTCCGCCTCCAGGCTCTGCACCTGTTCCTGGCTTGCCTGGCGCAGACGCACGGCTTGAGCGATCAGGGAGGCGATGATGGATAACAGGCGGATGTCTTCCTTACAGGCGAGGTCGCCTGTGAACAGTCGGTCGACACTGAGCGCGCCGATGGTCTCCTCGCCCAACCGGATGGGAACGCAGATAAAAGAGATCTCTTTTCGGTCGCGTTCAATGTCCCGGCGACGCGTTTTGGTGCGGTCCAGAAAAAGCGGTTCCTGGGATATCCGGGGAACGACCACCGGCCTTCCGGTTTTTACGACTTGGCCCGTGACTCCTTCGCCAAGTTTGTAGCGCCCGCGTGAGCGCTCCTCCGGGGACAATCCGTAGGCGGCGTCGATGGTAAGTTCGCCTGTTTCGCGATTCAGGATCGTGATCGTGCCGCGCAACATGCCCATGTGCTCGGCCATCATCTGGAGCAGGGGAGTCACCCCTTCGCTCAGGTTCAGACTGCGATTCAGCAGTTGAGTGATCTGGAACAATAGAGAGAGTTCCTGGATCTCTCTTTGAGCGTCTTTCAGGGCCCGGATGCTCATTTTGGATTCCTCGCTTCTGTGATCTCTCGCGTGAATAGTTTGAGCCTTAACTCTAAATGAGCACAAATCGTGCCAACCGGATGTGAAGGGTCCTCGGGCGGAAGTTGAAGCCGGCGCAGCGCTTTTTTCATTTGTCGACAAATATGAATTCTGGAAGCTTCAAAAACGTTGCTCGCTACATTTTCCCCTCTTTTCCGCCACAAGGCACTGGACGGATCCGTCCTTCGGCGGAGGAAAAGAGGGGTTAGGGGAGATTTATTAAATCCCCCTTCATCCCCCTCATATGGATGACCGCCAGTCAAGCTTGGCAGTTGGCCTTGGATTCGAAGCAACCCGGCATGAGCCATCGAGTGCCATCAACCTCATATTCGCGTGCTGGTTAACGCATTAAGTTGAGTCCGAATGGTATAGGA
>JAZDJU010000041.1:0-2034 GCA_043803685.1 Candidatus Omnitrophota bacterium
ATGACGGTGATTTTGTTGTCTTTTAGAGTTACTTTCCCTTTTCCTTTAACAAAGAGGCGGTGGATCTTTGCGGCATCGCAGCTTTCAAACCCCCTAAGTTTTTGGGCCAGCATGGTATAGAGGGTATCGGCGATCATGGTCATGATGACGTCAAAGTGCAACTTGACCCGGATGGGGGAAGAAAGGGCATTGAGGTTGAAAAACTTGACGGCCTCCGAGATGACGTTTTCCACCCGCCACCTTCTGGCATAGTTTCCGACCAGCAACTCCGATGGCGTGTCAAAGTCATTTGAGATCAGGAAGGCGGGCTTCTCACGGCCGTTGCCCCGAACGATCAGTTGACGAAGATCGCCCTCATAATCCGGTAGCGTGATAAAAGATTCATGGACCAGCGGATTGGGATACTTCCTTTTGGCATGAGGAATATGAATGCGCTTCCAGGACTCAAGCGTCCGGATTCCATCGAGCATGTTCTTGCCCCGGCGTCTAAGCGTGATAAACCGTATTGCTTGCTGATTGAGCACCGACAGTTTGGGATAGGTGGTAAACTTGGAGTCAAATATAAAGGTAGGTTTGATCCCCCGCCGGACCTTTTTCCAGAAGGAAAGAAAGCTGATCACCTGGTCATCGGCCTCCTCGCGTTTGATGTCTGCGGCGGTATAAAGGATCAGCTTGGATGCGGCATCCTGAGCAAAAAGGGTCAACGCCCCTTTCATCCTTTTGTTTCGGGCGCCGGCCCAGTGTTCCTCCAGGACGGATTCTTCCCCGAAGTGAGGGATGGTGTGAAAATCCAAATTGATGATGCTCCCCTCATAGAGCTTGAGCTTTTCGGCCTGCTTGACAAAGCTCTGTTGCAAGCGCAGCAGGTGTACCCCATCAAGACCGTAGGAGTAGGTGGAGATGGCCGTGCACTTTGGCAGCACATTGAGTTGAGCAAACAGACCCGGCCCCGGATCAAAGGCATGCTCTGTGATATGAGCGTAGCGCTCAGTACCCAGAAGCTTAAGCGCCAGAAAAGACAGAAAGTAGCTGAACGCGGGGATGGCCTTGGTTCCAGGCAATCCGGCATCTTGCACCACCTTGGCCAAGTTGAACTTTTCGATAAAGGGGGCAAACAGGAAAACCCCGGCAGCCTCAGAGTCAATAGGCCTCTGAGAGACATCGGCAAGTCGGATCTGTTGAGCTACCGCAGGCACTTGGGTGCCTTTGACGGTCACCCCCAGCTTGAGCCGTGTTCTGCGAGGCAGTCTCGAGTAGCCCTCTTCAGCCAAGACCCTTTCAATCGTGCGGACAGAAACCTCAAGCCCTTCATCGGACAAAAGTTCTGTGATTTCTCCGGCCGACAAGCGGTGCTCTCTCCAATTGCAGATTTTGGCCCGGGTAGCAGCATCGATTCGATGCCGTCTGGTTTTTCCCTCGGGCACCGGTTCGGAAAAATCGATCTTTTCATTGGAAAAGAGGTGTCTGAGCAGGTTCATATAGGAGGCAGAATATCCGAAGCGCTCGGCGACCACCTTGGCCGGCAAGCGATCGACAAAGGAAGCGCGCAAGGCCTCATAGCGGCGCTGCCATTCATGCACGGGGTGAAGGAAGAATTTTTCGTCGCGCATGAAGGCCTTATATAATATGACGGTTATAATGTCAAGTGAAAAATTGTTTAAATATTGTAAAAGACGATCTTGTGCCAGCGTCCTGAGGAGGCGGATAAATAAGAAAAGGCTTATTTTCCGAACTATTTCAGGCCTGAAGCGTTGAACACTGATCGAACCTGAAAAAGTGACTGGGAAATTTAACAATGGAGTATCGACAACATTTACCGTCATATCATATAAACTTCTTTCGGCGCTATAAACAGATCGATTTCTGGAAGTCACTAAAATCACACGATTTATTCTTTGCTGGATTGTTCCAGAGTCGTTTACACTTTATATGATATGTTCGCCGCGAAAATCGGTGATTACCGTATTCCAGGTTTGTCCCAGCCACCGGACACAGTCGCTGATCTTTTGCTTTTCAACCACATGACGCTGATAT
>JAZDJU010000042.1:0-31269 GCA_043803685.1 Candidatus Omnitrophota bacterium
TCAAAGGAGCTTTTTGAAGGAGGCATTATGTTGGTTTTCAGGAATGAGAAAGGTGTTCTTCTTTTAGAAGTCCTGTTCGCTTTTTTCCTGCTTTGCATTGTCGTTGTCTCTTCTGGAGGACTTCTCATAAAAACAGCTCAATTGTCGGAGGACAACAAAGGACGACTCCTCGCCCTGCAGGCTGCGCAGTCCACACTTGAGACGATCAAAGATACTCCCCTGACCTCACTTGGGACCATTAGCACAGCGACGTTGGTTCCATCGTTCCTTAAGGAAGGGGCCATCACGATCCAAACGAATCCGGCGACGATCACATCCAGCACCCAGATCGTCACCCTCACGGTCACAGTATCCTGGCGCGGAGCGATGAACCGGCCGCAGCAACTTCAGATCAGTACGATGAAAAGCCGGTTTTGAAGGAGAAGGGGAACACCATGAGAAAGAGAATAGAAAGAAGCGGACAGAAAACGATCGCCGGTTTCACGCTGGCTGAAGTGATCGTCGCTGTTTCGTTCTTCTCGCTCCTTTCCGTCGCCTTATTCGCGGTCCTCATGTCCGCCAACAATATTTTTCGAATGCAGGCACTCAACGCGAGCGCCAATCAAAGCGGCATGCAATTGATCCGCTCTATCGCCCGGGAGATTACTGAGAGCAGTCCGGCGGCAGACCAAAGCCATTTCATCCTGGCCGCAGCGGACGTCGACGGCAACAACAGCGTTCAGTTCCAGGTTCCGGTGGATTGGGATAATGATGGCGACGTCGTACAAAGTTCGCTCACGCAGACCACCGAGTGGGGAGCCTACCGGGTCGTCCGAGAACCTGAGCAGCAATCGTGGCTGAATGGTTGGGTACGATACCGCGTTGAGAACCAGCAACTCCTGCGAGAGGTCCTGGAAGCCATCAACGGCAACGTGCTTGCGACGGATATCCTGGTCGCGGGAGATGTCACGAACTTTCAGATCACTCAGGTCAGCACGAACCGTTACCGCGTCACTCTCACGATCGAAAAAGCAGATACCGTGGGCCAAAAAGGCTCCACCCCCCGGGTGTACCAGACCATCTTTGGGGGAAATGTTCTGTTAAGGAATGGAGGATAAGCCATCATGAATAAGCTGCTATATCATGACGCTCCCCTGCTGAAAGATCAACGGGGCTTTGCTTTGATCAGCGTCTATTTGGTATCGATGGTGATCTTGATCGTTTCCATGGCCGCTTTCAGTTCCGTCCTGGCTGAGTCGCGGAACGTTGAGAGAGAAAGAACCCGGGCCCGGACCTACGCGGCAGCCGAAGCGGGATTGCAGACCGCTATGGCACAGATCGGACAGACCGCGACAGCCTACACAGGATTTATCAATACCACCTCGATCCCCACGACAGATTTTCAATCGGTAACAGGCACAGCTGTGGGATCCTTCTCCGTGGCCATCAGCTATCCCAACCAGGCGGACTGGGTCATCCTTACGACCACCGCGACCGTGGAGGGCGAAACGCGCGAGCTCGAGGGACGGGTCTTTCTTCAATCGAATCTTTCAAAATATCTGATGTACGCGAACACGACTAGCATCGGACTTGGGAACAATCTGGTCCTGGGAGCCAGTGACGGCGTAAGCCCCCAAGGGGTCCCCGCGAACGCGAACGACCGGGCCGCCTTGTATTACACCAACAATCTGGATTTTTCAGGATCGAACATCAATATCTACGGAGATACCCACGCGGAAAATTTTATCAGCGGGAGCAGTTCCAACACCATTCACGGTGACACCTACGTCGGCGGGTTCGCTCAAGACTCCCAGGGCCGGGTCACCAACGACGGCATCAACGGGACCCTGACCGTCACAGACGGGTTCAGCGATGACACGGATCGCGACGGGAACGGGACCATTAATTCCAGCGATTACGCGGACCGGCATGATCTCTTGACCGCCGCACAGCAAATGACCGCGTACAACCAGGACGCGCGAACAGAAGAAGTGATCGACCAGGTGGACCTTACTTTTTATCAGAATAATAACTCAAGCGTCGTGGCCCAGCGCGGCTACGGGACAACAACGGCCGAGCGCTATTTTGTTTTCGAACCAGCGGCGGGCAACACCCAGACCAAAGTGATCGTCTACGGCACCCTGGCGCGGTTCAACGCGGATAATCGCACCTATAAAACCGATGAATTCACGTTACCGGCCAGCGCGGTGCTTTACAATAATGGAAAAGCCCACGTCAAAGGGACCATTGCTGGGCGTGTTTCCGTGGTCGCTTCCGACGACATCTTCTTTGACGGAAATGTGAAATACGCCGACAATAGCTCTTATTGTTCTCCGCAACATTCCGCGGCTTTTTTGTCCCGGGATCTTGTCTATTTCCGTCCCGAGAGCCTCGAAGTAAGCGGGATCGTCTACGCGGATAAAAGCAGCTCCGGGTCTCTGGCGATCGACTCCGACTACAACATCAATGGCGTTTACAGGCCGCAGGACAAGGCCAACGGCCATTTTCGTCTTTTCGGGAACCTGATCACAGACGGAACAGGCAACACCTCGAATTACACCAACGACCGTGCCTATGTTTATGACCCGAATCTGAAATATTACCGGCCACCAGGGCTCCCGATCCGTCCGGAGCTTCGAACGGTCAGAGAAATATAAGGAGAAGGAACTTTTATGGTAAAGATCACACCGGTCCATATCGTCGTCGCTGTACTCCTTGTACTATTCTCACTGGCGATCGTCCATTGGGTCATCCTCCCCAAAGGCGGTCTTCCGGCACCCGCGGAATTTTCAGAGGAAACAGGGCAACTCGAAGAACTACCCGTATTGCCTCAAAATGAACTGTATAACTCGCCTGCCGCCTTGTCCGTCTTGAAAAATCCTCCGCCCTTTCAGGAATCCAAGGGACAGGATCTTCTCGAGCCCAAAGACCCGGTAGCAAGCAGCAGAAAAGCTGAGCTCTAAGCAGAGCGGAAAAGATTCTGATCGGTTTTGATACGGAAAATAAAGAACACGGAGGAGAACGATGCGGAAAAGGAACGGACTTCTTAACGAACGGACGGGATTCACATTCGCGGAACTCATGATCGCTCTGGTCGTGACAACCCTCGTGGTAGGCGGCTATGTCGGCGCAAACCTCAAGGCCCAGCAAAATAGCGAAGCGATGCATGAACGGACTCTCGCGATCCAGGATGCGAACCAGGTCATTGAGCAGATGCGGAATACTTCGAGGACGGGCACATTCCCAAACAATGTCGTCGCGGCCTATCCGAACGACGGCACGCTGACAGGATTCAGCGGCCTGACCGACGAAGAGGTCACCATTTCTTACGCAAGCGCGACGGCCAACCCGTTGGATACGACGATCACAGTCACGTGGACATCCTATGCCGGACGTTCCGAAACCGAAACAGTACGGACTTATATCACGCAAAGGTGACATGATGAAACATACGCGGAACGGTTTTACACTTATCGAAATGATGATCGTAGTCGCCATTTCCTCGATCATTGTCTTTGGAGCGTTCACCCTTCTGAAGGTGAGCAACGAACAACTCCAGATCATTCATTCCAAAATGACCCTCGAAGGAAACCTTCGGGAGGCCTTGTTCAAAATGGCCCAGGAAATCAGGCAGACCGCCTATCACAAGATCGTGGACTTCGGGACCGGAAACTCCCTGAGCGGCACTACGATCAACTTCAGGGTCCCGGTTCCCGCGCCGGACGAATCGACCCTTGTGGATCAGAATTATTCCCCCTTGTGGGCATTCGACATCAATTACTCCCTGGACGCGGATACGCATCAGATCCTCCGGACCTCTGTCGATCCAGCTACGAACACAACCCAACAGGCCGTGCTTGCCAACAATGTTACGGCCCTTACATTCTCACGGCCCAGCACCAGTTCCGGACTTGTGACCATCACCGCTTCAACGCAAGAGGAGCTCGCGAACGGGAGGTTGATCCCTGAAACGCCGCTCCTGATCAGCGTACAAGCAGAAACGAGGAACCCATGAAAATCCAGAAAGCAGCAACTCACGAAAAAGGTTTTGTTCTGTTGGTCGTCTATATGATCGTGATCTTTGTCTCCATTTTTTCAGCCGTGTTGTTCGCACGGAACCAGGTGGAGATGCAAGCCACCGAACGATATCAGAACCGGGTCCTGGCCTTTAACGCCGGCGAAGCGAGCATTGATTTCGCCCTCAGAGAACTCTCGACGGATGCGGCAAGACGGAGCGGAACGGCCACGACCCCCTATACCTCCTCGGAGGTTTCTCTGGGACAACACGCGTTCCGGTACACAATATCTCCTGTGACAGGTCACTCCATGATACGCAGGATCGATGCCACGGGTTGCGCACCGAGTTGCGATAATAGCTCGCGGGCCTATCAGACATCGCTGATCACAGTCTTTGCCGAGATCGAAACGCCCATACCCGCGGGCGCACTTTTTGAGTACGGGATCTATGCGACAAACTCCATCAACTTGTCCGGCAGCACTTTCGACAGTTACAATTCAAGCTTGGGAGCTTACGGCGGTTCGAATATCAGTGAAGACGGCGCGGTCGCCGGGGACACCACCGCTGCTGGCGGCATCGCGCTAAGCAGTACCACAGTACGGGGAGATGCCGCAGTCGACGAGAACGGCAATCCGAACACCGTGATCACCCAGACCAACTCCATCATTACCGGAACAACAGGAAATTTGCCGGCAGGTTGGACCTTGGGAGCTCCCACGCCGATGGCGGAACTCCCGACGCCGCCCACCGAGGTCGATCTCAGCAACGTGACGAGTAGCAGAACGCTCAACGCAGGAACCTACCACTGCAGTTCGATCGGCATTTCGGGAAGCAAGGGAAAGATCGTCACGAACGGAGCCGTGCAAATCTATGTCGACGGCGCCGTTTCCGTGACCGGGATAGGAACCACCGTCACGGATAACAAGCCCGGAAATCTGCACATCTACGTCACCGGCAGTTCCAATGTGATGTTGAGAGGGAATGGTTCTTTTTATGGTGGGATTTATGCGCCGAATTCGGACGTTACGTTCCAGACCTCCAACTCCGGAAAAGGCGGGACTTTCTTCGGGGCAGTGGTCTCGAAAACTTTTTCGACATGGGGAGGCGGAGCCCCCGCGTTCCACTTCGATCTTGCCATGAAAGAGGATTACGTTCCGGACCCCAACCAGGTCGCCCGTGTCGGCATCACGACCTGGCAGGAACTCAACAGCCTCGCTTGGGGGACAGGTCAGACAGTAACATAAACAGGCGTTAGCGTTTAGCGTAGAGCAGGGATAGAAAAGGGGACAGGCATTCATTGACTGCCTGTCCCCTTTTCTCTGTCTTCCTATCCTCTATACCTTAAACGCTATCCCCTATCTTTTTCTTCCCACGAGCAGATTTTGGGGATCTGGAGAAAACCGCTGTACTGAAGAAAGGAAACACCGAGGTATCTTTTTCCGGTCGCGTTCTCGCGAAAACGAAAAACACCAGGCGCCAAGTCCCCGGACCTTGTGTATTTCTCTCCCGTCTTAACTTCTCCCGCAGGGATCGCGGGATCTCCCCCATGGTCCAGGCAAACCCTGTCCGAAAGCATCCCGGTCTGGGCCGCTTGATAGAATTTGTTGGCGGAATGATCTTTCGGGATATCCAGGATCTGTGCCGGAGGGGCGGAGCAGCCGGCGAGGAGGATACTCAGCCCAAGGCAGACTGTCATTGCGAGCGAAGCGAAGTCCGCCACAAAACGCTGGACGGATCCGTCCTTTGGCGGACAATCCCTTTTTAAAAAAAAGATTGCCGCAGTCTCCCCGCCCTGGGCGGGACTCCTTCGCAATGACGGGTTTCGGCTAAAGGTCTTTACCATTTTCCAGTCTTTTGTGTGGAAGGTTTCGGGTGATGCTGGATCGTAGCGACCGCTTCCTGCAAAAGAGAATCCGGAAGCGAATATTCTTTGAGCTCTCCGTTCAGGAATTTGTCATAGCCGGACAGGTCCATGAGCCCGTGGCCGCTGTAGCAAAACAGGATCGCTTTTTCCTTTCCTTCTTCGCGCGCTTTAATGGCTTCATCGATCGTGCAGGCGATCGCGTGACTTGTTTCCGGAGCGCAGATCGTCCCCTCCGTCCGGGCCCAAAGCATAGCAGCTTCGTAGCACTTGATCTGATCCATCGCCCGCGGCTCAAGAAGCCCTTCAACCGCCGCCTGGCTCACAAGCGGGGACATTCCGTGATAACGCAACCCTCCGGCGTGGATCGGCTCGGGAATAAAAGTGTGCCCGAGCGTGTGCATGGGAAGAAGCGGCGTCATTTTCGCGACATCTCCGTGATCGTAGCTGAACGGCCCGCGCGTCAGGGTCGGGCACGCGGTCGGCTCCACAGGAATAATCTGGATCTTCGCGCCGTGGATCTTGTCGCAAACAAAGGGGAATGACACGCCGGCGAAATTACTCCCGCCCCCCGCGCATCCGATCACAATATCCGGATGTTTTTCTCCAGCCAGAGCCAACTGCTTCTTCGCCTCCAGACCAATGATCGTCTGGTGGAGCATCACATGATTGAGAACACTTCCAAGGCAATAGCGCGTCTTCCCGCTCGCATCCCCTACGGCTTCTTCGATCGCTTCGCTGATCGCAATGCCGAGACTTCCCGGGGTCTTCGGATCTTTTTTCAGGATCTCACGGCCGGCGTGCGTTTCATGGCTCGGGCTCGCGACACAGTTCGCACCCCAAACCCGCATGAGACTTTTGCGGAACGGTTTCTGGTCAAAACTGATGCGAACCATGAAGACCTTGCACTCGAGGCCCAGTAGTTGCGAGGCAAATGCGATCGCACTTCCCCATTGGCCTGCGCCGGTCTCAGTCGTAAGTTTTTTAATCCCGAACTGTTTGTTGTACCAGGCCTGCGCGACCGCGGTGTTAGGCTTGTGACTCCCGGCCGGGCTGACGCTTTCGTCCTTGTAATAGATGCGAGCGGGTGTTTTCAGATATTTTTCAAGATAGACCGCGCGCCGGAGAGGCGCGGGACGCCAACGATAAAGCATTTCCAGGATCTCTTCCGGGATATCGATCCAGCGCTCGGTGCTCACTTCCTGCTCGATCAGATTCATGGGGAACACTTTTTCAAGCATGTCCGGAGAGATGGGTACACCGTCCGGCCCAAGGGGCGGCTGCATCGGCGTCGGCAGGTCCGCGGCCAGGTTGTACCACTGTTTTGGCATATCCTTTTCAGTCAGCGTGATCTTGATATTTTTCACTTTGAGCCCCTCAGGAGTTATCGAAAATAACCGGCAGCGCTCGGCCGGACAAATGAACAAGTCAGAGATAGTTTATCCATTTCCCGGAAATAATCATGGATTTTTTATCTGGGAAACCGGAAAGCAAACGATGAGGCGTCGCCACAACAAACGCATCTCATTCTGCTTTCGAGTGCTTCTTTTAGAGAAGGCTTCGGGCTTGAGCCTCGTCAGCACTCGGGAATCCCCGGCGTGAATTCCCTCGTTCGCCCTCCAGTCCTCGCTCCTTCTCTTTGAGAAGTCCTTGCCCGCTCGTCCTTCTATCCCCGTCTTTCATTCTTTTCCTTAATGGTGACAAGGATTGCCCCAATTTCATTTTCAATGAAATTGATAGGTATTGGGACTAGCGTGCCTCGTCTCAACCCTTCGCCTTCTCTAAGAAACGGAGACGGAAAGTGGTGTTGAGCCACGCTAAGGAGGCCGAGAGCCAGGGTTTCTCATCGAGGCCGACGCTCGCGAGTGAAGTCATGCCTCGGTGGGGCATGACAAACATTGGCGAAACACATTTTCCGACGGAGTCCTTGATCAAAGAAAAAATGGCCGTCGAGAGTAGGATGCGCTACGCGGCATAAAAAGGTTTGTCGAGGGCGCGGATTCTTCCTATAATCCTCCCCATGCGAAAAATCCTTTCTTACATGATCCCCGCGCTGATCCTCCTGGCGGTCCTTGCGCTCCAGTACAGTTTCCCGTCCCAGATCGAATCGGTCCGGGCCAAGGTCTTCGACGTTTTTCAAATGATCAAACCGCGCGTTTATCAAGACACGCCGGTGCGCATCATCGATATCGACGACGAAAGCCTCGAAAAGTTCGGGCAATGGCCCTGGCCCCGGACGATCCTCGCGAAACTTGTCACCCGCCTCGCGGCAGGCGGCGCTTCCGTGATCACTTTTGACGGGGTCTTTCCGGAAAGCGACCGGACTTCCCCGCAAAATATGCTCCCGATCTGGGGAGAAGGCGCAACAAGCGAACTTTTGCGGGCTCAACTTGAAATGATCCCGGACCATGATACTCTTTTCGCAAAGGCCATCGCCAAAGCGCCTGTAGTCCTCGCCTTCGGTCTGACGAACGAACCTCACGCAAGACTTCCGGCCCTCAAGACGGGATTCCTGGAACATGGCACGGGCAAGGACCGGGCCATGAACCACATTCGCCCCATCTTCAAAGGAGCTGTGGTCAATCTTCCTGATCTTGAAAAAGCCGCGCGCGGGAATGGCTGTTTTAATATGGGCGCTGAGTGGGACAATATTGTCCGGCGCGTTCCCTCGATCTTCCGTCTGAACGACATCCTCTATCCTGCCCTCATTCTTGAGACGATGCGGATCTACCAGGGCGCTTCAGCTTATAAGATCACGCTTGCCGGCGCGACGGGCGAAACTTCCTTTGGAGAAAATACCGGCCTTGTGAGCGTCAAGACCGGACTGCTCGATATCCCCATCGACGCGATGGGCAGGATCTGGCTTTACGATACCGGCTATAAAAAAGAACGTTTCATTCCCGCATGGAAGATCCTTTCAGACGATAACGCCCTCCGGGAGATGGGCGGCGAAAAAGTCCTGTTCATCGGGGCGAGTGCCATGGCCATGAAGGACCTGCGCGCCACTCCTCTCAACCCACGCGCCGCCGGGGTCGAAGTCCATGCCCAGATCATGGAGCAAATGTTCCTCGGCGATTTCCTGGAACGACCGGATTGGGCCTCCGGACTCGAATTCACATTTTTGACCCTGCTCGGGATCCTGCTCATTCTGATCCTGCCACGAGCCGGCGCCGTCCGCTGTGCCGTCATCGCTTTTCTGGCCATCGCCGGCGCGTTCGGGGTTTGCTGGTACGCGTTCGTCCGCTGGCATTTCCTGATCGACCCTGTCTTCCCGTCTTTCGCCGTCTTCGGGATCTACCTGGCGTCGTCCTTCCTTAACTTCCTCGGCACCGAGCGGGAACGCGGTCAGATCCGCGGCGCCTTCGGCCGGTATCTCTCTCCCGCGCTCGTTGAACGACTGGCCAAGAACCCGGGACAGCTCAAACTCGGAGGCGAAATACGTCCCATGACATTCCTCTTCATGGACATCCGAAATTTCACAGGGATCGCCGAGAATTTTACGCCTGAGGAGCTCACCCAGTTCATGAACAGCTTTCTCACGCCAATGACCGACATCATTCTTCAGCGCGGGGGCACGATCGATAAATACATGGGCGATTGCATCATGGCTTTCTGGAACGCCCCGTTCGAGGACAAGGACCACGCTCTTCACGCCTGCGAGTCGGCCCTTATGATGCAGGAATTCCTCCGAACCACTCAGGGTTTTGAGAAAGTCCGCGTCGGGATCGGCATTAATTCCGGGAACGCCTGCGTCGGCAACATGGGTTCGGAACAACGCTTTGATTACACCGCTCTCGGCGATGAAGTGAACCTGGCCTCCAGGATCGAGGGGCTCTCCAAGAATTACGGCGTCACAGCTGTCGTCGGACAAAACACTCTCGCCGCGTCGCCCGGTTTCGCCACGATCGAGATCGACCTCATTCGTGTCAAAGGAAAGACCAAACCCGTCAAACTCTTCGTTCTTTTGGGAGACGCCGGGTTGAATGATCAACCCCTTTTCAAGGAAGTTCGGGGATATTTTGAGAAGATGCTCGCCTCTTACCGTTGCCAACAGTGGGACGAGGCGGAAAAAGATCTCGAGAAATGCCGTCATATCACACTCCCCGGCATCGATCTCGGCAAGCTTTACGAGCTCTACGCCTCACGCATTCTTTCCTACAAGATCAATCCGCCGTCCCCTAACTGGGACGGCGTCACCACCGCCGATTCAAAATAAAAAAGGACAGGCTGTCTTTTGACAAAGACGACCTGTCCTTTTTTTATGTTTACCAATAGCTTACGAAAAGAAAACTCGCGCGTTCAAGACCATTCAAATGGCCTCAAGCATATTCGTAGACGATGACAATGCCGGACTTGCCAGCGCCACCGGCATAAGTGCCGAGACCTCTGTCATTTCCGCCACCTGAACCGTACGCTTTCCCAGGCCTCCCTGCAGCAGCGCCATTTGGCCCACCCCCTCCACCAAAATACGATGCTCCGCCGATAGCACCGTAAGAATAACCTCCATCGCCACCATCCATATTAATATTTCCTCCTGACCCAGAACCACCCACACCCCCCGGACCACCATATGTTCCTCCCCCTCCCCCTGTGGCAGAAAGATAGGCCCCAAAACTTGAGGTGCCTCCCGAAGAACCATTGTTTGCTCCTGCCGCCCCGCCTGCCCCTCCAATTCCCACAGTCACGGTCACCGAAGCGACAGAACTAACATCAATTAGCGACTCTGAGTACCCTCCCGCACCCCCCGCGCCAGCAGCACCACCGGAAGTAAGCTGGCCACTAGAGCCTCCACCGCCACCCACCAATTTAACCAAAACCTTTGTCACCCCAGACGGCTTGGTCCAAGTCGAGGTTCCCGTAGAAGTAAAAGACTGCACAGAAAGAAGCCCACCGCCACCGCCTAAATTAGCAAACGCACCGCCATTTTCGGAAACCTGAAACTTATTGGCCGTCGAATCAAAATAGATCCTTCCCTGGCCAGCGGAAGATACGCCTGGGGTCGTTGTTCCGGGCATGTCAAAAGTCGAGCCCTTTAAGCTCATGTACTCACCGTAGGGAGAGGGATAGTAAGTGGTTAATTCCGATTTTCCAGCATAAGTAACCGGGGCTATCGCGATAACCAAAATCGGCAAAATACAAAGACTCATTTTCTGAAACATTTCCCCCTCCTTTTGCATAGCGTTTCAAATATTCGATCTGCTTTAGCATCGGTTTCTTGAAAGATCAAACTTGGATGCGAGCAGTATAGCTAGCGGGGGGTGGCAACTGTAAAGATTTATTTTTTCAAGGGGGACTTTTGTTTTTGAAATTCGCCATCTACCGCCGATTCAACATTCGTCGCATCGGCGTCATCCATGAGCTTTTTTAAGGCAGCAGCTTCCGCTTGAACCTGCGCCGGAGAAGTTTCCGGCGCCGCTTTCACCTCATCCGAAACCTCACTGCCCTCGACATCTTCCGTTCTTTTCTGGGCGACCTTGCCGGACACCGCCCGAAAAATCCCTTTCACCATATTGGCCTGGACTCCGGCGTTCTGGGGATCGTAGAGGAATTCGTCGACCATGATGGTGCTCAAAGGCCCGAGCGTAAAAACAGTTTGATCAAGAAGCTGGATCTGAAGTTGTCCGTCTTCGCCTGTTTCGATCTTGTCACCCATGAAGATCGCGTCCCCGTCCTTGAGCGAATGCGCCCGCCTCTCGGAAGGCGTTGTGGCCTTGACCGAACCTTTCACGGACGCCGTGACTCCGGCCTGCACCGACTCCTCGACCTGGGCGGATGAACTTCCCTGTGCGCAGACTAAAACCGAAAAAAAAACTACCACGCATAGTTCAAAAGACCTTTTCATGAAAAAGAATTTCCTCCCCCGTGCAAGGATCTTTAACCTACTGACTTAAAAGACTGGTCCTGGTTCTGCGAACCGGAATTTTCCATATCGTCTTTCACCGTTTCCGCGGCATTCTGAGCCGCGCTCTGGGCCCCAAGCGTGCTGGTCTGGTTCAAAGTGTCCACGTTATTGAGAAGATCCAGAAGCTGTTGCGCGTCCACTTGTCCCTGCGGCATCGAGACCGCATTGGGATCAAATCCCGCCGTCGCGTCGCCTCCGGTACCACTCGTCTCCTGAGTCAAAGCTCCGGCGATCCGGTTGAGGTCCGCTTCCGAAACCTGGAATACCGCCGCGGGGGCGCTGTTCGGACCATCCACGATCGTGGCATTCCCGGCCTCGTCGATATCCACCCCCACGATCTCGCCATTCACAAGATTGGTCACATAGATACGTCCCACACCAACGGGACCGAGCAGAACGATCGTGGACTTCTTCCCGTCAATGATCCCGGCCACATTGGTCCCGCGAAAACCGATGGAACCCGCGGGAAGCTCGACCGACATATTCTCTGGCTTCTTGTGCGCTATTTTCCCGGACACCACGCGGAAAATACCCTTCAGCATACTCGCCTTCACTTTGCCATCATCGTTCGAAGGATCATACACAAATTCATCCACGGTGAGCCCGGCGGAAGGCCCTAGCGTAAAAACCGTCTGGTCCAAAAGAAGGATCTGAAGCTGTCCATCCGTCCCCGTTTCGACCTTATCACCCATGAAGACCTTGTCTCCGCTTTTGAGCAATCGAGCTACTGTCCCCGGAGGCGTGGTCGCCTTGACCTCGCCTTTCACCGCCGCCGCAACCCCGGCCTGAGGCAAAGCTTCTTCCGCGGCGAACACATGACCTGCGACCGTCACAGTAAGCGCCACAAGCCCTATCATCATCCAAAGATTTTTTTTCACAGAAGCTTCCCCCTGTCAGATTGGTTATGTCTTTGAAACGCTGAAACCACCATTTCCCACATTTTGGGCTGGCCCATCAGAATAGGTCACGACGATCTTCCCGTTCTGCGCCACTTGACCATCAACGTTTTCGAATGAAATGATCGCTCTACTCTCCGGAGTACCCGATTGAACAGGAGGCGTAAAAATAGCATCGCCACTCTGCGAAAGACTCGAAAAAGGTACGTTCGCGAAAGAAGTGGCAAAACCTGTCGAACCTCCGATCCCGCCGCCCATCGAAACAAGATTGATGCTTACGTTCTCCAAAGCCTGCGTCGTAAAATTAAGATTCCAACTCGCGGACACAGTTCCCGAAATATTTACTGGGCTGCCTGCGCTCACCGTGGTGTAGAAAATGCCTGATCCGGAATAGGCATAGATCCCGGAAAGCCCTACCAGATCCGAGGTTTTTGTGCGCCCATTCTGAATTCCACCTTGGGTGTCATTTCTGGCTTCTTGTGCCCCGAGAATACTCGCGTTATTCAGACTATCACCGATACTGCCCAAACCATCGATCAGCGTGACATTGCCTCCGGCAAGCACATTATTTTCGCCCGACAGATCCCCCATGTCCGTATTGCCGCCAAGCCCGCCGCCTGAATCACCACCGTCCTGGCTACCGCCTCCTTGCCCCCCGTTATCCTGGCCGCCGCCAAGCCCGCCGCTCAAACCATTCATCTGTTCGTCTGAGAGCTGGAACACGCCCGAAAGCCCTCCGTCCGCGCCGAACTCGACGCCAAACCCCGTGCGATTCACATTCTGCTGATCCCCTCCCGCTCCATCGATCGTAAAACTTCCATTTTGGGCGCCGGCGTCGTTGTTACTGCCGGGTCCCATAAGCGCCGCAAGTCCCTGACCGTTCGCGCCGACAGAACCGCCCACGATCGTCCCACGAAACCCGAGAGTGGCCGCGGGCAGTTTTACTTTCACAGCGTCCGGATCCTGGGCCGCGATCTTCCCGGACACATAGCGAAAAACACCTTTCGTGATGCTCGCCTTGATCTCTCCGCGATGGCTGGCGGGATCATAAACAAATTTATCAATAGTGATCGCGCTGTTCGGCCCGATCGTAAAAACGGTTTCATCCAGAAGCAGGATCTGGAGATGTCCCAAGGCGTCGGTCTTCACTTCATCCCCCATAAAAATCGCCTGACCGCTCTGGGCCACGCGCCCGACCTGTCCCGGCGTCGTGAGTTCGACTTTCCCCCCGGCGGCAGCAACAACCCCGATCCTTGTAAGGTCCTGGGAGATCCCTGAAACCGGAGGAACTCCTAGCGGCATCTGGGCGAAAAGAACGGGGACGGAAAAAACAAGCAGGAATGCGGCAAAAGAAGCGATGACTTTTTTCATGGCGGATATTCCTCAGAGGTGCCGGTTAATAAACGGCGTCATTATATCGCAACTCTCTCCGAGGGACATTAAAAAGAGGGTGTGAAGTGGAAAATTACGGGGACAGGCAACCAAGAAATGCCCGTCCCACTAGGGATGTCCCTTTAAAAATTGATCCGAAAGATCAAGACTACTGAGCGATCAGTTCGCCGGATCCCGTATCAGTCGATCGTGTGTAATCCGCAGTGACCTTTGCCTGCGCCGAGATATCGACCTGAGTGGATCCATCAGGCAACGGCCTCATCACGTCCTGGAATTCAACCGTCACCTTATCGAAAGCGCCAAGACCATCAAAACTCGTAGGCCCTCCCTGTGTCAATTGCGCGCCCGTCCATTCATAAGACGCAAATCCCGAAGGATCACCTGTCATGAAATTTTTAACCGACAGATCACACTTATCAATAAGCGGCGTCCCGGCGGATATCCCGTCGGGAATATTGATCTGGACGCTACCCCCGATGATCTGATTCAGATTGTAATCTACATTCAGGGTCGCACTGAGCGTGCCCAGTAACCCGTTGTAATTAAAACTCCCACCAACATGGTGATAGTTCACGACCCCTGCGACCCGGGCAAGCATATCCCCGTTCAAAGTATTCCGGACGGTTTGAGGCTTGGGCTGCACGGAACTGTTCATAGCATCCTGGGAAGCGATGGTGGAATCCTGCATAAGATTGTTCTGGAAGATCCCCATCATTTGGGCCGTTTGTGTTGTCTGAAAACCCGCATACGTCTGCTCGCCGGATATCTTCCCCATATCTCCGGAACCAAAAAGCCCGCCAGTTGTCATCGGCACCGGACCCGCTGTTGCAGGCCCCGCACCAGGCGCGGGTGCCACAGGCAATGTTCCCGGAATCGGACCTGCCGGCCGTGGCGGCATTCCCCCTCCGGCAGGAGCGACATCATTTCCTCCCGTGGGAGGCGCCGGAACTTGCACGGCTGATGGCAAAAGGGCTCCGCCCAAATGCTGGACACGAGTCTCCGGAACCATGAACACGCCCGAAAGACTTCCCGTCGTGTCAACGCTCACGCCAAACCCCGTCCGGTTGACATGTTCCTGCTGACCGGAATTCCCGCCGGTACCGGTCATTACAAAACTTCCGATCGTCGCGCCCGTTTCGTTCTTCGTTCCCGGGCCCAGAAGCATCGCCATCGAACCCGTCGAAGAAACTTCCCCCGCCACGATCGTCCCACGGATCCCGATCGTCGCTGAGGGCAAATGGATCTTCACATTCTCGGGTTTGTTCGCCGCGATCTTTCCCGAAACGTAACGAAAAACACCCTTGGCAACACTGGCTTCCATTTTTCCCACGTGAGTCCCGGGATCATAAATGAACTTATCGATCGTAATAGCGCTGTTCGGCCCGATCGTAAAAACAGTTTCGTCCAAGAGAAGGATCTGCAAATGTCCCAACGCGTCGGTTTTCACCTCATCACCGATAAAGATCTCTTCACCGCTTTGGACCACACGTCCGGCCGCCCCGGGGGTCATGACTTCGACTTTCCCCTGGATCCCGGCAACAACGCCGATCCTGGAAAGTCCTTCCAGAGAAGACCCCATACCTGGAACCGTGACCGGCATCTGGGCAAAGGCCGCAGCGTTAGAAATAATAAAGACGAAAACAAAAAGAAAAGTGAATATCTTTTTCATCGGCTTGTCCTTTTCATGGTATACCCCGTTGACCCTCGTATTTTCTCTATAGGGAAAAGGTACACGAGCTTTCAAAATATTACAACGCTCTATTTATAGCAAATTATAGCTTTTTTACTCTGCGCAGACTATTAAAGACTTTATGTTGTCATTCGAGGCGCCTATTCTTGCAGAAGAATACCAGAGGAGAAAATCTTGGGGTTTAAAATTCCAGGCTCTTGGTGAGCATGATCTGGAACTTGTTATTGGTGTAACTGTAATTGGTGATATTGGAGAGCGCGCGATAAAACTCATAGGAAGCGGTAAAAACAATATCCTTCATCGGCTTGGGAAGGATTTTCCCGAAAAAAATTGTCGTGAGAGGCGTCCCGTAGGTCACTCGGTACCGCATCGACTTGTCATGGCGGATCTTGCTCGCGACCGAGAACTCCGGGGTATCGTAGTTATCGAAATTCACATTCACAGAATTGATCACGAATTGGCCCTTGGGCAAAACCCACGTATGCGCGTTGTTAAGACTGAAACGCTGATAAGCGTTAAAGTCCTGCTTGGCATCCTTATCCGCGTACCCGACGCTGGACGTCCACCTCATCGTCGGAATAATCATATAACCCACGCCCCAATTATGGCTGAACTCAGGTCCCTTGTTGTCGTAGGAATTGGTGTTCTCCGAAATGTTCAGATAATCCTGGCGCTCGATCCGGAAATTATAGAACCCTTTGAGTTTCTTGGTCAGGTCCCGCTCAAAAAGAAAATTCCCGCCCTGGGTCCGCAGAAAACTTTCACTGGAAAGAAAAATATTGCTCGCGACGAATGAAGGCGTGAAATCGACCCATTTACTTTTGTAAGTTCCGCCGAGCTCATATTGAAACGAACCGAGATCGAGCGAATTCACCTTCGTCTGTTCCTGGAGATAATAAGTAAAGTTCGCGAACACCGAATGCCCCGCCTGGAACCCGAGATCATGCGTCACATCAACAGTAGAAATGTTCAAAAAGTTCGTGTCCGCGCGCCGGTTGTTCGTTCCAACAAGATCCTGCGCCGTGTTATTGACAAGCTGGATCTTGGAAGAAGGCGCGGCATTACGATTCGTATCATAGCCCCAACCGTTGCTCTGGCGCAAACCGATACGGGTCCGGCGCTTCCTTTGCTTGATCTTCTTTTCGTAGGCGCTCACTTGCTCCCGGATCGCCGGAGGCAACGTAATGGTCCTGAGGGAATCTAGTTCCTTCTGGGCCTCATTGAGACTGTCCAAGCGGTAAAGAACGACGGCATAAAGAAGCCGGACATCGGCGAGGTTGGGGTTGACGAGAAGGATACGCTCCAGGGTCGCCGCGGCACTTAAAAGCTCTCCCTTGGCGATCTGGTCCTGCGCGTAACGGGCATTCAGCTCGATATTGTCCGGATCCTTGAGGATATCCTCATACGTCACGCCAGTCTTGAACTTGTCAGCCGCCGCTTTTTCTTTCGACTTTTCCGCGACACGGGAGGTTTGTTTAGCACGCCACTCTTCGGTTCGCAGGTTCTGCGTTTCGTTAGTGATATCTTCGGCCAAAGCAAGGGGATGAAAAACAAGCAGAGAGAATAAGAGCACGGCCAGAGACTTCAGCGATAACTTAAAAGACATCATTTCCCCTTCATTTTTTTAGTAAGACCACTCTGGGCTCTTTTCAATTTTCAGCCCGCGGTAGTTTACATTCAGCTAAATGAAAAAGCAAATTACTTTGCTGAAGACCAGAGACTGGAGACCACAGACTTCAGACAAAAGAACCCCCCTTAATGATCTTGTTTTCGCTGCGGTCTCCGGTCCGCAGTCTGACGTCCCTGGTCGATCGTGCTAAGTGAGGCGAAAAGCTTCTTCACAATTTAAAACATCCCCCTTTCAGAAATCCGTTATAATGCCGCTATGTCATTCCAATTGGACCCGTTCCAACTGCAAGCCATTGAATGGATCGAAAAGGAGCATTCCCTTCTCGTTTCAGCTCCCACAGGCTCCGGAAAAACGCTCATTGCCGAAAAAGCCGTTGAAAAAGCACTCGCGCGCGGCGAACGGGTCATTTACACCGCCCCGATCAAAGCGCTAAGCAATCAGAAATTCCGGGATTTTCAGGAACGTTTCGGTAAAGATACGGTCGGCATCCTCACCGGGGACGTCTCCATCAACTCCGACGCGCCGCTCCTCATCATGACGACCGAGATCTACCGGAATTGCCTTTTCGAGAACTCGGAACGCATCGAAAAGATCGGCTGGGTCATTTTTGATGAAGTCCATTATCTGGATGACCCGCAACGCGGCACGGTCTGGGAAGAAGCGCTGCTTTTTACGCCCCCGGAGATCCGCATCCTCGCCTTGAGCGCCACGATCCCGAACGTCAAGGAGCTCGCAGACTGGATCCGTCAGATCCACCAGCGTCCGATTGCCGTGATCGAAGAGTTCCATCGCCCCGTACCGCTCCATTTTCTGTTCCAGTGTCAGGGCAAGATCCTCACGAACACGAAATCACTTCGAAAAGAAGGCTATCTCCAGCGCGACAACTGGCAGCTGTCCATGCGCGAAAGACGCCGCGGATTCCAGCCGCCTCGCGCCCGGCCGAACCGCCTGAATGACCTCGTAAAACATCTCATTGATGA
The DNA here is from genome assembly GCA_043803685.1 of Candidatus Omnitrophota bacterium. GTDB lineage: Bacteria > Omnitrophota > Omnitrophia > Omnitrophales > Aquincolibacteriaceae > Aquincolibacterium. The sequence goes on from JAZDJU010000042.1 coordinate 18,349, forward strand.
AGACCAACTCCCCGCGATTTATTTCGCGTTCGGCCGGAAGCGCACAGCCCAGCTCGCCTGGGAGGTCGCGCATTTTGATCTCTTGAGAGATGCCGAACGCCGCGAGATCCGGGCGCTTTACGATGACCTCCTGACACGTTTCGATCTGGCGGGTGACAAGACCGCCGAAGAGATACGCCCACTTGTTGAGCAAGGGATCGCCTACCACCACGCGGGCATGCTTCCGACCTTGAAAGAGGTCATCGAAAGACTTTTTACGAGCCGTCTGATTAAACTTATCTTCACCACCGAAACTTTTGCGTTGGGGATCAACATGCCGGCGCGTACCGTGATCTTCGACGAACTTGAAAAGTTCTACGGGACAGGATTCAAGACACTCACCACGCGCGATTTCTTCCAGATGGCCGGACGCGCGGGACGCCGCGGCATGGACCCGGAAGGTTTCGTTTACTGCCGCATTCACCCCAACGACATCTCCTTTCCGGAAGTGGAACGTGTTCTTTACGGAAAGCCGGAACCCGTGCGCAGTCAGCTGAATACCACCTATGCGACGCTCCTCAATCTTTACCGGACGCTCGGACACAGGCTTCTTGAGATCTACCCTCGCTCCTTTCATTTTTTCCAGTCTTCCAAACGAAAGCGCGACGAGGGACTCGATCTTTTGAAGAACAAGCTCGCGCTCCTTCAGGAGATGGGCTACATCACGGATGCCGGAACAACAGACACGCAGGGTACGCTCACGGTCAAAGGAGAATTCGCGGCCTCGATCTTCGGCTTTGAGCTTCTTCTCACCGAAATGTACACCGACGGCGCGCTAGAGCAACTGGACGAAGCAAAACTGAACGTCTTCCTGGCAGGACTGATCTTTGAGCCGCGCAAGAACGACGAGGCCCCGCGTCTTGGCAAGGACCACGCTGAATTACTCAAGATGACCCAGCATTACCACAGGATGGTCTTCAAGTGGGAATCCAATTTCCGCGTCACGCCGCACACCAAGCCTCCCTATTTTCATCTCGCCAAACCTATCGAGGCATGGACGCAGGGTAAGGACTTCGAGAAGGTTTGCCAGCTGACCTCGGAAGATGAAGGAAGCCTCGTGCGTTATATCCGGATGGTGATCCAACTCCTGCGGGAGATCGCCAACGCCCCCCATGCCTCCGAAGGGCTCAAGGCCAAAGCACGGCGCGCGCGAAGTATGATCGACCGGGATGTGGTGGACGCGGAAAAACAATTGCGGATTTAGATAAACGAGATCAAATTCTTGAAAGTCTTACCTGTCTGTCATTCCCGCGAAAGCGGCACGGGCTCTCATTAAGGACTTTATTGAAAGCGAGTGCCGCACTAAACTTCCTATAAATCTTTGATAGGTTGTTCAGTGCGGGAATCCATGGATCCCTGATAAAAGATTTCGGGGATGACCGGCTAAATTTACGATTGACGATTAACGGCTTAGGTAACACTCACCTCGTTTGAACCACCGACATTCGCGATCAGCCGACAGACCTTTTCGGAAAACGCCTGAAAATCCAGAGGCTTGGCCATAAATTCCACGCGGGGAAGATCCAGAAAAAACCTTTTCACGACCTCTTGGGCGGAAATAACCATCAACGGGATAAGGGCAAGTTCTTTGTCTTCACGCAGGGTCCACATCACGCCATAGCCGGTCAACTTCGGCAACAAAACGTCCAGGACGATCAGGTCCGGTCGTTCCTCTCTCGTTTTCGTAACAGCTTCCTCACCGTCCCGGGCCACACAGGTCTCGTAGCCCTCCTCTCTGAAGCGGTGCTCTAGAACCGTCACGGTTCCTGGGTCGTCATCCACGATAAGGATTTTTTTGGCAGCCATCGTTCTCATTCCTGTTCCAGAAGTTTAAAAAACATGCAACATGCCGGAAAGATAACACAGAATTTCCATTTGGCAAGCCCAACGCCCTTTTTATACAAGACCGTCTTTTTCATCCTCCTGGCGGATCTTCTCCAGGATGATCGGCAACTTCCACTTCTCAATACGGCACACGGTGTCGTAGGAACAGAAACTTTCGCAGTCCCGGGGCTTCACCGGGATCTCAGCCAGGGCGATCTCCTTTGAAAACTTTTGGACAAACGCCACAGCCCGGTCCAAAGTCTTTTGGAACACATCGTTCGGAAGCTGAGACCGGGATGAAAATTCTTTATCGAATGGTTTAGCACTCCCTTCGCAGCAAAACCCACTTTTCTTGTGATCGCGGACGGAATAGATCTCGCCGCCGAGGGGCGTGAGGCCCAAATGCTTTTGCGCGGCGAGAAGGTAAAGCGGCAATTGGAGCGCGGTCCCGAGCTCAAGATTTGCGGCCTTAAATCTTGCGGAACGTTTGTAGTCGATCACGACCGCGAACTTCTTTTCCGTGTCTGTATCGATCCGGTCCACCCGCCCCCGCAGTTTGATCGGCTTTCCTTCTCCTTCGATCTCGAAGGCGGGACGGTCATTCTCTCCAAGGTCCCCGAAAGAGAATTCCACGCGATGCGGTTTGAAGGCCGCGCTTGTCAGGCGTTCTGTTTCGTAACGGATAAAATCCACGAGCATTTCGAAAAGCTCCTGACGATCCAGCGCTTCCTCGTAGGGTTCTCTCCACACCATCGGATGCCGTTTGAGACCTTCTTCCATTTCCCGTTGGACGAACGCCTCGAGCGTTTCTTTCGGGTCCTTTTTGGCATGGGCATCAAAATACTGCTGAAGCACGTGGTGCAGGATGCTCCCTTTCTGCATCGCTCGGAGGTCCTCGCCCGTGTCTTTCAACCTGAGGATCTTGTCGGCAAAATAACGGTAAGGACATTTGGCATAAGTTTCAAGCCTCGTGGGACTCGTCTCCCGGACTTCGAAATGCCCGTCCTTCAGGATCTTCTCATCCAGGATCTTTGCCTCGACCGGGATCCCGGCAGACCGGAACCGTGCGGCGCTCCGGGGGTCTCCGGCAAGTTTCGCCACAGCCTCATGCAGATCTGTCACGTTCTCCTCCTCATAACGAAGGGCACCGACCACGGAAGCTTCCAGCTCGCGACGAGTGATCGCCTCGCCCACCTCGGGGAAAGGCCGCGAAAGGTCCTGACGGATTACCGGCACACGGCCTCCGAAAAGCTCTTTCACTTCCTCAAGATAGAACGACGGCAGGGATTCCTTCCCCTCAAAATCGAGGTGCGGGTGACATAAAAAAAGCTTCTCCTTCGCGCGCGTCACGGCGACATAGAAAAAGAAACGCTCGATATTCTGCCGGGGCAAGCACTCCGCGAGAGGATGCCCCATCTGCCCGTTCATCAGCTTCCGTTCCCAGTCCGAAAGGAGCGGATCCTCACGGACCTGCAAGGGAAAAACTTTTTCCAGAAGGCCGGCCACGAACACGACCTTGTATTCTTTCTGCCGGGCGAGCGAAACGTCGTAGACCTGCACGCGGTTCTTATCACGCTCATGGAGCGAGTAAACGTCCAGCTCCACAAGACCGAGAAAATGGTCAGCGAAGATCTCGAAGGAAACCTCCTTCGCCTTGTTCTTCACAAAATAGTCCCGGACCTCCTCAAGCAACGCCTCGAACCTTCTGACCGAGGCCGCGTCCCGGCGCGTGAACGTCGTATAGCGGTCGCTTACCTCCAGAATCCCGAAAGTGTCGTACACCGCCCGCTTGAAAGTCCCGATATGATCTTCCGAGGTCTTCGCCGCCAGAAAACTATCCTCGAGTTCTGCGAGGGCCTTGACCGTTCGCGCTTTCTTCGGGTTGAACTCGTCCGTGGTTCCGTCACCGCTCTCTTTCCAGTCCCCAAGCCAGGCATCTCGCGTCCCCGCCACGCCTTCCCGGAACGACCGCTGTTCGAATTCCGCGAGCCAATCCTCGCATTTATCTTCTTCCTTCCCAAGACGGCGCGTGTAGCCGGACTTCAGGAAAGCGAAAACGTCCTCCCGCTTCCAGCCGTTACGGAAAACTGTAAGCAATGCCGTCGTCGCGGCGATCCAGGGAGAGAATTTCAACCGGTCGCGTTCGTGGATCTCGGCGGGGATCCCGTAGCGGGCGAAGACCGAAGCGATGACCGGCGCGTAATGCCGGATCTGGCGGAACAGGACCGCGAAATCACTGTACCGGTAGTCCCCCGTCGCGTAGAGCTTGTGGATCTGGCGCGCGATCATCTCGATCTCGCCCTCGGTCCCGATCGCATCAAGCATCACGATGTCCCCGCCCTCACCCAACCTCTCCCCCGGGGAGAGGGACCCTTTTTTCCCCTCTCCTTTGGGGAGAGGGCCAGGGTGAGGGGATGCTTTTGTCGAGAAAATATTCTTCTGAAGGAAAAGGAGTGACGGCTTTTCGGTGCGCCGGGAAAGGGGTTTCATCACTTGCACTTTAAATCCAAGTTTCTCGAGATCCTGCGCGGTCCGGCTCACCGCTTCAAAAGCGCCTTCGGATCCCTGCCCCTCTTCCCGGGTGAGCGTGATCGTGATGTCTTCCGTAATGGAAGAAAGTTCACGGAGGTATTCCAGCTGCAGATTCGAGAAATCGAAAAAACCGTCGATCCAAAGCGCCTTGAACCGCTTACCCGAAAGCGAAAAGGGGTCTGACCCTTTTTTGTCAGGAAAAGGGGTCTGACCCCTTTTTCGGCGAAAGATGCGAAGAGCGTCCTGGCTGTCCCGAAGCCCCTGCGCTGTGAGGCGGGCCTCGTACTGCTCATAGAAACCGGCGAGAGCTTCGTACTTCGCGCCATAGGCAGGCTCAAAGCCCTTGAGCGCGTTCATGCGTTCGCGAAAAACCTCGGGCGAAACACAGGACTCCTTGAGCTCGGTCACGAATTGCGCCATCAGCGCCGGAAACCCCGGCTGATCGAACACTCTCTCGAAATAATCCCACGCGTTCTCGCGGACAAGGTCCCGGACGATCATGGTGCGCGTCAGGCTGGAGGCCACAGGGATATCGGCCACGCGAAAAATGTCGCCCGCGAGCCGGGAAAGTGTGGTCACGCGTTTGTGGAAAAATCCTTTGAGACCCCGTTGGATCAGAAGAGAGACCACGCGTTCGGTGTGTTCGGCGGAAGGAACGACGAAGAAAACGTCTTCAGCGAGAGGATCGGCCGCTTTCGCGAGCGCATCTCCGAAAGCATCGAGAAGTTGGTGCGTCTTCCCGCAACCGGCAGGACCGATCAGTAATGTCTGCGACATGTCTATAGTTCTGAGTTATGAGTTGGGAGTCCGGAGTAAGAGCATTTTTGACTCACAACCCCGAACTCATCGCTCATAGCTATGCCTCGTAGACCGCGCAGCTGTCCTGATTCTCCCAGAGCGTTACCTTGGAGACCGGAAGCTTCATGCGACGGGCTTCCTGGAAAATCCTCCGGGCCAGCATTTCCGCCGTCGGATTCTCTTCCACGAGCACGACGGGTTCACCAGCTTTTTTGAGGAGTTTCGCAAGAGGATCTTTCGTCCAGAGGATCATCTTGTGATCGAGATTCCGGTCGATCCACTCCCCGATCGTCCGCTTGATATCAAAAAAATCCACGACCATCCCCTTGTGATTGAGCTTCGGGGTGGCCATCTCGATCTCCACGCGCGCGCTGTGGCCGTGAAGATGGGAGCACTTATCGTGTCCTCCCAGGAGCCGGTGCCCGTAATTGAAATAGATCATTTTCGCGACTTTGAACATAGCTGGAACCCTCAGAAAACAGTGATGGGAAGGATCAATGTGGAGGCATTATGGCCGATTTTCCGGACCAAGTCCAATTCGAATGGTACCGGGTGCCGTTCGACGTGCTACTAAAGAAATCCTTGAGATTTAAAAATGTTCTCCACGATGGCCCGGGCCTTCTTTCCAGAAGGATCCTCGCCGCCGGTAATATTACAGGCAAACACATACGTCGTCCCTCTATGTTCCAAAAAACCGACAAACCATCCCAAAGCCCATTGGCCATCGGCGTTCATCCCGGACCCTGTCTTGCCATAAAGCGTTCCCTTTTCAGTCTCCACCGCGTTCATCACATCTTTCAATATCGCGATGTTCTTATCAGAGAACGGCAGCTTTCCATCCAGGAGTTTATTCAAAATAGCCACTTGCTCATCGGCGCTGATCGTCAGAGACGCATGCCCTTGGCGATCAAGCCAAAAAGAATCGATCCCGGCCGAGATATCCCGAGTGCCATAGTTCAGCTGTTCGAGATACTTTCTCATCCGCTCCGTCCCTACCTGGCGTGCCAGGATCTGATACGCAGGTACCGCGGATACCTGAAAAGCCTCACGCAACGTCAGATCCTGGTTCCACCCTCCAATGGAACGACGGATACCATCCCATTTGTACCACGGAGCATCCGGCCCCGGGATCAACCCCAGCTCTAATCCGATCAGGGTGTTGTAGATCTTGAAAGTGGAGCACGGAGATAACCGACGGGCGCTCAATTCGGGGTCCAGGTTGATCAGTTCCCCCGAAGACCGGTCGTAGAGGACAAACGCGGCCTGATACTCCTTGAAGAGAGCTTTGTCGAGATCGACCGTCTGGGCATTTGAAAAAGAAGCGGTAAGAAAAAACAAAAAAAAGAATAGGGCTTGTCTCATTCACTTCCCCGATCAGTTCAACCGATGTGTAAAAAGGGCTTGCCTGTTTTTTCTATTTCCGGGGCAGGGTGAAGATAAATTGGCTGCCTTTGCCGAGTTCGCTTTCGACCCAGATCCTGCCCTTGTGAAGTTCAATGATGTCCTTGGTGATAGCCAGGCCCAAACCGGTGCCTTCCTGTCTTTCGGCGGTGAGGCGCTCGAATTTATCGAACAGCTTGCAGAAATCCTCTTTGGCGATACCTGGCCCCGAGTCGGAGATCTCAAAACGAACCTCTTTCTTTGTCCCGGAAAGACGGAGAGTGATCTTTCCCCCGGAAGGAGTGTATTTGACGGCGTTGCTTAGCAAGTTGATGAGAACCTCGGTCAATTTGTCACGGTCTGCCCGGACCTCTCCCGCGCTTTCTGAAAAATCTTTTTCGAGAGCAAGATTCTTCTTCGCGATCATACCCGCGTTACTCGCAAGAACTTCCTCGGCCAGATTGACGACCCCGATTTTTTCCTTTTTCAATTTCATTTTCCCCGCTTCGATCTTGGAGACATCCAGGAGGTCTGTGACAAGCCGGATCAGTCTTCCCGTACTGCTCTGCGCGATCGCAAGCACTTCCTTCTGTTTCTCGTTCACGGGGCCAGCCGAACCGTCATAGAGAAAAGCCATCGCAAGGCTCATGGCGCTCAAGGGGTTCTTGAATTCATGAGAAACATTGGCCACAAATGCAGACTTCCGCTTGTCCATCTGCTCCAAAAGTTCCTCGGCCTTTTTGATCTTGCTGATGTCATTCCCGACGCAGAGGATCTCGTGGGTTTGAGCCTTCTTGTCGGACAAAGCCTTATTGGTCCATGAGATCCACACGCGCTCTCCGCTGCGAAGCGTGTTCTCATTCTCGTTATTCACATATTTCCCGGGATGGCGCACGAGATCCTTGATCATGGCCTTCAGGTCTTTGCCCGCGCTGTCCGTCACTGAAACGATCGTCCCGAGAACGCTTTGGCCCAAGATCTCCTTCTCTTTGAACCCGAAGAACTTCTGCGCGAACTTGTTGACAAAGGTGACCCTGCCCCGGATATCCATGCGCAGAATAATGCTATTGGCGTCCTGGACCAGCCTGCGAAAATAGTCCTCGTGTTGCTTGAGTGTCTTCTCAGCTTTCTTTTTTTTCATGTCCTGTCCTCCGGATGGCGTAAATTTTCTACCCCTTCGTGGCGAGTTTCAAGATAAAAATGCGAAACCAGGTGTCACGATCAATGCCCTCGTTCTTTTCTGCCCCTTGACCCGTAGGACGTGTCCCGAAGCCACTTGGCTTGAAGCTTTGGCCCTTGGACGGCGAGAGGTTTATCGTATAGAATGCCGACTCATTCACAACAAACGTTCTCATTCCAAGGAAAGGATCCACCATGTCCGAGATCTCGGCCAATGAACTGGAAAAGAAGCTTTATATTGAAGTGGACGGTCAGCCGTATTTTGTGCTCGACGTCAAATTCGCGGCTCCTACCGCCCGCGGAGCCTCGACCATGGTCAAGGCCCGGGTCCGCAATCTCCTGAACGGCGCAGTCCAGGACAAGACATTCAAGACAAGCGAGAAATTCGAAGTTCCCGACGTGGAAAAAGTCCCGGCCGTCTTCCAATACATCACAGGCTCCGAATATCACTTTATGGATAACGTGGCTTACGAGGAATTCATGCTCACAGCGGAAAAACTTGGCGAGCAGAAGCTTTATCTGAAGGAGAACCAGGAAGTACTGGCGCTCAAGTTAAGGGGCACCGTGGTCTCTCTGGAGCTTCCGGTGTATGTCGAGCTGGCCATCACGGAAACCGATCCCGTGGTGAAAGGGATCTCCGCCTCCGGCCGCTCCCTCAAAAAGGCCAAACTTGAAACAGGACTTGAAGTCCTGGCGCCGCTCTACGCGGAGGCGGGAACCGTCCTACGCGTGAATACTGAGACCGGCGAAGTGTCCGGCCGAGCCTAGCCTTCATCGATCGAGTACAAAGACCGGGTCTTTGCGGATCACCTCATGTAGCTACATCGCGACACCCATTCCGGCATCGACGGGTGCGTCATCCATCGGCAGATTTTCCGGAGACCTCTCCCCTGGCATAGAATCCGAATCCCCCTCGAAAGCTGAAGGATCTGAGCCTCCCGTATCGTCCTGAGTCATAACCTCAAACACTTCCGGCTCCGCGCAGAAGGCCGGCGTTCCCATCCATGCGATCAAACAAAGAACCAGAAACGTATAAGCTATTTTCTTCATGGCATTCTCCTTTTTTAAAAACAACACTAACAGTATTGATTGAACGAACTGATCTCCGTCAAAGCCTTCCGCGTTTTGGGGACGAGTTTGTCCTCAGCGGCGTAGCCGAGAGCGATCACGATATCGATCTTTTTCCCCTTGGAAACTTTCAGCTCCTCTTTCAAGGCCTTTTCGTCGAACCACCCGATCCAGCAACTCCCGATCCCGAGCTCCTGGGCCTGAAGGACCAGATGCTCGCAGGCGATCCCAATATCCACGAGGCAATAACTCGTATTCCGGACCTGCCCTCCGAATGACGCAAGGAATTTCTCCTTTTCCGAGACCACGACCACGAGCACCGGCGCTTCCTGGGCGAATTTGTTCATATTATAGATCCCGGAAAAGATCCGCTCCGCCACACGCTTCCGGAGTCCCGGCTCGTCGATCACGATGAAATGCCACGGCTGGGAGTTGCACCCAGAGGGCGCGAGCCGCGCGGCTTCAAGGCATTTGAGGACATCTTCTTTCGCGACCGGCCGGTCGACGAACTTCCGGACGCTTCTCCGTTTGTGGACGAGTTCTTCGAAGGTCATAGTTTCATATCTCCTGAAATGTTGATAAGCCGCTGGATCACTTCTTCGACCACACGGTTCGGCGTGGACGCCCCGGCGGTAATACCCACCTTGATCTTGCCCGTGGGCAGCCAGTTCAATGTCTCAAGCGTCTCCTGGGCTCCGGCTTTTTTGTGGCGGATCTTCTCCCTCGAGATCAGTGAGGTCGCATCCTCCACGTGGAACGCGGGACAAAAGGCGGAGGCGATCTCCACCAGGTGGCCTGTGTTGCTGGACCGGTAGCCGCCGATCACGAGGATAATGTCCACTTTTTCTTCGCCGAGCTTGCGGATCGCGTCCTGCCGGTCCTGGGTCGCGGAGCAGATCGTATCAAAATGATGAAAACGATCCGGAAGTTCGCCGGCGCCGTAACGGACCCGAAGAGCCTCGCGAAGCATCTCCGAGATCTCGATCGATTCGCGCGAGAGCATGGTCGTCTGGTTCGCGAACCCGATCTTGCCCAAGTCCTTATCCGGATCAAAACCCTTCGAACACGCGTCCTTGAATTTTTCGAGAAACGTTTCCGGCTTCCCGTTCCCCGCGATATAGAAACAAACCTGCTCCGCCTGCGTTTTGTCCTTCACCACCAGATATTTTGAAGCCCGGGAACAGGTCGCGCGCGTTTCCTCGTGGTCGTATTTGCCGTGGATCACGGAGGTGAACCCGTCCCGGCTATAGGATTCCACCCGGCGCCACACGCTCATCACCGACCCGCAGGTCGTATCCACGATCACACAGCCCTTCTTCTGGAATTCCCGCAGCGCTTCCACCGGCACCCCGAACGCGGGCATGATCACGACATCTTTTTCCGTGATCTCGGAACGCGAGGTATCGCCGGTGAGGATCTTCACACCCATCCCCTGAAGCTCCGCGTTCACGCGCGGGTTGTGGATGATCTCATTGGTCAGAAAAATGCGCCGGTCCGGAAATTTCGCGCAAGTCTCGTAGGCATATTCGACGGCGCGTTCGACCCCGTAACAAAAACCGAATTCTTTCGCGAGATGGATCTCAAGGCGTCCCGACTTCAGTGAAAATCCGGAATGACGGATCTGATCGATAAGAGGACTATGGTAACTTTGATCGAGCTGGCGCTGGACGGCCCCTTTGAGCCCGGAATTTTTAAGGAAGGTCTTGCCTTCTTCGGTCATGAAGAGCTCTGTCAGGGAATGGTGATCTTGCGAACCATGACGCCGGCCTGCCCGAGCAGTTTGAGGGAGATCTCCAGAAACGGATAATTCCCCTGATAGACGACTTCGGCGATCCCGGAGTTGATGATCATCTTCGTGCACATCAGGCAGGGGGAAAAAGTCGTATAAAGCGTGGCGCCTTTGAGGCTCACGCCGTGATAGGCCGCCTGCACGATCGCGTTCTCTTCGCCGTGGGAGCAAAGACATTCCCCGAGATCTTTACCGGAGGCATCGATCGCGTTGCAGCGGGGACAGCCGCCGTCGCTGCAGTTTGTGATCCCGCGGGGCGTTCCGTTATAGCCGGTCGAGATGATACGTTTGTCCTTCACGATCACGGCGGCGATCTTCCGTTTCATGCAGTTGGCGCGCAGGGCCACGACCTTGGCGATGTTCATGAAATATTCGTCCCAACCCGGTCTCGGAGCTTTTTTCGCGAGATCGAGAAAGATCACCTTCACCTTTTCATGCATTTCCTTAAGCGGCCCGTTGTTGTCCACCTGGAGGTCCGCCGAAGCGATCGCCTGATCCAGTTGCTGGTCGGTCTTGCTGGTGCTTTTCGCTTCCTTGGCCTCAAGCGCCTGGAAATCCTCCCATACCCGGGGATCGTTCTCCCGGCCGCGCTGTTTCAGTCGTTCAAAGCGAAGCCTTTCCGGAGCGTGAACGCGGATCAAAGTGAAATCGTTACGACGGCGGAAGACCTGAACTTCGGAAGGATGGCGGATCGAGTCGATCACATAATTTTTTTCAGGGTCCAGTTTCGCGAAGATCCTCTCGGCGAGACAGCCCGGGCCTTCTTTTTCGCGAAGTTCATTGCCGAGCACGACCAGCACGTCACGCGTGACTTGCAGACCGCGTTTTCCGGCTTCTTCCCGGAGCGCGTCGGAAAGGGAGTAGTAATGGAAGCCGCGGTCCTTGAGAAAATTCGCCGCTTCCCCTTTTCCCGATCCGTTCTTGCCCGTCAGTCCGATGATCATAAGATCTCTCCTTAAGAATGGATCCAAAAATCCGGCGAATAAAATCGCGCGTCGCCGGCATGTCGCTCCACCAGGATCAGATGATGCGCGTTCCTTCCGTCTTTCACTCCGGGCAGCGCGGCGATCTCGCGCAGGGTGTCGCCGTGTTTCCCGGCGACGGGTCGCAGGAAACCCACGCACTGTTTCTCCAAATGGAAGGCGGCCTCTTCGACGTCTTCCACGCGGATCGCCATCGCATAAGGCTTTTTGTCCCCGAAATGCGCGATCCAGTCCAGTCCAGACTTCTCATGAGGATGTTCCACAAGGATCGCCGGTGCGCAGCCTTTCCGGAAAACTTCCACGCTGTGCCCCTTGTGCTCGAGGATCTTGGCGGTGAGATCCCGCTCATACCCCATCTCGAGGAATTCCTGCGTGCGATCCTTCAGATGGATCGTGCGGAAAATGAAATGGTCCAGGAGGGGACGAATGCCAACCCCCACGAGCGACAAGCCGCGCGCAACGACCCGTGCCGTGCTGTTTTCCTGGGTAAGATCGGAGACATATTGTTTCAAGGCCTGTTCCAGAAAGGCGGGATCTTTGCAATCGGAAGCAGAGGGCATCTTGGTTCCCTTAGTGGGTGTATCGCCTACAAGAACAAAGTTCGCCCCCGAAGCTTCACTTTGCGGAACGAAGCGACGGGGGCAAACCCTAGAAAATCCAAACGATCGTTTACTTCAGCGCATTCCCCGGCTTTTTCGGAGCTTCATCCTTCGAACGGGGTGTGGCCTTGGCGTTCGACTTGAACTGGGCCGAGAGGTCGGCGTTGATCTTGGCATAGGTCGCGTCCATGTCCTCGGATTCGACGATCGAACCGACCGGGCATTCCGCCGCACAAGCGCCGCAGGAGATACAAACCGCCGGATCGATCACCATGAAATCCTTACCCTGGTAAGTTCCGGGATAGATCGCTTCCACGGGGCAAACCCCAGCGCAAAGGCCATAGCGTTCGCCGTGACATTTCTCAGTAATAACATAAGCCATTGAATGATTCTCCTTAATGGATGTTGGTTTTGAAAGAGGGGCGTATTTTAACCGCTGCTCCCCCCATCGTCAATGCTTTCGAGTCTGAGGGCATCCCACTCCATACGGTCAAGTGCTTACCCCCTCTTTGTCCGCCAGAGGACGGATCCGTCCAGCGCCTTGTGGCGGAGAAAAGAGGGGCAAGGGGAGATTTTAAAATCCCCCTCATTCCCCCTCATATGGATGACCGCCAGTCAAGCTTGGCAGTTGGCCTTGGATTCGAAGCAACCCGGCATGAGCCATCGAGTGCCATCAACCTCATATTCGCGTGCTGGTTAACGCATTAAGTTGAGTCCGAATGGTATAGGA